>NZ_JACAPA010000022.1:0-116866 GCF_013385945.1 Pantoea sp. B9002
TGGCAAGACGGTATCTACGATCTGGGGCGTTCGCATTAATAGCGATGCGACGAAGAATTGCGCCGGGTTAAACCAAACCTTCCGCCTTCAACGCCGCCTGCACCGCTGGGCGCTCCGCAACCCGATTAAACCAGGCATCCAGCGCATCCAGTCCCGCTAAATCCAGCTTGATGGCCTTAGCCCAGCGCGTCACCACGAACAGATAGACATCGGCAACGGTAAAGCGCAATCCCAGCAGCCACTGTTTATCCTGCAACGCCTCATTCACCTGATGATACTTTTTCTCCAGTTGCGCACGCGCAATGGTTTTATAATCTTCCGGCGTATCCGGACGGAACAGCGGACTAAAACTTTTGTGCAGTTCGCTGCTGACAAAACTCAACCACTCCAGCGTGTGATAGCGCGTCAGGCTGCCGGTCGGGGCCAGCAGATTGCGATCCGGCTTGAGATCCGCCAGATACTGCACAATCGCCACGCCTTCGGTCAGGATGCTGCCATCGTCAAACTGCAGCGCCGGAACTTGTCCTTTCGGGTTAATCTGCCAGTAATCTTCTCCCTGCTCGGTCACTTTCTTCTGCAGGTCAACGTTCACCTGGGTAAAGTCGAGTCCGCATTCAAGCGCGACAATATGCGGTGATAGCGAACAGGCACCGGGCTTACAATAGAGTTTCATCATGGCTTCTCCTTGAGTGTTGTGGTGATCGAAGCAGCATAAGTCTGCCAGGGATTTTTACCCGTGACTGCGATCAGGAATTGCGGTCACCGTTCAGGTTTATTCAGCAAAGCATGGCAGTAATGGCAGCTTTTCGAGCGCAAAATCCCAAAATTGCCGCACTTTAGGCGTCATATTCTTCACGCGCTGGGTCACTAATTGCACCGGCAGCGGCGCCGGTTCCCATTCAGGCAGTAAACGCAGCAAATTTCCGCTGTGGATATCGTCGAGAACCTGATACGACAGCAGCCGTCCAATGCCGTGTGCGCTGCGCAACGCTTCCAGCTGGCTCTCCACATCATTAACCCGCAGACGCGGCGTAATGCGCACGCGCAGATCCTGGGCGAAGCGCCACTCGCGCGTATGGCGCAGGCTCGTTACTAACGCATGTTGAGTCAGTTCAGTGGGATGAAGAGGCGTGCCAGCCTGTTGCAGATAGTCGGGGCTGGCAACCAGCGTCGAGCGCACAGTGCCAACCTGACGCGCCACCATCGAAGAGTCCTGCAATTCACCAATGCGCAGCGCGATATCGAGGCCGTTTTCAATCAGGTCCTGATAGCTGTCGCTGAGCACCACTTCAATCTGCATCTCCACATGCTGTTGCAGGAAGGCATTCACCAAGGGCATCACGTGGCGACGACCAAACTGCACCGGCGCGGTTAAACGTAGCAAGCCATGCAGGCCGCTATGGTGAGCGCTGTCGATGGCGCGCTGATAATCGCTCAGCACGCGTTGTGCCTGCTCAAACAGCTGCCAGCCGGCTTCGGTGGGTGCCAGCTGGCGCGTGGTGCGCTCAATCAAAGTGGTGGCGAGGCGGGCTTCAAGGGTGTTGAGGGTGCGAGTGATCACCGGTGGCGATCGCTGTAACAAACGCGCGGCACCGGCCAAACTGCCTTGCTGGATAACCGCGACAAACACCTCAAGCTCATCAAACCTGTCCATGCTTATTCCACTCTGATTAACAGTGAGCCGACATCATGAAGTTAAGCGAGCAAAAAGCGAAGTGTGGGCGGCAGAAATCGTTAAAGGAAATGTGAATGGCGGGCAGAAAAAAGCCGGGACACGCCCTAATGCTCGTCAGTTACGCATCTTTCGGTCACCATAAATGGCGACCCTACAAAGGATTGGCGCGTTTTTCGTAGGGTGCGCATTCATGCGCACCTGCATACAGAATGCTTAACTGAGCGGCAGTAGGGACATGCCCGGTTTTCTACTTACTGATTGGCGCTGGCGCGTTTCAGTTCAGTTTGACTATCATCCTGCGTCATGCGGTTCAGCAGTGGCGCGGTGATTAACATCAGCAGGGCAATCACGCCGGTGGCGATACCAATCTGCTGGAACACATGGCTGTAAACCGCCAGTGACGTGTGCGGATCGGTTACATCACTCGGCACCGCCATCAGGTTCGCGACTTTGCCGGCAATCATTGCCGCACCCGCGGTGGTCAGGAACCAGGAACCCATAATGAAGCCCATCAGACGCTGTGGAACCAGCTGTGCCACCATCGCCAGGCCGAGACCAGAAATCATCAGCTCACCGATGCTCTGCAGCGCATAGCTGAGGATCAGCCAGTTCACTGAGACGATACCGGCTTCGTTGGCAAATTTGGCACCAAACGGCAGCACCAGGAAAGCCGCGGAACACAGCACCATACCGAAGGCGAATTTGTGTGGCATCGGCATTTTATCGCCGAGCTTGTTGTACACCGCTGCCAGAATCGGGCTTGCCAGCATAATCCAGAACGGGTTCAGCGCCTGGAACTGCTCTGGCTCAAAGGTGATGCCGAGAATCGCGTGCTCAACGTTGCGGATAGCGAAGAAGTTGAGTGAGGTCGGCATCTGCATGTAGAGCACGAAGAACACAATCGCTTCTACCATCAGCAGGAAGGCCACGATCATCTTACGACGTGCGGCTCCCTTCAGGGCGAAAGCTTCTTTAGCGAAGATCAGCACGATACCTGCGGCGATCACGCCCAAGGTGATACGTGCGATGCTCTGGTGATGCAGCAGCCAGGCCGCCAGCGCAATCAGCGCCACGATGCCAACCAGCGTCATCAACAGTTTACCCATCTGCAGCGGGGCGAAATCCGGCTTGGATCCGTAGTTTTTCACCAGACGTTGGCAGAACAGGAAGTTCAGCAGCGTGATCACCAGACCGACAACCGACAGCGAGAACGCCGCGCCCCAGCCATATTTCGCCGCCAGCCACGGGGTCAGCATCATCGAGAACAGGGAACCGATGTTGATCGACATATAGAACATGGTGAAGGCACCATCGAGGCGCGCGTCATCTTTCTCATAGCAGGTCGACAGCAGGGAAGACGGGTTAGCTTTAAACAAACCGCTACCAACGGCGATGGTCGCCATACCGATGTACACCATAGAGGTGTCATGGCCGGAGAAGGCAATCAGCGCATAACCCAGCGCCAGCACCATCACGCCGAGCACGATGACGCGTTTGGTACCCAGCACTTTATCGCCGAGCCAGCCGCCGATGGCGACTAAACCATACACCAGCGCGCTAAACGAGGTGAACAGCGTAATGGAGTCCGCTTCGGACATGCCCAGCTGTTTAACCAGGTAAACCGCCATGATGGCTTGCAGGCCGTAGTAACCAAAACGTTCCCACAGCTCGATGGAGAAGATCAGATAAAACGCTTTCGGTTGCTTAAAAGCGTTGAGGCTTGGCGCCCCGTCAGTGTGTTTGTTTGCAGTTGACACTTGTACCTCAGTTTTAACATAGCCTGTTTTGCGACAGGAATTAAGTCTGCGTCGGGCTGGGTAATCCCGCGCAACATTGTTATTAGAAAGGAAAAACGGCGACTAATTTGGCTGAATCAGTCCAACAGGGCAAGCATTTTCTGCACGCTGAAATACTTGCAATAGGTAGGGTTAATGCCGTTATACAAAGTTGTAAATCAGTGTTAAATCTCGCTGGGTGGCATTATATCAGGATAAACAGGTGAAATGCAGATCTGGAAGATCATTTTCCTGATATAAACTGCTCAGAGAGTCTTTGTCAGAACATAACGCTAAAGTTCATAATTTATACAGAGATTATTATTGCTGTTGTGCACAATATAAGCACAACAGCTTGATTGGTGAGCGTTATAAGCAGTCAAAAGATTCCAGAACGCTAATTAGTTGATCCTGCGCACAAAACCACGAATTAATTATCAGGGTAAAAGAAGAAAACGTTTGCGTAGCTGACATCTGGCGAATATTAGCGCGATCTGACACCCTATTTGGCAGATAAATAGGCGGCCATAAGCGCAATGCGTGGAAACGAAAGCCGCACAAATCGGCGTTTAAGGCGTTTAGACAGCGGGTTAACTTTGCTGTAACCTCCTTTTTTCCCTGAAAGGACGTAGTCATGATGAAGTCGATTCGTGTCGCCCTGATTGGCGATTACCGTGCTAATGCCGTTGCGCATCAGGCCATTCCTCCCGCTGTACAACTCGCTGCAAAAACCCTTTCCCTCAACGTCAGCGCCGACTGGATCGCCACGCCAGAGCTCGATCAGCACAACCTCAATGATTACCAGGCGATTTGGCTGGTTCCGGGCAGTCCTTATCTCAATGACGCGGGCGTGTTTGCCGCCCTTCGCTGGGCGCGGGAAAGCGGTAAGCCATTTTTGGGTTCATGCGGCGGATTTCAGTACGCCATCGTGGAGTACGCGCGCAATGTGCTGGGCTGGGAAGATGCAGCGCATGCGGAAACCGATCCCAGCGGTCGTTGGGTGATTGCACCGCTGGCCTGTTCGCTGGTGGAACAGCGTGGCAGCGTGACCTTCCAGCCGGGTTCACGTATTGCTCAGGCTTACGGTGCGTTACAGAGCGATGAGGGTTACCACTGCAACTTTGGCGTCAACGCCGAGTTCAGCGCAGCGCTGGCGACGCAGAATCTGCAGATCACGTCGTGGGATTTGGAAGGCGACGTGCGCGGCATTGAATTGACCGATCACCCGTTCTTTATCGCCACTTTGTTCCAGTCCGAAAGGGCGGCATTGCAGAACCGGCTGTCGCCGCTGGTGGTCGCCTGGTTGCAGGCCGCCGCAGGTTAAATACGCAGCTTGTCGTAGGGTCGCCATTCATGGCGACCTCAATCAACTGATCTGCAACAACGGCTTACGATCGCGCCCCGATTGGTGATAGCACTGAATAGCATCACGCCACTTCTCCAGCGGGAAAATCTCCACCTCGCCACACTCACTGGCACGTAACAGCGGCCAGAGCTCACCGAACAGCCGCTGCCAATCCTGATGCGCTAAACCCTCCAGCGTGTGCCGTACGTGGAACCAGTGCAGCGCCGGACGTGGCGCATTGACCCGCACCGGCTTGCCGCTCAGCACGCCATAAGCAACGAATTCAGCGTCGATAGACAACGATTGCCAAATCAACTGGCCGATGTCACCGCCGACCGCATCAAACACCCGATCGCACTGCTGAGCGACAGCCACAATCTCTGCCCGCTGCGTCTCAGGTAGCGCAGCAATGCCCAATTGCTGCAGCCGTTCGCCATGTTGCGGCGCACGATGAATCACGGTGATGCGGCTCGCGCCCATCTGCCGCGCCCACTGCGCCAGTAACAGGGCACAAGCGGAACCGCCAGCGGTGATCAGCACGCGCTTACCGGCTGGCGACCACTGTTTGAGCATCAGCAACGCCGCCAGCGGATTGATATAGGCGCGCGCCGCCAGCGTGGTGCTGATGTCGGGCGGAACCGGCACCGCAATCCACGGGTCGCAATCAACATAGCGCTGCCAGGTACCGGCGCTACGCAGCGGCAGCACGCGCTGGCCGAGCAAATGACTGAACGCGGGCGGAGCAGCGATCACTGTGCCGACGCCTTCATAGCCGGCGATGAGCGGCGGCGAGACGCGATGACGATAGGCGCCGGTAATTGGAATCAGGTCGGAAGCATTAACGGGAGCAAACTGCATTGCCACGCGCAGCAGGCCAGCAGCGCAGGGCGCTAAACCAGAGGATTCGAGCGTGAGTACGCTAACAGGATCGCCAAACTGCCGATAAGCGAGGGCAAGATTGCTTAGCGGCAGCGATTCAGAGTTCGGTTTTGGCGTCGAATTCACACAGATCTTCGATCAGACAGGATCCGCAACGCGGTTTGCGCGCCAAGCAGGTATAGCGACCGTGCAGAATCAGCCAGTGATGGCAATCGACTTTAAACGCAGCCGGCACCACTTTCAGCAGCTTATCTTCCACTTCTTCTACATTCTTACCCGGCGCAAAGCGGGTGCGATTGCTGACGCGGAAAATATGCGTATCGACAGCAATCGTCGGCCAGCCAAAAGCGGTATTCAGTACCACGTTGGCGGTTTTCCGCCCGACGCCCGGCAACGCTTCCAGCGCCGCACGATCTTCCGGCACTTCGCCGTCGTGCTGTTCCAGCAGAATGCGGCAGGTCTTGATGACGTTCTCCGCCTTGCTGTTAAACAGGCCGATGGTTTTGATGTACTCCTTAACGCCATCCACGCCAAGCGCCAGAATGGTTGCTGGCGTATTCGCCACCGGATAGAGCTTCGCGGTGGCTTTGTTAACACTGACGTCGGTGGCTTGCGCGGAGAGTAACACCGCAATCAGCAACTCAAACGGCGAGCTGAAGTTCAGTTCTGTGGTCGGATGCGGATTCTCATCACGCAGGCGCGTAAGGATCTGCGCGCGTTTCTCTTTATTCACACCGCTTTCCCGGTTGCGCCTTGCGGCTCTGCTTCAGGCGCTGCTGCACGGGTGGCCGCACGCTGTTTCATCTTCTGATCGATCAGGTATTTCGCCGCCAGCAGCATGCCCAAGCCGATAAAGGCACCCGGTGGCAGCATCGCCAGCAGCATCGGGGAATCAAAGTGCACCACTTCAATACGCAGCGCTTTGGCCCACGGCCCCAGCAGCTGATCCGCACCATTAAACAGCGTGCCGCTGCCAATCAGTTCACGAATCGATCCCAGCGTCACCATCGCGCAGGTTGCGCCCATGCCAATGGCAAAACCGTCCAGTGCGGAGAGCGGAATGCTGCTCTTTGAGGCGACCGCTTCAGCGCGACCGACCACGATGCAGTTGGTGACGATCAGCGGAATAAAGATGCCGAGCGACTGATACAAACCGTAGGCGTAGGCGTTAATCAGCATCTGCACGCAGCTCACCACCGAAGCGATGATCATCACGTAAATCGGAATACGGATTTCGGCCGGCACCCAGCGACGCGAGGCGGAAATTGCGCTGTTGGTGATGGTCAGCACTAGCGTGGTCGCCAGGCCTAAACCGAGGGCGTTGGTCGCGGTTGAGGTCACCGCCAGCAGCGGACAGAGACCGAGCAGCTGCACCAGCGCGGAGTTATTTTTCCACAGGCCGCCGACCAGTAAATTCTTGGCTTCACTCATTTGCATCTCCACATTCAGGCAGCGAAGCAAGCTTCGCTGGCAGTGTTTCAATCAGCAGCGCGGTGCGCTTGGTGGCGTTAACCACCGCGCGTGGCGTAATGGTTGCGCCGGTAAATTGGTCGAATTCACCGCCGTCTTTTTTCACCGCAAAATTTTTGTCATCAGCGCCGTGGATCACTTTGCCATTGAAGCTGTTAATCCAGTCTGAAATACGCAGTTCGATTTTATCGCCGAGGCCCGGCGTTTCATGATGCTCAACCACGCGCACGCCCAGCACTTTGCCGTGGAAATCGGCGCCGACCAACATCTGAATCGCCCCAGAATAGCCGTCTGGCGCGGTGGTCTCAAGCGCGGCCGCCACCGGCTGATCGCCTTTACGCGCTAAATAGAGATGGTGCGGGCGATCATTGCCCAGCGCCAGCGCATCGGTCACCAGATAACACTCTTGCTGGATGTGATTGTCGTACAGATCGGTCGGTACCACCTGATCTAACAGATTTTTCTGTTGCAGCGCGGTTTGATGCTCCACCGTCGGCTTGGTGACATAGTTAACCACCGCCGTCACGCCGGTGGTGATCACCGCAAAGGCCGCCAGCGTCACCGCATTTTTACGAATAGCTTCGATCATCTTCAATCCTTGCGATGGCCGTAAACGCGCGGCTGGGTGTAGTAATCAATCAGCGGCACACAAATATTGGCCAGCAATACCGCGAAGGCGACGCCGTCGGGATAGCCGCCAAAGCTGCGAATCAGCCACACCAGCAAACCAATCAGCGCGCCGTAAACCAGGCGGCCGCGATTGGTGGTTGATGCGGTCACCGGATCGGTGGCAATAAAGAACGCGCCGAGCATGGTGGCACCGGAGAACAGGTGAATCAGCGGTGAGTTAAGCGACGCCGGCGAGAACAACCAGCCGAGCGTGGCGCAGAACGCCAGCGAGACGAGGAAACTGACCGGAATGTGCCAGCGGATGGCATTCTTCGCCAGCAGCAGCGCGCCGCCGAGCAGATAACCGAGGTTAACCCACTGCCAGCCAACACCGGCTAACACGCCACTGTAGATCGGCTCCGCCAGCAGCTGTTCCGCGCTGTGTCCGGCGCGCAGACCGGTTTTAAAGGTATCGAGCGGTGTCGCCTGGCTAACGCCATCAACGCCGAGCTGCAGCTGCTGCATGGTTTCACCGGCCAGCGTGTGGTGGGTGAAGATCATGCTGAGCGAATCCAGCAGGCCGGGTTTGATCGCCTGCAGGCTATCGGGCGGCAGCCAACTGGTCATCTGCACCGGGAAGGAGATCAGCAGCACCACGTAACCCACCATTGCCGGGTTAAACGGGTTTTGCCCCAAACCGCCATACAGCTGTTTGGCAATGACGATGGCAAAAATGGTCCCTAACACCACCAACCACCATGGCGCGAGTGGTGGCAGGCTGATGCCCAGCAGCAACGCGGTAAGCAGGGCGGAGTTATCGGATAACGTCGGCACCACCGGCGTTTTGCGCAGGCGCAGAATCGCCCCTTCGGTGGCCCACGCGGTGGCGGTTGCCAGCAAAACCTGAATTAAGAAACCCACGCCAAAGAAATACCATTGTGCGGCCATGCCCGGCAGCGCGGCAAACACCACCAGCAGCATGATATTGCCGGTGCTGCGGCGGTTGTGGGTATAGGGAGAACTTGCGATACGAAAAGCCATTTAATCCTCAGTCGTCGAAGGCTGCTGCTGCGCTTTACGCGCTTTGGCACGGGCGACCGCAGCGGCAATCGCCGCTTTGCGTGGGTCGGCGGAGTCAGGAGAGGCAGCAGCCTCCACTTCAGGAGATGTGGCTTCAGCCTGCTGCGCGGCAGCGGCGGCTTTCTTCGCTTTGGCACGCGCAATCGCCGCTTCAACGGCGGCTTTGCGCGGATCAACTTCAGCAGCAGGTGCATCAGCTGACGGCTCGGCGGGTGCCGATGCAGCGGGTTGTGCGGCAGCGGCGGCTTTTTTGGCTTTGGCGCGCGCAATCGCCGCTTCAACGGCAGCTTTGCGTGGATCGACTTCAGCAGCAGGTGCGTCGGCTGGCGGCTCAGCTGTTGTCGATGCAGCAGGTTGTGCGGCGGCTTTTTTCGCCTTAGCACGCGCAATCGCGGCTTCAACCGCCGCTTTACGCGGATCGACTTCAGCAGCAGGTTCAGCGGCAGGCGCTATGTCAGCCGCCGGCGCGCCCGCTTTCTTCGCTTTCGCGCGGGCAATCGCCGCTTCCACCGCCGCTTTACGCGGATCGCCGGACTGACGACTTAGCGCCTGCGTTTCAGCTTGCTTCTCGGCCTGCTGCGCTAAGGCTTGTGCATGACGCGCTTCGCGTTCCGCAGCATCCTGCTCCGGCGTTTTTTCCTGACGCGCTTTCACGCGTGCCACGGCGGCGTCAAGTTCACCCTGATCGCTACGCGCCACGCGCTGTTTAGCCTGTTCATGACGCGCTTCACGCGCCTGTTTTTCGCGTTCCAGACGTGCCAGACGCGCTTCAAAACGCGCTTTCGCTTCGGCAGTGCGTTTCGCTTCGAGGTCGATGGCGCGCAGTTCGGCTTTTTCCTGGCGATAATATTGCACCAGCGGAATATTACTCGGGCAGACGTAAGCGCAGGCACCGCACTCAATGCAGTCATCAATATTGTGCGCGCGCGCTTTTTCGTGATCGCCGCCCTGGCTGTACCAGAACAGCTGCTGCGGCAGCAGTTTAGCCGGGCAGGCATCGGCGCAGGCGCTGCAGCGGATACAGGATTGTTCTTCCTGATCGTTGCCCATTTCGCTGGCCGACGGTGCCAGAATACAGTTGGAAATTTTTACCAGCGGTACGTTCAGCGACGGCAGGGTAAAGCCCATCAGCGGACCGCCCATGATCACCATCTGGCGCGATCCCGGCGTAAAACCGGCATGCTGCAGCAAGTGGCTCACCGGCGTACCGAGACGTCCCCAGACGTTGCGCGGGCGCGCCAGCGCTTCGCCGGTCAGCGTCACCACGCGTTCGGTGATCGGTTCGCCGTCAACGATGGCGCGTTTTACCGCCCACGCGGTGCCGACGTTCTGCATCAGCACACCGATATCGGTGGAACGTCCGCCGTGTGGCACTTCGAGGCCGGTGAGAATTTGCGTCAGCTGTTTCGCGCCGCCAGACGGATACTTGGTAGGAATCACGCGAATCTGCAATTCACGATCGCCGCCCAATGCCTGCTTCAGCGCGGCAATCGCTTCCGGTTTGTTATCTTCTACGCCGATCAGCACGCGTTCAGCCTGCAACACCCACGCCAGAATGCGGCAGCCTTCCAGCACTTCGGCGGCGCAATCCTGCATTAAACGGTCATCGGCGGTGATGTACGGCTCGCACTCGGCAGCGTTGATGATCAGGGTTTTGACGCCGCGCAGGCCGCCGCGCAGTTTGGTTGCGGTCGGGAAGCCCGCGCCGCCTAATCCGGCGATGCCCGCATTGTGAATGCGTTTTACCGCCTCTTCACGCGACAGGGCGCGGTAATCGGGCTGCGGATCGAGCGTGGTCCAGCGATCTTCGCCGTCGGCACGCAGGAAAATACACAGCTCGGAGAGTCCAGAAGGGTGCGCCGTCATGTGTGGCGCAATCTCTTCGATAGTGCCAGATGTCGGAGCGTGTACCGGCAGCATGCGTCCGCCGCCAAAGGTCAGCGGCTGACCGCGTAACACTTTGTCGCCGGGCGCCACGCAAATCTCGCCTTCATGGCCGATATGCTGTTTTAACGGAATGATAAAGCGCTCAGGCAGCGGTAACTGGCTCAGCGGCGTGCCGTTGGACTGTGTTTTCATTTCCGGCGGATGAATACCGCCCTGAAAATCCCACAGCTTCTCTTTGCGGAACAGGTTTAACAAATTAAGCATGGGTTTCTACCGGGATCACCCGTACAGGAATGGTGTCGAGATTCCACTTCCAGTTGGCCGTGGTGGTGGCAACCGGGCGCATCTCAATGCAGTCGGTCGGGCAAGGCGCAACGCAGAGATCGCAGCCGGTGCAGACATCGCTCAGCACGGTGTGCATGGCGCGCGTGGCACCAACGATGGCGTCTACCGGGCAAGCCTGAATACACTTGGTGCAGCCGATGCAGTTCTCTTCATCGATCCACGCCACGGTCCGTATCGGCTCCAGCACGTCTGCGCCGCCGTCGAGCGGTTGCGGTTCAACGTTGAGCAGCGCGGCCAGCTTGAGCATGGTCTGCTCGCCGCCGGGCGCGCACTTATTGATGGCTTCACCGTTGTTGCCCACCGCATCGGCATACGGGCGGCAGCCGGGATAGCCGCACTGACCACACTGGCTTTGCGGCAAAATCTCATCGATCTGTTCAACAATCGGATCTTCTTCCACCTCGAAGCGACGCGAGGCGTAACCCAGCAGGGCACCAAACACCAGGCCCAATGCAGCCAGCGCGATAATCGCAATCCAAATCGCGGTCATTAGAATTTCACCAGCCCGGTGAAGCCCATAAAGGCCAGCGCCATCAGACCTGCGGTGATCAGCGCAATCGAGTTGCCTTTGAACGGCGCGGGAACATTCGCCAGCACCAGACGCTCGCGCATACCGGCGAACAGCACCATCACCAGTGAGAAGCCGAGTGACGCACTGAAGCCATACAGCGCCGCCTGCAGGAAGGTGTGATTGAGGTTAACGCTCAGTAATGGCACGCCCAACACCGCACAGTTGGTGGTGATCAGCGGCAGGAAAATGCCCAGCAGGCGATAGAGTGACGGACTGGTTTTACGCACCACCATTTCGGTGAACTGCACCACAACCGCAATCACCAGGATATAGGCGAGGGTACGCAGATAGACCAGGTCGAGCGGCACCAGAATCAGGTGATTCACCAGCCAGGCGCAGATCGCCGCCAGCGTAATCACGAAGGTGGTGGCAAGTCCCATGCCAATGGCCGTTTCCAGTTTTTTTGACACGCCCATAAATGGGCAAAGGCCGAGGAATTTGACCAACACGAAGTTGTTCACCAGCACGGTGCCAATAAAGAGAAGTAAGTAATCGGTCATTTTTTAACCTGGGAAGCCGAAAGGCGTCTATTATCCGGAATTGAGAGGTGCATCTCAACCTTCAACGGGTTTGTGGGCGCGTTGAGAGCACTCAGAATTAAATTGCTGACGAAACTCACGTCATTATGGCTGGATAAACGTCTGTTTTACGCGTTGAGAGCGTTTGAAATAGGGCACAAACACCGCAGCAGCCAGCAGCGACAGCAGCAACGTCTGAATCGCTTTGCCATCGGCCACCGGTGTGAAGGCAAAGGTTTTTAACGCCAGCAGAATCGTCATCAGCAGCCACAGGATGTAGTGGCGCGGTAAACGACGCGAACGTTTACAGAAAATCCAGCACACCCAAATGCTATAGGCCCACACCACCGCCGCGGTCAGCAGTGAGATCGACCATTGCGTCAGCAAGGTGCCGCCGTGCGAGAACAGCGTGGTGCGTAATTCGGGATTAAACAGCGGGCTCAGATACATCGCCACCACCAGCGCACTGGTCAGCATGGTCATAATCAGCCACGCCAGCGGCAGCAGTAGCCAGCCAGCAATACGTGGCGGGTTCACCAGTTGGGTCATCGACAAGATCCTGTTTGCAGAGAAGAGGGCGATGCAGAGCGTATCATGTCCAAACGGGGCACGCCCGACCTGGACAACGCAAGAGCGCAGATAAAGAGGGGATAAATCAATTAGATCACGTAGCGCCATACGGTTTTCGGCACGCGGCCCATATCGAACAGACGTCCGCCAGAGACCAGTTCAGCACGTCGATGGTCGGCAGCGCGATACATATTGATGATCTCGTTATCATCAGTCAGCGAATAATTAAGATGGTCGTAGAGTTTTTCCAGACTATCGAGATTATTCACTTTGCGGAATTTCAGCAGGTAATCTAACGCAGTCATGATTGCCATTTAAATATAAAGTACTCGGAAGTGCCCAAGTATAGGGAGCACGCAGCGAGAGTCCATACGCGACTCACAAAAAAATACAAAATTCAGACAACATGCGCTAATTCGCTCATGAAACGACACTTTTTTGCCTTTTAGGCGTTTTAAACGCGCATTTAAAGTACGATTTAAGGCAAATTCAGGCCGGTATTTAGCGGGCTTGTGAGAAAATCTCACACTATTAATGCATTATTCGAAAGCCGTTATTTCTCCGTCTCTATAATAGGTATTTGCGATCGCGCTGCGGATGAATCCGTTATTTATTCCGCACTGGTCAGCAAATTTATGCACACGCCATGAAACCGGCACTCACAATCTGTGCGAGCAGTCACAAAACCAATAATTGATTGTCGCGGCAGACAATAACCATTCTTTACGCACCCGCTGTAATCGTTTCCAGTAGTGAGAAGCATAACCGATTCTGTTTATTACATTTATTTAACCACCTCCGCAATGATTAGCAGGCAATTTGTCCATAACGCCATGCTGGCTGAAGCATTGTCTGTTCGCGTAACTCCTTTAATTCACTCTGATTTGTGAAGTATGTCGCGCTTGTTTACGCGCTTTTCAGCCAGGCTTAATTCGCGTTTTGTACCCCTACAACACACTCCCTTCAGAGGAATGAAATTATGTGGAAACGTTTACTCTTGACCGCCATGGTGAGCTCGGCACTGAGTACGTCGGTGTTGGCCGCTGATATGACGGTAGGCTTCTCACAGGTTGGCTCGGAATCTGGCTGGCGTTCAGCAGAAACCAATGTGGCAAAAAGTGAAGCGCAAAAGCGCGGTATCACGCTGAAAATCGCCGATGGCCAGCAGAAACAAGAGAACCAAATCAAAGCGGTGCGCTCGTTCATCGCGCAGGGCGTTGATGCCATCTTCATTGCGCCGGTGGTGCAAACAGGATGGGAACCGGTGCTGGAAGAAGCCAAAGACGCCAAGATCCCAGTGTTCTTACTCGATCGCGCCATCGTGGTGAAAGACAAATCGCTGTACATGGCGGTGGTCACCGCGGACAACGTGCTGGAAGGTAAGTTGATTGGTGACTGGCTGGTGAAAACGGTCGCGGACAAAAAATGTAACGTCGTCGAGCTGCAAGGCACCGTCGGCGCCAGCGTAGCGATTGACCGTAAGAAAGGCTTCGCCGAAGCCATCGCTGGCCACAACAACATTAAAGTGATTCGTTCGCAGTCCGGTGACTTTACCCGCAGTAAAGGTAAAGAGGTGATGGAGAGCTTTATCAAGGCGGAAAACAACGGCAAGAACATCTGCATGGTTTACGCGCATAACGATGATATGGCGATCGGTGCCATTCAGGCGATCAAAGAAGCGGGTCTCAAGCCAGGCAAAGATATTCTTACCGGTTCGATTGACGGCGTGCCCGATATCTACAAAGCGATGCTGGCCGGTGAAGCCAATGCCAACGTGGAGCTGACGCCAAATATGGCCGGTCCGGCATTCGACGCGCTGGAGAAATTCAAGAAAGACGGCACGATGCCGCCGAAAATCATCAAAACAGAATCGAAACTGTATCTGCCGGACTCCGCGCAGGCGCAGCTCGATACCAAAAAAGGCATGGGTTACTGATCCCCGCAACCGCCCTTCGGGGCGGTTTTTGATGACGTAAGGCGAGGTAGAACCTGATGAGCACCTCCGATGAAACCGCACTGCTGACCATTAGCGGCGTCAGCAAAGGCTTTCCTGGCGTGAAGGCGCTGGATAATGTCTCGTTCAGCATCCGCAAGGGCGAGATTATGGCGTTGCTGGGCGAAAACGGCGCGGGCAAATCCACGCTGATTAAAGTCCTGACCGGCGTGTATACCCGCGATGCCGGCACGGTAACCCTTAACGGCAAGGCGATTACGCCGCACAACACCGCTGATGCGCAGGAGATGGGCATTGGCACGGTTTATCAGGAAGTGAACCTGCTGCCGAATATGTCGGTGGCGGATAATTTGTACATTGGCCGCGAGCCGCGTCGCTTCGGCATGATTGATCGCAAACGCATGGTGCGCGATGCCGATGCGCTGATGCGCAATTACGGCTTCGTGCTCGACGTGACGCGTCCGCTGGGCCATTTCTCGGTGGCGATGCAGCAGATCATTGCGATTTGCCGCGCGGTCGATCTCTCCGCGCAGGTGCTGATCCTCGATGAACCGACCGCCAGCCTCGATGCCAATGAAGTCGAAATGCTGTTTACCCTGATGGCGCAGCTGAAAGCCAAAGGGATGAGCCTGATTTTTGTCACCCATTTTCTCGACCAGGTTTACCGCATTACCGATCGCATCACTGTGCTGCGTAACGGCCAGTTTATTGCCACGCGCGATACCGCCACGCTGCCGCAGATTGAACTGATCAAGCTGATGCTGGGGCGCGAGCTGCTGGAAACTGCTTTACAGCGTCAGGGCAGTACGCTGCGCAGCAATCAGCCGGTGGTGTCGTTTGAAGATTATGGCAAGAAGGGCACCATTGAACCCTTCAACCTGCAGGTGCGTCCGGGTGAAGTGGTGGGACTGGCGGGATTGCTTGGTTCAGGCCGTACCGAAACCGCCGAAGTGCTGTTCGGCATTCGCCGGGCGGATCGCGGCACCGCGACCATCAAGGGCAAAGTGCAGAACATCCGCACGCCCGCCAAGGCTTCGCGTCTTGGCATGGGTTTCTGTCCGGAAGATCGTAAAACCGACGGCATCATTGGTGGCGCGTCGGTGCGCGAAAATATCATTCTGGCGCTGCAGGCGCAGCGCGGCTGGCTGCGACCGATCAAGCGTCGTGAGCAGCAGGAGATCGCCGAACGCTTTATCAAGAGCCTTGGCATTCGCACGCCGCATGCCGATCAGCCGGTTGAGCTGTTGTCCGGCGGCAACCAGCAAAAGGTGCTGCTGTCGCGCTGGCTGGTGACCAAACCGCAATTCCTGATCCTCGACGAGCCAACGCGCGGCATCGATGTAGGCGCGCACGCCGAGATCATTCGCTTAATTGAAACCCTGTGCGCCGACGGATTGGCGCTGCTGGTTATCTCCTCTGAACTCGAAGAACTGGTGGGCTATGCCGATCGCGTGTTGATCATGCGCGATTTGAAGCAGGTGGCCGAAATCCCGCTGGAGCAGCTGTCGGTGGCCGCGATCGTCAACGCCATCGCCGATGGAGGAGCACAACATGCTTGAATCCCCTATGACACATGACAAACCCGAACGGCGTAAGCCGAAGCTGCCGCCCGGCATGCCGCAGATTGTGGCGCTGATTCTGGTGCTGCTGGTGGATAGCCTGGTAGCGAATAACTTTTTTGCCATTCACATTCAGGATGGCCGTTTGTTCGGCAGCCCGATTGATATCCTCAACCGCGCCGCGCCGGTTGCGCTGCTGGCGATTGGCATGACGCTGGTGATTGCCACCGGCGGCATCGATCTGTCGGTGGGCGCGGTGATGGCGATTGCGGGCGCGACGGCGGCAACTTTGACGGTGGCGGGGCACAGCTTACCGTTCATCATTCTGGTGACGCTCGGTACCGGCCTGGCCTGCGGTTTGTGGAATGGCATTTTGGTAGCGCTGCTAAAAATTCAGCCGTTTGTCGCCACCCTGATTTTGATGGTGGCGGGACGCGGCGTGGCGCAGCTGATCACGCAGGGCCAAATCGTCACCTTCAACAGCGATAGCCTGGCGTGGTTTGGCAGCGGTTCGCTGTGGCTGCTGCCGGTGCCGGTATGGATTACGCTGCTGGTGGCGTTAGTGGTGTGGCTGCTGACGCGCAAAACCGCGCTTGGGCTGTTTATCGAAGCGGTCGGTATCAACCTGCGCGCGGCGCGCAATGCCGGAGTTAATGGCTGGCTGGTGGTGATGTCGACCTATGTGATTAGCGGCATGTGTGCGGCGGTGGCGGGCATGATCGTCGCTGCGGATATCCGCGGTGCCGACGCCAATAACGCCGGTTTGTGGCTGGAGCTGGATGCCATTTTAGCGGTGGTGATTGGCGGAGCCTCGCTGATGGGCGGACGCTTCAATCTGGTGCTGTCACTGATTGGCGCCTTGATTATTCAGTCGATGAATACCGGTATTTTGCTGTCCGGCTTCCAGCCTGAACTCAATCAGGTGGTGAAAGCGGTGGTGGTGATGTGCGTATTGCTGCTGCAGTCGCCACGCTTTATTGCCATGTTGAAACGGAGACGCCCGAAATGATGAAACGTCATCTGCCATTGATGATCACGCTGCTGGTGTTTGTGGCGGGTTATCTGTTTTGCCTGAGCCAATTTCCCGGCTTCGCTTCAACGCGCGTGATCTGCAATATCCTCACCGATAACGCCTTCCTCGGCATTATCGCCGTCGGTATGACGTTCGTGATTTTGTCCGGCGGCATTGATCTGTCGGTGGGCGCGGTGATTGCCTTCAGCGGCGTGTTTCTGGCGCGGGTGATTGGTGATTATCATCTCGATCCGCTTCTGGCGTTTGCGCTGGTGCTGGCGATGGGCGCGCTGTTTGGCGCGATGATGGGCTGGCTGATCGATGCGCTGAAAATCCCGGCATTTATCATTACGCTGGCGGGGATGTTTTTCCTGCGCGGCTGCAGCTATCTGGTATCGGAGAATTCGATTCCTATCGATCATCCGCTCTATACCACGCTGTCGAGTCTGGCGTGGAAGATCCCCGGCGGCGGACGCCTGAGCTTGCTGGCGCTGATTATGCTGGTGGTGGTGCTCGGCGGCATTATCCTGGCGCACCGCACGCGCTTTGGTAATCAGGTGTATGCGATTGGCGGCAGTCTGACTTCTGCGCAGCTGATGGGCGTGTCGACGCGCGCGACGACCATCAAGATTTATATGTTGTCGACCACGCTGGCGACGCTGGCGGGCATTGTGTTCTCCATTTATACCTCGGCGGGTTATGCGCTGGCGGGATTGGGTGTGGAACTGGACGCGATTGCCTCGGTGGTGATTGGTGGCACCTTGTTGTCCGGCGGCGTGGGTACGGTGTTGGGCACGTTGTTCGGCGTGTTGATTCAGGGATTGATTCAGACCTGGATTAACTTCGACGGCACCTTGAGTTCATGGTGGACCAAGATCGCCATCGGCATTCTGCTGTTCGCGTTTATCGCGCTGCAACGCCTGTTAACGGTGATGTGGGATCGCCAGCAAAACGCTCCTGTTAAGCGTTTGACCTCTTAACTTCTTCACCCGCCTTTCCCTCACCCCAACCCTCTCCCGCACGCGGGAGAGGGAGCCGATCGGTGCAGCCATAAGCAGCACTATTGCCTTAAGCAAAAGCATAAGTTGAGTTCGGAGTGACAGCGTTTATAAAACGGTTCCTTCTCCCGCTTGCGGGAGAAGGTTAGGATGAGGGGAATATCGCAGAGGACTAATCAACGTGCCAGGCGGTAATACGCCTCATTCCAGCGCAGTGCATCTTTAAATGCCGGTAAGCGCGTCTCCTCATCAATCACCAGCACTTCAATGCCATTCAGCTCGCCGTACAGATACATATCATCCAAATCCAGCGCCTGGCTGAACACCGTATGGTGCGCGCCGCCGGCCAGAATCCAGGCTTCTGATGCGGTGGCTAGCGATGGCTGGGCACGCCACAGCGCACGGGCCACCGGCAATTTTGGCAGCGGTTTTGGCTGTTCGATAGCATCCACCACATTCACCAGCAAACGGAAACGATCGCCCAGATCGATCACGCTGGCATTCACCGCGCGTCCTGCTGGCGTGGAGAAGATCATGCGCGCCGGATCGGCTTTGTCACCAATGCCGAGGAATTGCACATCAATCAGCGGCTTCTCCTCTTTGGCGATGGACGGGCACACTTCCAGCATATGCGAGCCCAGCACCAAATCGTTGCCCGGTGAGAAGTGATAGGTGTAATCCTCCATAAAGGAGGTGCCGCCAGCGCGTGCGCCCGCCTGGATTTTGAGGATGTGCAGCAGCGCGGCGGTTTTCCAGTCGCCTTCACCGGCAAATCCGTAGCCCTGGCCCATCAAGCGCTGCACCGCCAAACCGGGCAGTTGCGTCATGCCGTGTAAAGTCTGGAAGTTGGTGGTGAAGGCTTTGCAGCCCTCGGCTTCGAGGAAACGTTTCAGACCCAGCTCAATGCGTGCTGCATCCAGTACGTTTTGACGTTTGTCGCCGTTGACGGCGGCGGCATCGGTAAAGCGATATTGGCTTTCATATTCGTCAATCAACGCGTTGACATCGCCATCGCTGACGCTATTCACCACCTCGACCAAATCGCCCACGCCCCAGCCATTCACGGAGTAACCAAACTGAATCTGTGCTGCGACTTTATCACCTTCGGTCACCGCCACTTCTCGCATGTTGTCGCCGAAGCGCGCCACTTTCAGCTGCTGGCTGGCCTGTTTTGCCAGCGCGGCATTGATCCAGCGTCCGATGCGCTGCTGGCTGGCTTTATCCTGCCAGTGACCGGTAACCACGCTGTGCTGTAAGCCCATACGCGCGCCGATAAAGCCGAACTCGCGGCCGCCGTGCGCGGTTTGGTTAAGATTCATAAAGTCCATATCCATGCTGTCCCACGGAATCTCCGCGTTGAACTGGGTATGGAATTGCAGCAGCGGCTTATTCAGGATGCTCAGGCCACCAATCCACATCTTGGCCGGCGAGAAGGTGTGCAGCCAGGTAATGATGCCGACGCACTGATTATCGTGGTTGGCGTCGCGGCACAATGCCAGCGCTTCGTCTGGTGATTTCACCAGCGGCTTCAGCACCAGCGATACCGGCAAGGTGCCGGCCTGATTCAATCCGTCCATCACCTGGCGAGCGTGCTGTTCTACCTGACGCAAGGTTTCCGCGCCGTAAAGGTGCTGCGTACCAATAACAAACCACACCTGTTGTGCGTTGTGCTGTTCCATTAAATCTCTCCTTTACTGAGCGGATGCGGTGCGCGCGGCGTACTGCGGTTCAGCGGCCTGGCACCAGTTTTGATAACGTTGATAAAGTTGCTGATAAACCACCACGCGCTCGGCGTTGGGTTGCAGCGTCACATCAATCGGACTGGCCATCACGTGCTGGGCGGCAGGCACATCGGCATACACGCCCGCAGCAACGGCGGCAAAAATGGCGGCGCCGAGCGCACAGCATTCGTCAGAGGCGACGATATCCAGCGGACGGTTCATCACGTCACAGCATGCCTGCATGATGGCGGGGGATTTGCGCGCGATGCCGCCGAGCGTCAGGATGCTCTGCACCGGAATCTGCTGCTGTTCGAAACACTCCATAATGGCGCGCGCGCCAAACGCGGTGGCGGCGATCAGGCCACCAAACAGCGCCGGCGCATCGGTGCCGAGATTGAGATCGGTGATCACACCTTTTAAGCGCTGATTAGCATCCGGCGTGCGGCGGCCGTTGAACCAGTCGAGCACCACCGGCAGATGATCGAGTTGCGGATTGGCCGCCCAGGCTTCGGTGAGGTTGCGGATCAGATCTTTTTGCAGCGCGGCTAACTGCGGTTGCAGCTCCGGATGGTGCTGCGCCGCCTGCTGCAATGGCCAGCCAAGCAGGCGGCTAAACCAGGCATAAATATCGCCAAACGCTGACTGACCGGCTTCGCAGCCAATCGCGCCTGGCACCACGCTGCCATCCACCTGGCCGCAGATACCTTTGATCGCGCGGTCGCCAACGGTGTCGCTGTCGGCAATCAGAATGTCGCAGGTTGAGGTACCAATCACTTTCACCAGCGTGTAAGGCTGCGCACCGGCACCAACCGCGCCCATGTGGCAGTCAAACGCGCCGCCCGAAAGAATCACCTGTTGCGATAAGCCGAGGCGCTGCGCCCATTCGCTGCTGAGCGTGCCAACCGGCACATCGGCGGTCCAGGTTTCTGCGAACAGGGGAGAATCGAGCTGCTCGACCAGCAGAGGATCGAGCGCGCGGAAGAAGTCAGCCGGCGGCAAGCCCTGCCACTCCGGATGCCACAGTGATTTGTGCCCGGCGGCACAGCGTCCACGACGCAGTTGCGCGGGCGCGGTAGTGCCGCTGAGGAGCGCGGGCACCCAATCGCAAAGTTCCACCCAAGACACTGCCGCGTCACGTACCGCAGCATCTGCGCGTGACACGTGCAGTATCTTGGCCCAGAACCACTCCGACGAATACACGCCGCCAATATAGCGGGTGTAATCGTTGAAACGACCGCTACGACACAGCTGATTGATCTCTTCGGCTTCTTCAATCGCGGTGTGATCTTTCCACAGCACGAACATCGCGTTGGGGTTGGTGGCGAATTCCGGGCGCAGCGCCAGCACGTTGCCATCACGATCGATGGGCGCGGGCGTCGAGCCGGTGGAATCCACGCCAATCCCGACGACGGCGGCGCGCTGTTCAGGCGTTAAGGCGTTAACCACGGTGACGATCGCCTGTTCTAACGCATCGATATAGTCCTGCGGATGGTGACGAAAGCGGTTGGCGTGCGCGTCGCAAAATTCGCCGTTGGCCCAGCGCGCATAGTTGACCACCGCTTTTTCCAGCTCTTTTCCACTGTGACAGTCCACGGCCAGCGCACGCACCGAGTCACTGCCGAAATCCAGCCCAATTGTTATGGTGCCAGCACCCATTGGGATTCTCCTGTGTGAGTTATCTGGCTCTATCCTGGAATGGGGCGGCAGAAGCGGTTAGTCATCAGTCGCTGAGAATATGCACTTTTCTGCCATCGGCGAGGATGTGTGATCGACTGCAAAAGTTAATGACCGGTTAAATTTGCTGAATATATGGAGAATTTTGTCATCGTTTTGGGATGTGATACCGCTCTACATTTTTCCTTTCCATTCCCGCTACAACTAGCCCAGCGTTTGCGCAGCCTTTGTACAACCTTTGCGCTAACGCGCTGATTTTTAGCTGTACCCCACAGAATTATTTGATTGGTAGCGTTTACACCGATTGGTTAATAACAGCCTAAAACAACATTGTGCCGGAGAGCATCATGCATAAATTCACTAAAGCGCTGGCGGCGGTAGGTCTCGCCGCGGTTATGTCACAATCCGCTATCGCCGAGACCATGAAACTCGGTTTCCTCGTTAAACAACCGGAGGAACCCTGGTTCCAGACCGAATGGAAATTCGCGGATAAAGCCGGCAAGGATCTCGGCTTTGAAGTGATCAAAATTGCCGTGCCTGACGGTGAGAAAACCCTCAACGCCATCGACAGCCTGGCCGCCAGCGGCGCGAAAGGCTTCGTCATCTGTACGCCGGATCCCAAACTCGGCTCCGCGATTGTCGCCAAAGCGCGCGGTTACGGTCTGAAAGTGATTGCCGTTGATGACCAGTTCGTGACCGCCAAAGGCAAGCCGATGGATACCGTGCCATTGGTGATGATGGCGGCGACCAAAATCGGCGAGCGTCAGGGGCAGGAACTGTATAAAGAGATGCAAAAACGCGGCTGGGATGTGAAAGAGACCGGCGTGATGGCCATCACCGCTAACGAACTCGACACCGCACGCCGTCGCACCAGCGGTTCGATGGACGCGCTGAAAGCCGCCGGTTTCCCGGAGAAGCAGATCTATCAGGTGCCGACCAAATCCAACGATATCCCAGGCGCCTTTGACGCCGGTAACTCGCTGCTGGTGCAGCATCCGGAAGTGAAACACTGGCTGATTCTCGGCATGAACGATAACACCGTGCTGGGCGGCGTGCGCGCCACCGAAGGTCAGGGCTTTAAGGCGCCCGATGTGATCGGTATCGGCATCAACGGTGTGGATGCGGTGAGTGAGCTGTCGAAAGGTTCCGCCACCGGCTTCTACGGTTCGCTGCTGCCAAGCCCGGACGTGCACGGTTATAAGAGCAGCGAGATGCTCTACAACTGGGTAACCAAAGATCAGGAGCCGCCGAAGTTCACCGAAGTCACCGATGTGGTGCTGATTACCCGCGATAACTTTAAAGCCGAGCTGGATAAGAAAGGGCTGAAGTAATCCCATTTTCCCAAAACCTGCCTAACAGGCAGCCAAAATGATTCGTGCTGTAACAAGGCGGCAAGTGCACTTATCCCCGGGAGCTTACTTTTGTAAGTGACCGGGGTAAGTTCACGCAGCCAACGCAGTTACAGTGCGAAGCATGAAGGCTTAGAGGAGTCACCATGAACATAGATCAAGCTTTTCTGTCGTTTCATGGCATCAGCAAAACCTTTCCCGGCGTAAAAGCGCTGCAGGACATCTCATTTAGCTGCCGTGCCGGTGAAGTGCACGCGCTGATGGGGGAAAACGGTGCCGGTAAATCAACGCTGTTGAAGATTCTCAGCGGTAGCTACCAGCCCAGCGGCGGCGAGATCCGCATTAAAGGCCAGCCGAAAAGTTTCAACACCACCGTGGATGCGCTGGATGCCGGCGTGGCGATCATTTATCAGGAACTGCATCTGGTGCCGGAAATGAGCGTGGCGGAGAACATCTATCTCGGCCAGCTGCCGCACAAGCGCGGTTTGGTGAATCGCAAACTGCTGCGCTATGAAGCCGGTTTGCAGCTGCAAAATCTTGGCATGGATATCGATCCGGACCTGCCGCTGAAATACCTGTCGCTCGGCCAGTGGCAGATGGTGGAGATCGCCAAAGCGCTGGCGCGTAACGCGCGCATTATTGCCTTTGACGAACCGACCAGCTCGCTGTCGGCGCGCGAGATTGATCACTTGTTCCGCGTGATCCGTCAGCTGCGCGAGCAGGGCCGCACCGTGCTGTACGTGTCGCACCGCATGGAGGAGATTTTTGCCCTGAGCGACGCCATCACCGTGTTTAAAGATGGCCGCTACGTGCGCACCTTCACCGACATGAAAAACACCCATCACGACGATTTGGTGCAGGCGATGGTGGGACGCAATCTGGGGGATATTTATGGTTACGCGCCGCGTGAACTGGGCCCGGTGCGTCTGCAGCTGGACGCGGTAGAGGCGAAGGGCGTGCGTACGCCGATTTCGCTGACGGTGCGCGCCGGGGAAATCGTCGGCCTGTTTGGCCTGGTCGGCGCGGGACGCAGTGAACTGATGAAAGGGCTGTTTGGTGCCACCAAACTGCGCGCTGGCACGGTAACGCTGGATGGCAAAAAACTCAACATCCGCCAGCCGATCGATGCCATTCGTGCTGGCATCATGCTGTGTCCGGAAGATCGGAAAACCGAGGGCATCATTCCGGTGCATTCGGTGCGCGACAACATCAACATCAGCGCGCGTCGCCACAATCTCACCGCCGGTTGCCTGATCAAACCGAGCTGGGAGGCGAAAAATGCCGACATCCACATTCGCTCGCTCAATATCAAAACGCCGGGCCCGCATCAGTTGATCATGAATCTATCGGGCGGTAATCAGCAGAAGGCGATTCTGGGCCGCTGGCTGTCGGAAGAGATGAACGTAATCCTGCTCGATGAGCCGACGCGCGGCATTGACGTCGGTGCCAAACACGAAATCTACCACCTGATTTATCAACTGGCGAAGAAGGGGATTGCGGTGCTGTTTGCCTCCAGCGATCTGCCGGAAGTGATGGGATTAGCCGACCGCATTCTGGTGATGCGTGAAGGTGAGATCGCCGGTGAACTGTCCCACGACACGGCCACAGAGCAGCTGACGCTGAGCCTGGCGATGCCGAAAACCACTCAAGCGGCCGCCGTGGCCTGATGTAAAGGAGAGCAATAATGGCTTCATCTACCACTTCCAACACGCCACCGGTGCAGCGCAACGGGCTGCAACTGGGGCGGATTTGGGACAACTTCGGCATGCTGGTGGTGTTCGCACTGCTGTTTATCGTTTGTGCCATTTTCGTGCCGAATTTTGGCTCCATCATCAATATGAAAGGGCTCGGGCTGGCGATGTCGATGTCCGGCATGGTGGCGTGCGGCATGCTGTTCTGTCTCGCTTCCGGCGACTTTGACCTGTCCGTGGCGTCGGTGATCGCCTGCGCCGGTGTGGTCACCGCGGTGGTGATCAACATGTCCGAAAGCCTGTGGATTGGCGTGGCGGCCGGTTTGCTGCTCGGCATGGCCACCGGCTTTATCAACGGTTTCGTCATCGCGCGGCTGAAAATCAACGCCCTGATCACTACGCTGGCGACGATGCAGATTGTGCGCGGCCTGGCTTACATCTTCTCCGACGGCAAAGCGGTGGGGATTGAAGACGAGCGCTTCTTTACCCTCGGTTACGCCAACTGGCTCGGCGTGCCGGCACCGATTTGGCTCACCATCGCCACCATGGTGCTGTTCGGTTTCCTGCTGAACAAAACCACCTTTGGTCGCAACACGCTGGCGATTGGCGGCAATGAAGAAGCCGCGCGTCTGGCCGGCGTGCCGGTGGTGCGCACGCGCATCATTATCTTCATTCTGTCCGGTTTAGTGTCGGCGGCGGCGGGCATTATTCTGGCGTCGCGTATGACCAGCGGCCAGCCAATGACCTCGCTCGGATACGAGCTGATTGTCATTTCGGCTTGCGTGCTGGGCGGCGTGTCGCTGAAAGGCGGCATCGGCAAAATTTCATACGTGGTGGCGGGCGTGCTGATTCTGGGCACGGTTGAGAATGCGATGAATTTATTGAATATCTCGCCATTCTCACAGTATGTGGTGCGCGGTTTGATACTGTTAGCGGCGGTGATTTTTGACCGCTACAAACAGAAAAGTAAAGCCGCCTGATAACCAAGGCTGAGCGTGCCGGAAGGTGGGCGCGCTCAGCGCCGCGAAACGGAAGAGTGAGGGCATTATGTATCATCGCGAACCCCCGAGTGAGCAGCAGAATCCCTTATTGCCGGGCTATGCGTTCAATGCCTGGCTGGTGGCAGGCTTAACGCCGATCAATGCCAATGACGCGCTCGATTTCTTTATCGATCGTCCGCACGGCATGAAAGGTTACATCCTTAATCTGACCATCAAAGGTCAGGGCCGCGTGTTTGATGGCGAATCCGCTTTCGACTGCGAGCCGGGCGATCTGCTGCTGTTTCAACCGAAAACCCCGCACTATTACGGACGCGCGCCAGACAGCCCGTGCTGGTTCCATCGCTGGGTCTATTTCCGTCCGCGTGCTTACTGGACCGATTGGTTGCAGTGGCAGGATGAGAGTCAGGGCGTGGGGCGCTTGCGTCTGTCAGAAGCGCAGCGTGCCGAGTTTGATCGCCTGTTCGCCAGCATCGAGCAAACTCACAACTCCGGACGTCGCTTCGCCGAAGAGCTGGCGATGAACCTGCTGGAGCGCTTGCTGCTGCGCGCGGTGGAAGAGGATCCGCGCAGCCATCAACAGATCCGCGATCCGCGCGTGATTGAAGCTTGCCAGTACGTCACCAATCATCTGGCGGGTGAAGTGAAGATTGAAGAAGTGGCGCGCCATGTTTGCCTGTCGCCGTCACGGCTGGCGCATCTGTTCCGCGAGCAAATGGGCATTAATCTGCTGCGCTGGCGCGAAGATCAGCGGGTGATCCGCGCCAAATTGCTGCTGCAAACCACCCAGGAACCGATCGCTTCCGTCGGGCGCGAAGTGGGCTACGATGACCAACTTTACTTCTCGCGCGTGTTCCGCAAACGCGTTGGCGTCAGCCCCAGCGACTTCCGCCGCCGCAGTCAGGATGCGCAGGATGCTTTGGTGGCGCACGAGAGCTGGCAATCCGCACGGAGTGCTATTTCCTGAGTTTTCAGGTGATTCCGCCTTGTTCTTATAGACCGATTCGTCTTAAATCAGTCTGGTAACGAACAAGAGGAATGAGAATGAGCGATAAATTACGTGTCGGCCTAATCGGCTACGGTTTTGCCAGCAAAACCTTTCATGCACCCTTGATCGCCGGTACGCCGGATGTTGAGCTGGCGGCGATTTCAAGCAGCGATGCCAGCAAAGTGCATGCTGACTGGCCGTCCGTGCAGGTGGTTTCCGATCCACAAGCGCTGCTGGATGACCCGACACTGCAACTGATTGTTATTCCGACCCCGAATGACACCCATTTCCCATTAGCCAAAGCGGCCCTCAACGCCGGTAAACACGTGGTGGTCGATAAACCGTTTACCGTGACGTTGTCACAAGCGCGTGAGCTGGATGCGCTGGCCAAAGCCAAAGGTCTGCTGCTGTCGGTGTTCCATAACCGCCGCTGGGACAGTGATTTCCTGACGCTGAAATCCCTGCTGAACGACGGCACGCTGGGCGAAGTACGCTATTTCGAATCCCACTTCGACCGTTTCCGCCCGGAAGTGCGTCAGCGCTGGCGTGAAATGAAAGGCGCGGGCAGCGGCATCTGGTTCGATCTCGGACCGCACGTGCTGGATCAGGCTTTGCAGCTGTTTGGCACGCCGGTCGCGATTAATGTCGATATGGCGGAACTGCGTCCAGGCGCACAAACCACCGATTACTTCCATGCGGTATTGACCTATCCAACGCGTCGCGTGGTGCTGCACGCCAGCATGCTGGTGGCGGCGGAATCCGCGCGCTTTGTGGTGCACGGTACGCGCGGCAGCTACGTGAAGTACGGCCTCGATCCGCAGGAAGATCGTCTGAAAGCGGGTGAACGTCCGCCGCAGGAAGATTGGGGCTACGACATGCGCAACGGTACGCTGACGCTGGCGGAAGGTGATGTGATGGTGGAGAAAGAGCTGCTGACCTTGCCAGGCAACTATCCGGCATATTACGCAGGCATTCGTGATGCGATTGCAGGCACAGGTGCGAATCCGGTGCAGGCAGAAGAGGCGATTCAGGTGATGGAGTTGATCGAGCTGGGCTTGCAGTCCGCCGAGAAGCGCCAGACCATGTCATTGCGTTAATTCTGTAAAGCGGTCGCCATGAATGGCGACCCTACGATGTAAGGTGCGCGTATTATGCGCACCTTTTTTTATCCCGCTACGCGCGCGCGCAGCGCGGCTTTCTCGGCATCACTCAGGAACGCGATGGTCACGCCATTATCCTGCGCCTGACGCATCTCTTCCGCCGTCAATCCCGCTTGCGGTGCCGCCACTTCATACTCATGTGCCAGCTCAACACCCTGAACCGCCGGATCGTCGGTGTTAATAGTGGCGAGAATGCCGTGCTGCAGGAAGGTTTTCAGCGGATGGCTGCTCAGCGACGACACCGTGCTGGTCTGAATATTCGAAGTCAGGCACGACTCAATACCAATGCGCTGCTCAGCAAGGAAATCCATCAGTGCGCGATCTTCAATCGCCTTCACGCCGTGACCAATTCGCTCCGCGCCCAGCTCGCGAATCGCTTGCCAGATGCTTTCCGGGCCCGCGGCTTCACCGGCGTGAACGGTAATACGAAAACCGGCATCACGTGCACGATTAAAGTGGCTGAGGAATTCGCTGCCGGGGAAGCCTAATTCGTCACCGGCCAAATCGACAGCGGTGATGCCATCGCGATGTGCCAGCAAACCTTCCAGCTCGCGCAGGCAAGCTTCCTCACCAAAGGTGCGGCTCATAATGCCGGTCAGGCGTACATCGACGCCGTATTGCTGAATACCGGCGCGCACGCCATCGATCACCGCCTCAACCACGCCGGCAATTGGTAATTTGTGGGTCATCGCCATATAGCCCGGTGAGAAGCGCAGTTCCGCATAGTGAATGCCAGCGCGCGCCGCATCTTCGACGTTTTCCAGCGCAATGCGACGACAGGCATCAAGATCGCCCAACACTTTCACGCCCCAGTCGAGTTTCTGCAGGAAGCTCACCAGATCCGGCTCATTGGCGGTGACCTGCACATGTGGACGCAATGCATCAAGCGTATCAGCGGGCAGCGCAAGATTATGCTGACGACCTAAATCGAGAATGGTTTGTGCGCGGATATTGCCATCAAGGTGGCGGTGAATGTCGGTAAGGGGGAGTTTTAGATCAATCATGGCGCACTCGCTTAAGTTTCATAAAGTGCAGAGGATTATAAAAACATCTTGCGCAACAGCGCCAGCGATTTGCGCAAACAGCAAAACGGATGCTGAATTAATCAGCATCCGTCGCATTTTAGAACGATTTTAACCCGGCAATCAGGCGATCCAGCCCATCATCCAGTTTGCTGCGCGGGCAACCCGCGTTGAGACGCAGATAACCGCGACTCGCCGCGCCGTAGGTCGAACCCGGCATGATCGCCACTTTGTGTTGATGAATCAGACGCTGTTGCAGCGCTTGTTCGTCAATGCCAAGCGGATTGAGATCTATCCACGCCAGGTAAGTCGCGGCGGGCAATTGCCAGTTAAGCTGCGGAAACGCCGTGTTCAGGCGCTGCGCGATGTGCTGCATGTTGCCACGCAGATGGGCGCGCAACGCATCCAGCCACGGCGCGCCCTCGCGATAAGCCGCGATGGTAGCGGCAAGCGCCATGACTGCCGGCGAGGATAAGCCATCCTGCTGCTTCAGCGCGTGGAACCACGCCTGACGATCGCGCTCATCAGGAATGATGCCCCACGCGCCGGTCAGCGCCGGAATGTTGAAGCTCTTGGAGGCCGAGGTAAACAGCACCCAATCGGACTGCGCAACCTGGCTCCACGGCGTATGCCGCGCATCACTCAGCACCATATCCATGTGGATTTCATCGCTGATCACCTTCACGCCATGCTTTTCACACAGCGCTGCCATCTGGCGCAGCTCATCTTCGCGCCACACTTTGCCGGTAGGATTATGCGGACTGCACAGCAGCATCACTTTGCAGCGCGGACGCGCCAGCAAACTTTCCAGCTGCGCCATGTCGCACAGCCATTCGTTAGCGTGGCGCTGCAGCGGCAGCTCCAGCACGCGACGCTGATTGCCATTGATGGTGTTATAAAACGCATCGTAAGCGGGGGTGTGAATCAGCACTTCATCGTCCGGCTGCGTCCAGTGGCGCAACAGCTGCGCCACCATGTAAATCACCGACGGGCCATAAACCAGCGATTCTGCCGCCACTTCTGTCGCGAAACGGCTGCGCATCCAATGTTGAATGGCAGAAAGAAAATCATCATGCTGCCAGCGGCTGTAGCCAAACACACCGTGCGTGAGGCGCTGCTGCAGCGCCTCGAGGATGCAGGGCGCAGTGGCGAAATCCATATCGGAGATGGTGAAGGGCAGCAAGTCCGCCACGCCGAAACGATCGGCCACGAAATCCCACTGCGTACACCAGCTGCCGTGGCGATCCACCACATGATTGAAAGCGAAATCCTGCATCATTACACCGTCGCGCTCATCAGGTGTGCCATCTCATCTTTGACCGACTGCACCTGCGGACCCATCACCACTTGCAGATTGGTGGCATTGACATGCACCACGCCAATCGCACCGTTGGCTTTCAGTGTTGCATCATCGACTTTGCTCATATCGACCACGGTGATGCGCAGACGCGTCAGGCAGTTATCCAGTGAGGCGATGTTTTCCACGCCGCCCAGCGCCGACAGAATCGCTGGTGTGTTAAAGCCGGATTTACCGACAGCCGCGCGGTTAACCTGCTGCGCTACGCTGTTGGTTTCCACTTCGCGGCCTGGCGTTTTGATGTTGAAGTGACTGATAGCAAAGCGGAAGATGGCGTAATAACCCACGAACCACACCGCAGCAATCACCGGCACCCAATACCATTTGGTGGAGAGGCCGTGCAGCACGCCGAAGACGAAGAAGTCGATCACGTTGCCGTCGGTGTTACCGATAGTCACGCCCAGCATCGCCATCACGGTGAAGCCCAAACCGGTCAGCAGCGCGTGGATCAGATACAGCACCGGCGCGACGAACAGGAACAGGAACTCCAGCGGTTCAGTGGTGCCGCCCACTACGCAAGCCACCACGCCGGAAATCAGCAGGCCTTTAATTTTATGACGGTTTTCCGGACGGGCGCAGTGATACATCGCCAATGCCGCACCCGGCAAACCACCGAGGAAGGCCGGCATTTTACCCTGCGACAGGAAGCGCGTGGCGCTCTCGGCGAAGCCGTGCGTATCCGCACAGGCCAATTGCGCCTGGAAGATAGTCAATGCACCGCTAACGCTTTTACCGCACACATCCAGTGTGCCGCCGGCATCGGTAAAGCGAATGATTGCTACCAGAATGTGCTGCAAGCCAAACGGTAATAACAGACGTTCGCCGGTACCGAAGATCATCGGACCAAATTCACCGGCGCTGTTGATCACCCAGCCGAGGCCGGTAATCGCGCGTGCAAAGAATGGCCAAATCAGCGGAACCACCAGGCCCAGCACGCCCATCGCCATCGCTGTGACGATCGGCACAAAGCGCGTACCGCCGAAGAATGCCAGCGCATCCGGCAGGCGGATGTTGTGGAAACGCTCATGCAGCCAGAACACCACGATACCGACGATCACCGCACCAAGAATACCGGTATCGATCGATTGAATGCCGAGAATGTTTTGTACGTTATTGGCTTTCAGCACTGCGGCATCGGTGGTTGGCAGAATACCGTTGATATTAAGCCAGAAGTTGATGCTGAGGTTCAGCACCGCGTAGCCGACAAAACCGGCAAACGCCGCCACGCCTTTGTTCTCGCGCGCCATTCCCAGCGGAATCGCAATCGCGAACATCACCGGCAGATAGCTAAAGGCGAAGGAACCAATCTTGGCTAACCAGATAAACAGGTATTGCAGGAAAGGCTGATCGAGCAGAGGAATCAGCGTTAGAACATCGTGGCTGCTGAGTGAACTGCCAATGCCGAGCAGGATGCCGCAAAACGACAGCAAGGCGACGGGCAACATAAAGGTTTTACCCAAACTTTGGAAAAACTCCCAAAGTGACATTTTCGGGCGGCTGGCTGACATAGATTCTCCTGGCAATAAAAGTGAAAGGCTTCAATGTGGTCAAGGATGATAAAACGTTTTACCACTTATTTTTGTGGCTATAATCACAAAGAGTGACTAATTGCAGACTTTATTTTTGGTGCAATCAGTGTAACGTTTTACCTCTTTGAATTTGGACGTCGGTAACGGAACACTATGTCCCAGCAGAAAACCACTATTCATGATGTGGCGTTGGTCGCCGGGGTGTCGGTCTCTACCGTGTCGTTGGTGCTCTCCGGTAAAGGGCGTATCTCGCCCGCAACGGCCACACGCGTCAATCAGGCGATTGAGCAGCTTGGCTATGTGCGTAATCGCTCAGCCTCGATTTTGCGCGGCGGCGAAAGCGGCGTGGTCGGCTTGATCGTGCGCGATCTCAGCCAGCCCTTTTATGCCGCGATGACGGCCGGGCTCAGCGAAGTGCTGGAGCAGCAGGGCAAAGTGCTGGTGCTGACACAAAGCGGTCAGCACGGACAACATCTTAAACGCTGTTTTGACACGCTGGTGGCGCAGGGCGCGGAAGGGATTGTGCTCGGCGGCGCGGTGGCGCAGGCAGAAACGCTGGTGCCGCAGGCGCAGGAGCAAAACATTGCGTTAGTCTGCGCCTCACGCGCCAGCAGCCTCGACAATGTCGACTCACTGCGGCCCGATAACAGCCAGGCGGCGCGCATGGCAACGGAGTATCTGATTCGGCAGGGGCATCAGCGCATCGCCTGGATGGGCGGTTTAGGATCGTCGTTGACGCGCGCCGAGCGGATTGGCGGCTATTGCGCCACCTTGCTGCAATACGGTTTGCCGTTTCGATCCGACTGGATTATTGAGTGCGACGATCGCCAGCAAAGCGTGTCGGCGTTAACGCTGCAGTTGTTGCGTCAACATCCCGGCATCACCGCGATTCTGGCGCATAACGGCAGCACCGCGCTCGGCTGCTATTTCGGCGCGTTACGCTGCGGGCGAACCTTTGGAGAAGGCGCGGTGGATAGTTACTACACGCAGCAGCTGGCGCTGGTGGGCTTTAATGACGATCCGCAGCGGGAGCTGCACGATCCCACCATGACCTTTGTCAGTAGCGAAGCGCGTGATGTGGGAAGAAGGGCGGCGGAAAGGATGTTGCAGCGGCTGGCGCAGCCGGAAGCGGAGATTCAAAGCTTGATTGTGCCACCGCAGCTGATGCGCGGCGAAGTTTAAGGGCGGGCAGTTGCCGGTTATGCTCGTTAGTTAAGCGTGAAACGGTCGCCATGAATGGCGACCGTACGGTAATTTGGTGGGATTTTCGTAGGGTGCGCATTCATGCGCACCTGCATACAAAGGCAATTTATTGCTTAAGTGAGTTACTCTGGCATGCCTTCGCTGGTTGGTGCGCCCAGCATATAGCGTGACAGGAACTGCTCCAGCGTCATCTTGTCGCCATTCATCGTGACCTGGCCGTTGCCGTATTGCAGGCTGGTGACGATGTTGTCATCCTGCTGCTGCGTCAGGCGGAACATCTGGCCCATTGCCGCTAAACCTTTCACCTGCTGATCCGCCAGCTTCTGCGCATCGTCGCCCTGATAACCTTCCGCCAAACCGACATGACGCATGGTTTCTGTCGCCATTGGCATATTGATCGCCAGCTTGCCGTCGAGGGTTTTCAGCACGCGATCGACTGCGGCACCCAAACTCTGCGCCTCGCCGCTCACGGTGGCCGGATCGTTAAAGCCCACGTTCAGGTTAAAGGTGCTTTCACCTTTATCATTTTTCCAGCTCAGCGGCGCGATGCTCAGCGTTGGCGAGCCTTTCAACAGCGTTGGCAGGTTATTACGCAGAATGGTTTGCACGCTGGCCTGATAGCGAATCGGATCTTCCGCCACGCCCGGCTGGTTCAGCAGATCCTGCATTTGCGCGTTGTAGGTATCGGAGAAGGCTTTCACCGCCTGCGCATCGAACTGCGCAAATTTCATCGCCAGCTTAGCTTCACCAAACGGCTGTTTCTGCAGGGTAATCTTGTCAACATTGACATCCAGCTGGCCGCCAATCTTGCCCTCTTTGTTGTCGAAGGAAGAGGTGGTTTTCAGCTTCTCCAGCGACAAACCTTCCTGACCGTTGATGCTGGCATCCAGTTTATCCAGAGAGATCGATTGATCGCCAACGCGCACGCCTTCCGGGCTGAGGTGGGTATCGCCGCTCAGCTTCAGGCCATTCAGCGTAAACAGCACCGGCAATTCAACCTGGTTTTTGCTGGTTACCGCGATGCTGGAGAAGTCGCCGTCGAGGCTGACTTTGTCACCTTTGCTGTCGGCGCTGATGTTCAGCGTGCCGCCATTGGTGGCCAGACGATCGCCGGTCTGCGGATTGTTGTAATCCACCGCCAGCAGGTTGAGATCGGTATTGGTCGCACCGCTGTAGCCGACGCGGGTATCGGCGTTGACCAGCGATTTGCCGTTGGTCAGTTCAAACAGTTTCTTCACCGCATCGGTGTTTTCCAGCTCGGTATGCACGGACGCCATACTTGGGATCAGGCTGCCGCGCTTCAACTGGGCGAACGGGAACGGACCGTGATCGATCGTCTCGTTCAGCACGATGCTTTGACCAGGCTTCAACAGCGGATTGTCATTGGTTTGCGAGCTGGCCTGCACCACTAATTTGGTTTTGCTGCTGAACACGCCGCGCTGATAATCCTGATAGCTCAGCGTCAAACGGCTGTTCGGCGCGTAAGCATTCAGCTGCGCGTTGGCGTTCTGCAACATCTCATCCATATGGCTTTCCAGTTGTTTACCGGTAAACCATGAAGCACCAGTCCAAATCACGCCGAGCGCCACAATTACACCTACGGCAACCTGGGTCTTTTTCATCGCTGTGTCGTCCTTATCCTTGCGTCCGCACGCCGCTGGTCGGTGCGCGACGGGTGAAGAAAAACGCCCGCAGGCGTTTTAAATTAATAGTTTGAAAGAATAGCAGTTAATGCTGGCAGCGTCAGCCGGATCTCAGTTGAGCGTATTAAACACGCGCGCCAGACGTCCGGTGCCTGCCGCGTTCACCGGCGACTCATTGGCGGCCACAAAGCAGGATTCACCCGGCTTCAGCACCAGCTGTTGCCCGGACTTCTCAATCACCGCTTGACCTTCAATGCAGAACAGCAGGGCCGCGCTGTTTTGTGCCAGCGCTTGCGGCGCAGCGGAAAGCCCATGAATGGCAAAGGCAAAGTCTTCTACCGGGATCGGGAAGTTCAGGATTTCACCGTCGCGCTGCGGCTGCGTCAGCAGCGTCGCGGCCGGTTTAGCCTGGAACTTCAGGTTAGCCAGCAGTTCCGGGATATCGATAAACTTCGGCGTCAGACCGGCGCGCAGCACGTTATCGGAGTTCGCCATCACTTCCAGCGCCACGCCTTTCAGATAGGCGTGCGGCGTTTCGGCAAACAGGAACATCGCTTCACCCGGCTGCAGGGTGATGACATTGAGCAGCAGCGGCGAAAACAGACCGGTGTCATCCGGATAATCGATGGCGATAGATTTGATCGTCTGCCACGGTTCACCTTCACGCGCGTTGAGCGCCGATTTCAGTACGCCGATGGCGCGCGATTTGGCCTCGTCTTGCAGCGAAAGCAGCGTGGCGAACAGTTTGGCCAGATTGGCTTCGTTAGCGTTTTCGAGGAAGTGAGCGATTTGCGGATGCGCACCGGCCACCGGTTCCAGCAGCGAGACAATCTCATGCAGCTCACGGAAACCGTTCATCGCCTGGAACGGCGTCAGCGCATACACCAGCTCGGGCTTGTGATTGGCATCTTTATAGTTACGTTCGGCAGCGCTCAGCGGAATGCCGGCGGCATTTTCACGCGCAAAACCCTGTTCGGCAGCGGCTTTGCTGGGGTGCACCTGAATCGACAGCGGCTGATCGGCGCACAGCACTTTAAACAGAAACGGCAGCTCGCCGAAACGTTCAGCCACCGCTTTACCGAGCGTGGCGACTTTGTCGGCGTCAATCACCTCACGCAGCGAACGCGCTTCGCCGTTGACCTCAACGGTAGAAGGGCTTTTCGGGTGCGCACCCATCCACAGTTCCGCCATCGGCAAGCCTTGTGGATTTTCGATGCCGTAGAGTTCGGTCAGCGCAGTTTTGCTGCCCCAGGCGTAATTTTGCAGCGAATTGTTCAATTTTTGCATCGTTTACCCTTAATAACCGTAAGTAAATAGGCTTATTAAAGCAGAAAGTGCCATAGAAAATACACGAACAAGTGCAATAAAGGCGATAGCCTCGCATAATGTTAAATTCTTGTATGTGACAATCTTGCTCGCTCAACGGCGTCGCGGGAAGGCGTTTAGAGCGGAAACCTCAAAATCTGAGCTAAGGAGACGTAGTCATGGCAGCCAATCGCATTGAAAAAGACTCAATGGGACCGATCGAAGTACCGGCAGATAAGTTGTGGGGCGCACAAACCCAGCGTTCGCTGGAACATTTCAAAATCTCAACCGAGAAAATGCCGGTGGCATTGGTGCATGCGCTGGCGCTGACCAAACGCGCGGCGGCGCAGGTGAACCAGGATCTCGGCTTGCTTCCGGCCGATCGCGCTCAGGCGATTCTCAAAGCCGCCGACGAAGTGCTGGCCGATAAGCACAGCGAGGAGTTCCCGCTGGCGATCTGGCAGACCGGCTCCGGCACCCAGACCAACATGAACATGAATGAAGTGCTGGCTAACCGCGCCAGTGAAATTCTTGGCGGCGAGCGTGGTATGTCGCGTCTGGTGCACCCGAATGACGACGTGAATAAAAGCCAAAGCTCTAACGATGTGTTCCCCACCGCCATGCACGTGGCCGCGGTCATCGCCGTGCGGGAGCAGCTGATTCCGCAGATTCACGTGTTGAAAAAGACGCTGAGTGAAAAATCCGACGCCTTCAAAGATATCGTCAAAATTGGTCGTACCCACTTGCAGGATGCGACACCGCTGACGCTCGGTCAGGAGATCTCCGGCTGGGTGGCGATGCTCGAGCACAATCTCAAACACATCGAAAACAGTATTCCGCACGTGGCAGAGCTGGCGCTCGGCGGTACCGCGGTCGGGACCGGACTGAATACCCATCCGGAATACGCGGTACGCGTGGCAAAAGCGCTGGCCGATTTGACCAAACAGCCGTTTGTTACCGCGCCGAACAAGTTCGAAGCGCTGGCGACCTGCGATGCGTTGGTCCACGCGCACGGTGCGCTGAAAGGCCTGGCGGCTTCGCTGATGAAAATTGCCAACGACGTGCGCTGGCTGGCGTCTGGCCCGCGTTGCGGCATCGGCGAACTGGCGATCCCGGAAAATGAGCCAGGCAGCTCGATCATGCCAGGCAAAGTGAACCCCACGCAGTGCGAAGCGCTGACCATGCTGTGCTGTCAGGTAATGGGAAACGACGTGGCGGTCAACATTGGCGGCGCATCCGGCAACTTTGAGCTCAACGTGTTCCGTCCAATGGTGATCCACAACTTCCTGCAATCGGTGCGTCTGCTGGCCGACGGCATGGACAGCTTCAATCACCACTGTGCGATTGGCATTGAACCGGTGCGCGAGCGCATCGATCAGCTGCTGAACGAATCGCTGATGCTGGTGACGGCGCTGAATACCCATATCGGTTACGACAAAGCGGCGGAAATCGCCAAGAAAGCCCATAAAGAAGGACTGACGCTGAAAGGCTCAGCGCTAAAGCTGGGGTATCTGACCGAAGAGCAGTTCGATGAGTGGGTGCGTCCGGAAGAGATGGTTGGCAGCATGAAGCAGTAAACTGCTGTTAAAAGTTGGCAGAAATAGCACCCATCGTAGCGGCGCAATTCATTGCGCGATAAATCGCGCCGCTACGGAATGTGCGGTGATTTACAGCTGTCCGCTATACAGCACCGGACCGGTTGGCTGGCCGGTTGGCGAGCCGCCGCGCGGCTCAAGGCTGATGGCAATCATGCCGGAACGCGCCAGCTCAGGATTTTTCAGCGCGATATCCGTGGCATTTTCACTATCCACTAAACCGAGCGAAATCGGCGCTTTTCCCGCCGGAATCACCCAGAGTTCAAGGCTGTTACTGGCCGTCAGCGCCGCCGGATGTAACGGCGTCAGGCTCAGCTGCGCCAGCTTGCTATCGGCGCTGAGCACCCATTGTTCGCGGTGCTGCGCATCGCTTAATACCGTTAACGGCGTCAGCGTCGGTTGCTGCAGGAAGATCGAGGCCACCAGCGCGATGGCCGCAATACTGGCCGCCAACAGCCAGCCCACGTAGCGGCGTTGCAGCGGCGGCACGCTTTTCTCCGGCAGGCTCAGCGTAATTTTCTTCCACACCTTTTCCGGTGGCGTGACGGGCGCAAGTTGATTATCCAGGCCCGCCAGCATGGTTTGCCAGCGCGCAACGTTGGCCGCAAGGGCAGGCTCGTTACGTAACCTGCGTGCAAAGCGCAAACGCGCCAGCCCGCTTAAGGTGCCCAGCGCATACTCGGCCGATAAGGCATCATCGCGTTGTAATTTATCGTTCATAGGCCCACACACTCCCGCAGATGCTCCAGCGCGCGGCGAATCCAGCTTTTTACCGAGCCAACCGGCTGTTGCAGCCAGGCGGCAATATCACTGTGGGACATCCCCTGATAATAGGCGAGCGTGATGCTTTGCTGCTGTTCGCTGCTCAGATGACCAATGCAGTGTCGCAGGCGATCGGCTTGTGCCGCATCGTGCCAGTTATTCTGTTCGTCTTCGCTGGTGATTTGTAGCAGGTCGCTAAACTCTTCTGCCTCCAGCGTCAGGCGCGCTTGTCCGCTGCGTAATCCGTCAATGCAGCGATTGCGCACAATGTGCGTCATCCACGTCATCGGCGCGCTCAGGGTGGCATCGAACGAGGCGGCGCGGTTCCAGATGGTGAGGTAGCAATCGTGCAGCACCTCTTCCGCCCAACCTTGCTGACGCAGCATGCGCAGGGCGAGGGCAAACAGGTGCGGCGAAGTGAGTCGATACAGTTGCTCAAACGCGCGGCGATCGCCTTTCGCGATCGCCGGCAATAAGTTATCTAACCGTTCTGCAAGCCTATTATCCATCATCTTCCCGGTTGGCTAAAATGCCCAATCCGAGTATAGGCAATTACTTAGGCATCAAGACGGTATCGATCACATCAATCACACCATTTTTCTGATTGACGTCATAGGTGCTGATATTGGCCACGTTGCCCTGACCATCTTTCAGCTGGATGTTGTGCGGGCCGTTGCTCATGATCCACAGCGGCTGGCCGTTGACGGTTTTCAGCTCGGCATGTCCGCCACCTTGTTTGATCTTCATCTCCAGCGCTTTCATGTCGTATTTACCGGCCACCACATGGTAAGTGAGGATGCTGGTCAGCATGGCTTTGTTTTCAGGTTTCACCAGATTATCCACGGTGCCCGCCGGCAGTTTGGCGAAGGCGGCATTGGTCGGTGCAAACACCGTGAACGGACCTTTGCCTTCGAGGGTTTCCACCAGACCAGCGGCTTTCACCGCCGCCACCAGCGTGGTGTGATCTTTAGAATTTAGCGCATTTTCGACGATGTTTTTTTGCGGATACATCGCTGCGCCGCCAACCATCACCGAGTCATTATTCATGGCGGCGAATGCGCCTGCGGTGAACAGTAAAGTGCCGGATACGACTGCAATGCTCATTAGCTTTTTCATCATAAATCCTCGTAGTAGGGAGCGAAGAAGTTGCTCACACTCTGATATACGAGGGCAGCGAGTGAATTGGATGCATCGATTTAAAAATAAATTTTACGCCAGCCGATCGCTCCACAAATGCAGACGCGGAATGATCAGATGCAGCGGCTCGGCCAACGGTTTATGACGCCAGGCAACGTTATCGGCATCGTAGTTCAGCAGCTCTCCGAGAATCGGCACCTGCGTGCGATCGCGGCACAGCACCAGCAGCGGAGAAGGGCAGGCAAGCTGCACCTGTTTTTTCTCGCTGGCGCGCCACACGCGGGCAATCGGCTGCACCTTAACCGGACGCTTAATTTTCAGCTTCGCACCGGCTGGCAACGCGAGAATCGCTTCCAGCTCTTGCTGCACTTTCTCCGCCCACTGTTCCCGCGTCCACGGAGCCTGCGCGCGATTGGCTTTGAGGCTGCGCTCCAGCTGTTCCACCACCGCATCACGCGTGACGTTTTTGATGATGTTTTTATTCGCCCAGCCAAAGCGCAAACTGTCCGGCGCGTTAAGCAGCGTCACGCTGCGGTAGGCGTTAAGCGTAATTAACCCGCGCAGATGCTGATGAACGAACTCAAAACGCGCCTCGCTCGGCAGGCCCGATTCCACGGTAATCAGCTGTTCCAGCCGCTGCTTCAGCGTATTAATCTCGTCAACCTGCTGCGTAATCTGCGCATGCACATCGCCATCGGCTTCAATGCAAATCGCGCCCGGCAAGCGCACGGCGGCTTTGGTGCTGAGCTTTTCCGATTGATGCTGCATAAACAGGCGGCAGTAATGCGTTAGCGCCATGTCGCGTGCCGTTTTACCAAGATGCTGTGTCACCGCGATGCGTTCAATTTCATCATGTTCGCGGCCTTTCTCAATTTCCGGCAGGCTAAACACGCGCGCAATCAACAGCGGTTGCTGCTCAATGTGTTGACGTAACGCGCCTAAACCCGCTTCCAGCGCGTTAACGCATTCGTGCAGATCGGCAACCAAATCATAACGAGCCATAAAACGCCTCCATAGTTACAACATACTTTTAAGTGTACTGACTTGGGTGCCAGTCTGCCAGCGTAGCGCAAGGATTTTGTTAAGCAGGGAACCGTGGGATTTTTCAAGCTGGATGAACGTGTTATAACAATGCTTTGCCTGCTAACGGATAAAAGTTGTGAAGCCTCAGCCAAAGCCACCTGCCGCCGCCATTGTTACGCTTGGCGTAGTACAAATCCTGTCGTGGGGCGGATCCTTCTATTTAATGGCGGTGATGGCCAATCCGATCGTGGCGGAAACCGGCTGGTCGCAACAATGGGTGTATGGCGCGCTATCGCTCGGCATGCTGATTTCCGGTTTGCTGGCGCCGCTGAGTGGGCGACTGATTTCCCGCTCCTATGGCCGCGCATTGCTGGCGGCGAGCGGGGCGGTGATGGCGATCGGTCTGGTGATCATGGGCTTGAGCCATAATCTGCCGCTGTTCCTGTTTGCCTGGCTGATTATCGGCGTGGGTATGTCGATGGGCCTGTACGATGCGCTATTTGCCACGCTCGGCACGCTCTATGGCGGCCAGGCGCGCGGCGCGATTACCGGCATCACACTGATTTCTGGCTTCTGTACCACCATCGTTTGGCCGGGCACCGCGCTGCTGATTCACTGGCTGGATTGGCGCGGCGCCTGTTTTGCCATCGCCGGAATGTTATGTGTTTCCGTGTTGCCCGCCTATCTTTACGCGCTGCCCGCGCCAGAAGCGAAAATCGCCACCGCTAAGGCAAAACCAACCGCGCAGGGCGACGAACTGGCACCCACGCTGTTTTGGCTGCTGTGCAGCATTTTCACCCTCGCTTCGGTGATCATGACGGCGATTTCGGTGCAGCTGATCACCTTGCTGCAGGCCAGCGGCCACACGCTGGCGTCGGCGCTGGCTATCAGCGCGATTCTCGGTCCTTGTCAGGTGGGATCGCGCATCGTGGATATCGCTTTTAAGCGCGGCCACCCGATCTGGACCACCTTTTTCTCGGTGGGATTGGTGGCGCTCGGCTTGCTGCTGCTGGCGTGTTATCCGCAGTTTGCGGTGCTCAGCATGGTGCTGTACGGTGCCGGGAATGGTTTGCGTGCCATTGTGCGGGGAACTTTACCGCTGGTAATGGTCAAACCAGAGGCCTACGCGATTGTGGTGGGGCGCATGGCGCGTCCCGCCTTAATCGGTCAGGCTTTGACGCCGCTGGTTGGCGGCTATGTATTTCAGCACCTCGGTGCCAGCGCCACGCTGTGGTTGTTATGCGTTCTGGCGTTGATTAACGTGCTGTTGGTCGTGCTGTTGCAGCAGAAATTGCCGCAGGCTAGCCCACAGTCGGAAAGGGGAGTGATAAACTAAGCAGCCTGTGCGCTTCTGCCCGATTTAATGGGGAATACGTGCCTGGATCACGGACGTTGACTTCTAAAAAGCAACAGTGTTTGTTATATTTATTGCTCATTGATTACTCACTGTCGCGGCATAAAAACAACAAGATAACCGCAACTCAGGATATTGAAATGCTTGATTACCGCTTCCCGACAGCTTTGCAGATGGTTTTGAGCGTAGCGATGGCGGAGCAACTGGGCAAACGCTCGACCAGTGCCATATTGGCGTATGGTCTTGAAGCGAACCCCAGTTTCATTCGGAAACTTATGGTTCCGCTCACGCGTGACGGCATCATCGTCTCAACGCTTGGCCGCACCGGCTCCATTCATTTGGGTCGCCCGGCCGCCGAGATTACGCTGCGCGACATTTATACTTCTGTGATTGAAGATAAAAAACTCTGGGCGTCACGTCCCGACGTGGCACCGCGTTGTCTGGTCAGTGCCAACCTGTGTTGGTATTTCAAATCGATTGCTGAAGAGGCTGAAGAAGCGTCGCTGAAAGTGCTGGAAACCCGCACCGTAGCGGACGCGCTGGCCGAACTGAAGCATAACGACACCAGCAACTGCGAAGAGTTGCCCGATCTCGAACTCGCCGACCTGTGTAAAAAAGGCCGCTAAAACCGCACCCATCACGTAGGGTCGCCATTCATGGCGACCTTTTTTATTGCCTCAATCTGCACGCAAAAAAAAATCCGGGCACTTGGCCCGGATTGTTCATTTCACCTAAAACCCTTACACCGTTTGCACTTCAGCCTGTGGTTGCTTGCGCGTCACCAGCTTGCGCAGCGTCACATAGAACACCGGCGTCAGGAACAGGCCAAACAGCGTCACACCCAGCATGCCGGAGAACACGGTAATCCCGGTTACGCCGCGCACTTCTGCGCCTGCACCTTCACCAAGAATCAGCGGGATGGTACCGGCGATAAAGGCAATCGAGGTCATAACGATCGGACGCAGACGCAGGCGACAGGCTTCCAGCGCTGCATCGACAATGCTCTTGCCCTGCATCTCCAGCTCGCGCGCAAACTCGACGATAAGAATCGCGTTCTTACACGCCAGCCCCATCAGTACCACCAGCCCAACCTGCACAAACACGTTGTTATCGCCACCGGTCAGCCACACGCCGACCAGCGCCGAGAGCATGGTCACCGGCACAATCAGGATCACCGCCAGCGGTAGCGTCCAGCTTTCATACAGCGCCGCCAGCACCAGGAACGCCAGTAATACGGCGACCGGGAAGACGATCAGCGCGGTATTGCCCTGCGTTGATTGCTGATAGCTCAGGTCGGTCCATTCAATGTTCATGCCGTTCGGCAGCACCTGCGTCGACATCTCCTCCAGCTTCTGCATTGCCTGCGCTGAAGAGAGCACGCGCGGATCGGCATCACCAATCAGGTCCGCCGCCGGATAGCCGTTATAGCGAATCACCGGATCCGGGCCGTACGTGGTGGTGATATTCACCATGCTGCCAATCGGCACCATTTCGCCGCGATCGTTGCGGGTACGCAGATTACCGATATCCTGCACGCTATCGCGGAAATCGCCATCCGCCTGCGCCATCACGCGCCAGGTGCGACCAAACTTATTGAAATCGTTAACGTACGACGATCCGAGATAGGTTTGCAGCGTGCTGAACAGTTCGGTCAGCGACACGCCTTGCGCCTTGGCTTTATCACGATCCACCTGCACATCCAGCTGCGGCACGTTGGCCTGGTAGGATGAAATCGGGAACATCATGCCCGGCGTCTGCAACACCGCACCCGTCATGGTGTTGATGGCGGTTTGCAGCGCACCGTAACCGAGCCCCGCGCGATCCTGCACATACAGCGAATAACCCGAACCTTGTCCCAGACCCAAAATCGGCGGTGGCATAATTGAGAAGCCAAAGCCTTGCTGGATTTTGGCGATCTTGGCGTTGATCTCGGCGTTAATCTCCGCCGCGCTGCGCTTACGCTCGTTGAACGGCTTCAGGCCGAAGAACACCGTGCCGGTATTCGGCGTGTTGGTGAACTGCAACGCATTCAGACCGGGGAAGGCGACCGAATAGGCCACGCCTTCGGTGTTCATGCCGATCTCGCTCATCTTGCGAATCACTTCATCGGTACGCGCCAGCGACGAACCTTCCGGCATCTTCACGCCGCCAATCAGATAGAGCTTATCCTGGGTCGGAATAAAGCCGCCCGGCACGGTATGGAACATAAAGCCCGCTCCGGCCAGCAGCAGCACGTAGACGCCGAACACCGCGCCACGACGACGCAAGGTTTTACCCACCAGCGATTCATAGCCATCTGAACTGCGCTGGAAGAAGCGGTTAAACGGACGGAACAGCCAGCCGAGCAGGCGATCGATAATACGCGTCGGCATATCCTTCGCGGCATCGTGCGGCTTCAGCAGCAGCGCCGCCAGCGCCGGTGACAACGTCAGCGAGTTGATGGCGGAGATCACCGTTGAAATGGCAATCGTCACCGCAAACTGCTTGTAGAACTGACCGGTCACGCCGGACAGGAACGCCATCGGCACGAACACCGCACACAGCACCAGTGCGATGGCGATAATCGGTCCGGACACTTCACGCATCGCCTGATGCGCCGCCGCGGTGGGCGAGAGGCCTTGCTCGATATTACGTTCGACGTTCTCCACCACCACGATGGCGTCATCCACCACAATCCCGATCGCTAACACCAGGCCAAACAAACTCAGAGTATTGAGCGAGAAGCCGAGCAGATAAAGGATGCTAAAAGTACCGACCACCGAAACCGGCACCGCCAGCAGTGGGATGATCGATGCGCGCCAGGTTTGCAGGAACAGAATCACCACCAGCACCACCAGCACAATCGCTTCGAACAGCGTTTGCACCACGGCACGGATCGAATCACGCACGAACACCGTTGGGTCGTACGGCGCGGCCCACTGCACATCGTCCGGGAAGCGGGTTGCCAGTTCGGCCATTTTGTCGCGCACCGCATTCGACAGATCGATGGCGTTGGCGCCCGGCGCCTGGAAGATACCGATGCCGACCGCATCTTTGTTGTTCAGCTGTGAACGCAACGCGTAGCTGCCGGAACCCATCTCGATGCGCGCCACGTCACGCAGGCGCACCAGCGTGCCGTCGTCGGCGGTTTTCAGGATGATATTGCCGAACTGCTCTTCGCTCTCCAGACGACCTTGGGTGTTTATCGACAGCAGAAAATCGCTCTGTTTCTTCAGCGGCTCAGCGCCAAGCTGACCGGCAGAAACCTGCACGTTCTGCTCCTGCATCGCGCTGACCACATCGGAGGCGGTCAAACCACGCGCCGCCACCTTATTGGGATCGAGCCAGACGCGCATCGCGTATTCACCGGCACCGAAGATCTGAATCTGACCGACGCCCGGCAGGCGCGCCAGTTCATCTTTCACCTTCAGGGTGGCGTAGTTACGCAGATAGAGGGAATCGTACTTGCCGTGTGGCGAGAACATGTGCACCACCAGCGTCAGCGTCGGTGACATCTTCTGCGTGGTGAGGCCAAGTTGGCGCACCTCTTCCGGCAGACGCGCTTCGGCCTGCGCCACGCGATTCTGTACCTGAACCTGCGCCTGATCCGGATCGGTGCCTGGACGGAAGGTCACGGTGGTGACCAGCACGCCATCGGAACCGGCCACGGATTTCATGTACATCATGTTTTCTACCCCGTTGATGGCTTCTTCCAGCGGCGTCGCCACGGAATCTGCAATCACTTTGGGGTTAGCGCCGGGATATTCCGCGCGCACCTGCACGCTCGGTGGCACCACGTTGGGATATTCACTGATCGGCAGCAGCGGAATGGCGATCAGTCCGGTGGTAAAGATCAAAATCGACAGCACCGCGGCGAAGATCGGTCGGTCGATAAAAAAGCGGGAGAAATCCATAAAAGGCAGTCTCGAAGGTTATTGAGCGGAGCGCATCGCCACCGGTTGGGCGGTCACCGGCATGCCAGGCATAAAGACTTTCTGCAAGCCGTTAACGATCACCTTGTCGCCAGGTTTCAGGCCTTGCTGCACAATGCGCAGCCCATCGGCTAAATCACCGGCCTGAATATCGCGGCGCTGGGCTTTACCCTGCGCATCCACTACGTAAACGTACTTACGATCCTGATCGGTGAGCACGGCTTTATCGTCAATCAACAGGGCGGTGAAGTCGGCACTGCCCGGCAAGCGCACGCGCGCAAACAGGCCCGGCGTGAACTGACGCTGCTGATTATCCAGCGAGGCGCGCATGCGGATGGTGCCGGTGCTGGCGGTCAGCTGGTTATCGAGGAAATCCACGGTGCCGCGATGCGGAAAACCCTGTTCGCCGGTCAGCGCCACTTCCACCGGCAGCGATCCGCGATTTTCGCCTTTACGCGCCATCGCCTGATAATGCAGATAAGTGGCTTCATCGACGTCGAAGTAGACGTACATGCGATCCTGCGACACCAACGTGGTCAGCACGCTGGCGCTGTCACCGGCGGTAACTAAGTTGCCGGTGGTGATCATCGCGCGGCTGGCGCGACCTTCAATCGGCGCGGTAACGCGGGTGAAATCGAGATTCAGCTGTGCCATATCCACCGCGGCCTGCGCCGACAGCACGCTGGCCTGCGCCTGATTAGCCGCCGAGCGACGCTGTTCCCACTCTTCGCGTGACACCACATTGGTGCCGATCAGTTTATCGGTACGCGCCGATTCACTGCGGGCCAGCGTGGCCTGGCTGCGCGCGTTGGCGAGTTCGGCCTGCGCTTGCTCCAGCGTGGCGCGATAGGTGCGATCGTCAATGGTGAACAGCACCTGACCTTTTTTCACCTCATCGCCTTCGCGATAATTAACCTGATCGATATAGCCCGAAACGCGCGGCCGCAGCTGCACGCTCTGCACCGCTTCGAAACGGCCATTGAAGCTATCCCATTGGCTGACTTTCTGCTCTACCACCTGCGCGACACTCACTTCGGGCGGCGGCGGCGGGGCGTTTTGCGCCACACCGCGATCGCAACCGGCCAGCAGGCTTCCCAGCAACATCACTCCTGACAGGCTTACCGCCCATTGAACCCTATATGTTTGCAGATGCATTGTTGTTATTCCGCATTGGTGAAAAAGAAAGGAGACGTACGAAAAATCTGCAACTTTTATGATTGCATTAAAACGCCACGAGTGTAGGCTTGCTCAAACTGCATCTGCAAGAATATCTGATACACTTTATGTGCGGTTTTGATCATTACGTTGCAGAACGATCAAAGCCCCTACGCGCAGTGCGGCATTTAATGCAATAATAAAACTTGCATTAACTGGCATAGTCGTTCAACCTTAAAGTGTAATTGCAACTGATACTGATACTGTTCGCAACGGCGACCGGAGAAAACGAGATGATGACCACCGCATTTATTCACGATTTGATCGACTGGATTGACAACAATATTGAAACGCGTCTGGATCTGGATACCGTAGCGGGGCGCGCCGGTTATTCGAAATGGCACCTGCAACGTATGTTCAAAGAGCATACGGGTTTGCCTCTGGGCGAATACATTCGTGAGAAGAAGCTGAAGAAGTCAGCGGATCGCTTGACCACCAGCAATGAACCGATTCTTAACGTTGCGATTTCACTCGGTTTTGACTCGCAGCAGTCGTTTAACCGCAGCTTCAAACGCCAGTATGGCGTAGCGCCGGGAGCATGGCGTCGTCACGCCGCGCCATCCGCCAGCGCGATGCAGTAAACCCCGCCAGGGCCAGCTTTGCTGGCCCGCGTTTTTCCCTGCCCTAAATCTGTTATTATCGTCGTCCTGTTTTTCAGGATGTCACCATGTCAAAAAAACTCTGGATTGCCTTAATTCTGATCCTGGCCGCGTTGTGGCTCGGGCTTAAACCGCGTTTGTCCGATAAATGGTCAGCCAGCCACCCCGATATTTCGCAACTCACCGATGCCAACACCGTGGCGCGTTGGCTGCAGCAGCATCACAAATTACCCGATCTCTATCTCACCAAATATGAAGCACGTCGTCAGGGCTGGAATCCCAGCAAGGGCAACTTGTGTGAGGTCTTGCCGGGCCGCGCGATTGGTGGCGACCGCTTTAGCAACCGCGAAAGAAGGCTGCCGATGCAGGCGGGTCGACAATGGTATGAAGCTGACGTCAATTACGATTGCGGCCACCGCGACGCCGATCGTCTGCTTTACTCTTCCGATGGCTTGATTTTCCTCACCACCGATCACTATCGCAGCTTCAAACAGGTGCCTTAACCATGTTGACGCTCCATTTTGACTTTGAAAATTTGTCGGATCGCCAGGCATTTTACCGCGCGCTGGTGCAGCAGAGTGCCTGCCCAGTGGATTTCGGTAACAATCTTGATGCGCTGTGGGATTGGCTGACCGGCGGCATGGCGCTGCCGGCCACCTTCTATTTAGCGCATGCCGATGACGCCAGCGAGAGTGCCGAATTTGCGCCGGTGCTGGCGTTACTTGAAGAGGCGCAGCAGCAGTTGCAAGGCGAGCTGCGCCTGGTGCGTGGGGAATAAACTACGCGTGCAGCGGTAACAGCAAAATCGCCAGCATCTGTCGCGCATTCGCGGGCAAATCGCCGCCGCCGGTGTAGCCATTGTTCTCAACGATCACCGAATTCAAACCCACCAGCCAGTCATAGATGTAGTAAGCGGTATGATTGGCGGGCGCGGCCGACAGACGCGTCAAACGCTGTCCCGGCGAGAAGCTGACGCTCGGCGCAGGCGGGCGGGCAAAAATGGTCTGACCGCGATTGACGCGACTTTCAGGACGCTCGCTCTCCGGGCGCTGTAAAAAGCCCAGCCACGCCACGAAATCCCCCAGCACCGTCATGGCGCGTGAAACCTGACGATCGGTACGCGCTTCATGGGCGCTGGCCTGCGCATCCGGCTCGTTAAGCGCGCTTTGCAGTTTGCTCAGCACCTTGAGACGGAAGCTGGCGGTAATTAACTCTTCCACCAGCATCTCCAGCGTCGGCTTATCGACGTTGAGCAGCGCCAGCAGGCTGCGGCTCTCCGGCAGCTGACGCAAGTGCTCCAGCCACAGCGCAAACACCTGCTGCGGGAATTGCTGATCGCGCTGACCGCCCGAGCTGCGCGGCTCAGCGGCGGCCACCGGCTCATCTTTAAACAGATCGAACTCGAAGCCGATGCCGAAATAGCTCTGCTCAGCGGCCGCCGTTTTGGCGCTGTGCTGAATGTGATGGCTGCTGTTCTGGCTCAGCCACAGCTGGCGCACCGCTTCACGCGACGGCTGCAAACGCTCCAGCAGTTCGCCGTGCAAACCGGTGCGATGTTGCAAGCATTTCAGCAGCGTATCGGAGATCGCCTGCTTGCGAGCCGCTTGTTCTGGCGTGGCGCTGGATTCGGTCCACGGCTGCAAACGTTCCACCAGCTTGTGCTGCAGCGCGCTGAGCTGCAGCGCCAGACGATCGCGGCGCGCTTCCGGCTGCATCTCATCCTGCAACCAGCTGCCCATGCGATCGACGCCTGCGCGATCGAGCGCCAGCATCGATCCCCAACTCTGTCCCGGCTGACCAATCTGGCGTTGCACCGCTTCGTCAACGCTAATCTGCTGCTGCTGATAGCGCGCGTCATGCGGCGTGATCGCCCAAATCAAACGCGGCTTCTCACCGCTGGCGGCGATGGTTTGATGTATGTGCCACTCGCGCAGCGCGCTGGCGGCGACATCGGTATCCTGGCGCTGGCTGGCGGCGGTACAGATCAGCATCAGATCAATGCCCTGACGCGCGGCGTACAGCCCCGGCAGCAGCGCGCGTTTCTGTTCCAGCAGCGTAGCGCGCAGCGGATCGCGTTTGCGCAACTGGGCGAGCTCGTCTTGCTGCGCGCGGTCGGCAGGCGTGCCCGGCGCGGGCAATTCCAGCATATCGGCTTCATCGTACAGCGCCTGACGCGGCGTGGAGCTTAACGGCAGGGTGATTTCCAGCGTCAGCAGCGCCAGCAAGCCCAGCGGCACCGGCTGCGCTTTGCCGAGACGATTAGCGACGATTGGGCACACGTCGATCATCTCTTGCCAATCGGCATCATTACTCACCAGCTTTTCGGCCGGCAGCGCGGCGTCATCCGCCAGTAAACTAAGCGGTGCTAACACGCGCGGCGCGTGACGCAGCTGATGGCGCAAGTGCATCAGGCTGCGCAGGCTTTCGTTGAGCGCCGTTTGTCCCGGCCACAGCAGCGCAAACAGCTGCACGCGATCGTCGACGTTGAGCCACGGTGCCAGCGCCACCGCCTGCGGCCAGAAGTGGCGATCGAGAATTTCGGCGTGACGATGATGGCGACGGCTCCACGCCCACAAGGTGATCAGCGCATCGCTATCTAAACCCGGTTGCACTTCATCCTGACGATGGCGCTGCAAGCGTTGTAATGCGGCATCAATCGGTGCGCTGTCTGGCTGCTCTTCGGTTTTGGCGCAGGCCAGCATCAGGCGAATCAGCTCCACTTCGCTCAGCAGCGTCATCTCCAGCGGCCAGGCGTTGGATTGCGTTTCGCGCTGATGGCTGAAGCGGGTGGCGATGGCGAAATCGAGATTGCCTGGATTGATGTTCTGGAAATAATTGAAGGTTTTATCGCCCAGGCGCGCAATCAGCTGGCCTTGCGCGTCGCCGACCATTTCGCTCAGCAGCCAGGCTTTACCCGCCTGTGATTGACCAAACAGCGCCAGCGTAACCGGACGCGCCAATTGACGCGCCAGCGCATGGCTTTCCACGCGCGCACGGCGCAGTTGCAGCGTCAGCGTTTCGGCTTCCATCGCCAAGCGCGGCGCGTGTGCCTGATGGGTTTCCACCCAGTTCAGCGCGCCATCCAGCGTTTCCTGCATCAGACTCAGACGTTTTGCTGGTGTCACTGAGGTGGCTTTTTTGGCAGTTCTCATCGTTTGCAGACGCTCCCGCTGTCGATCCAATATTGCGCATTCGCGTTGCCGGTGGCAGAAAGCGTGTTCAGTTTCAGACTCAGTTGCTCCAGCGGCACACGCGTGCCGTCATCCATACGCGCATCGCTCAGCACCAAACGCTCCGGGCCGAGATTATCCGGGCCGGGCTGCACCGCCAGCTTGATGCGCAGTACGCTTTCGCCGGCAACCTGACGCGCCAGCGTCGGGTCAACAATGCTCAGGCTATACAGCGGCGAGGCCGGCCAGCGATCGTTCTCCAGCTGGCGGAAGCCGAGGCAAACGTTGCCGCGAATGCGGAAGCTGCTTTTGCGATCCAGCGCGAAACTGCTGCTGTCGAGATCGATCTCGCTGTAACACAGATTATCGTCGCTGAGCGCTGAGGTCTCATCCAGCACGCCGAGATAGCGAATGGTGGAGTAAGGTTCGAAATCACCGGCGCGGAACCAGAAGCTGCTGAGGCGCAGATCGAGCGCCAGCAGGCACAGCATCGCGCCGACCGCCGCGGTGGATTTCGGGTTATCAATGCGGCCTTGCTTGTTAAACGGATACCAGTCGCTGGTGTGATAGCCTTCCAGCGACAAAATACGGCTGCCCGGCAGCGGTTGCAGATGGCGCACCAGCGCCTGAATGCCAGGGAAGCGTGATGGACGACCGGTGAGCAGCAGCACATCGCACTGATACAGCGACACCACTTCGCACATCGCGCGCAGCGCCGGAATAATCGCCATACGGTGTTGCAGGAACTCGCCGTGCAGCTGCGCCATGCTGACCACCAGCGGCACCTCAAGCAGATCGAAACGGCTGTCGCCGCCGAGCGTGCGCTGAATTTCACCGTTCACAAACGCCAGCACGCTGCTGGCCGGTTTTTGTGGCACCAGCTCGCCGAACAGCGCATTGATTTCGCTGTGGCTGTCGAGCGGATCCCAGTTTTCGTACTGCTCCAGCACCGCCTGCGCCAGCGGAATAAACAGCTGCAGCGTCACTTGCTGACGCAGCGTGGCTTGTCCGTCCATGCGGCTGTCGTGGCCAAACAGCTTGTTCATCAGCGGTTCGGCCAGCTGCAAACCGGCTTTCTGCAAGCTCTGCTGCAACGCTGGCAGAATCCACAGCTGAATCACATCCAGCAGAATATCGTCACCGGCGACTTTGAAGCCTTCGCGGAACAGTAAGCGCGGGGTGATTTTGACGTTGTTGCCCTGGCCGTCATCGAGGCGGTATTGGGTAATGGCTAAATCGGTGGTGCCGCCGCCGATATCAATCGAGGCGATGCGCAGGCTTTTACCTGGCAACTCGTCAACTTCACGCGGACGATCCGGGCGCGCCATGCTGCTGAAGAAATCTTCTGCGCGACCGGCAAAGTTGACCTGGGTTTCGTTGAACAGCCATACCATTTGACCGCAGGTGGCTTCGTCCCACTCCATCTGCACATCCGGCACCGGACGCAGGCTGTTGGCCTGGCTGGCGGCAGTAAACGCTTCTTCGGCTGGATGCCAGCCTTCGGCTTTCCACACCAGCGCGATGGCTTCCTGCATGCGGCGACGGAAAATCTCACGCTCCGGCTTCGGCATCGCCGATGGCAGCGTCAGGATCACATGACGCAGCTGGCGCGGCGCCTGGCTTTGCGGCATGCGCTGGCGCTGCGCCACGCTGTTCATCTGCATCATCGCCTGCGCCAGCAGTTCGCACAGCATAAAGGTCATCAGCGAACTGCGGCTGTAGCTGGCGGAGAACACCGGCAGACGATCGTCTTCCGCCAGCGCGTGTAGCGGCTGGCCTTCGTCGTTGATCAGTAAGGTGAACGGCAGCGCGCTGGCCTGCGGCTCATCGCTGCTGCCGTTGGCGTTGAAGCGCCAGCCTGGCTGATAGCGCGCTTCATCCCACAAATAGCGGCGCGGGCTGGATAAACCGGTGCTGCCTTCGGTGCCAGCACGCAGCAGCGCCAGACGGCTGGCTTCACGGCCTACGCGCGTCAGTGACGGCCACATAAAGGCGTTTTCGCGGCCGCTCTCCAGCGAAAAGTTGGCCTTGCCGAAACGGGTTTCAGCAAACTCCAGGCGGCTGTCGAACAGCTCGTTGTAGACCTGATGCGGCTCAGAGAGATCGCGCAGCTGCAGCTCGTAGGTTTGACGCAGGCCGCTGCTCTCTTCGGCGTGATCTTCCACCAGAATGCCGCAGGTGTGCGAGTTGCCGACGTCGAGAATGATATCGACGTTGACCGCCGGCGTTTGCAGCGAGGTTGCCTGAATGTAGATTTCTGCCAGATCGAGCTGCTCGCCCAGCAGTTCCAGTAAGTTGAGATAGTGCGCCTGATATTCGAATTCACGCAGCGCCTGGTTCAGCTCCTGTTCGCGGCGTGATTCCAGCGCATGCACCTGCTGGCTAAAGGTTTCACGCAGCCAGCCATCAACCCACGTATGGTCGAGAAATTCGCCCAGCTCGTAGTTGTGCCAGGCGAGGGCGAAACTGACGCCGTTCTGCGCATCGGCTTTGCTTAAACCGTGCTGCTCGCCGCCATCCTGCTCAGACACAATGCGCGTATCAAAGGCGAGGGTGATGCGATGGGTGTTGCCTGCCGCGTCGGGTTGCGCCAGCGGTGCCAGATGCAGACGCGCCCAGTTGTCCGGGCCGCCGATAAAACGACGTCCGCTGGTACAGCGCAGCACCGGCAGCGGCAGCCATTGATGGGCCAGCAGTTTCAGGGAATCGGCCAGTGCGATATCCGTTTCCGGACGCACCACTTCCGCTGCGCCACCGTCTTCCGGATAGAGCAGGAACTTGCCGCTGTTGCCGTCGACATTGAGGCGCAGCAGCGGGCCGTTGGCGGTTTGCCGCACGAATTGGCGGCGTGCCTGCAACGCAGGTAAACGCAAACCGAAATCAAGAAACTGCACACCGCTATCTTCAATCAGCGTGATTTTCTGTTTGTCATCGATGAGGGGAGCCAACATGTTTACTTACTCTCACGCTTAATCGTCAACGGGAAGACCTGATCTGCGCCATATTGCGCAGTACAGCTGGCGATGCCATCACCGGCTTTACACACCAGTTCCGGCATGCGGTAACGCGATTTATCGCTGCAGGTCGCAGTATAGCGGCTGCGCACTTCCATGCTGCCGGCGGTGGTCATCGCGGCGGTGACATCGGCTTTACAGCGAATGTTGTCGCCCTGGGTAATGGTGGCGGTGCCTTTGCCGTTGCGGATTTGATAACGCAGGCTTGGCGGTTTGCCGGTCGGCAGATTGGTTTGACGCAACGTGACGCGCCAGGTGCCATTGATAAATTTCACCGATCCAACGCGCGCATCTTCGGTGGTCATCACCAAATCATCGGCTTTGGCCGGTTCGGTGTGTTCAGCCACCACTTCCGGCGGCGCGACAGGTGCAGCAATCGGCGCGGCGGCAACGACGGTGGCGGCGGTTTGTGGCAGCGTGGCGGCGAGTTTTTCCGCTTTAACCATCACGGCAGGCGGCTTACTCACCGGCACAGGCACATCCGCAACGCGAATCGCAGCAGGTTGCGGCGCGCTGTGCAGCCAGAAGGCGACGCCCGCAGCCACCAGCGCCGCAACCGGCAACAGCAGCATCAGCGGACGCACGGCAAAGGCGCGACGTGGCGGCGTGACAGGTTCGGGTATCGGTTCAGGCGCGGGCTCAGGAATGACCTCAACCGCCGGTTCTTCGACTTCAGGTTCCGGCGCGATCAGCGGTTCAGCTGCGGCAGGCGGCACCTCGATCAGCGGCGCAATTACCGGCGCCACCACCAGCGGAGCGGGTGCTGGCGGTTCTGGCAGCAGCGGCGGCAGTTCATCTTCCAGCGAATCGCGCAGGCAGGCCAGCGCGTCATCACGCGAACGCGCCTGCGGATCGACAAAGCCCCAGAAGGTGATCACCGGTTTGCCATCCACCAGATAAACGTACTGCTGATCCGGGAACTGCAACGTTTTGCTCAGCAACGCAGCAAACAAGCGCATCGCCGGATTCTCCGCGTCGCGCGCGCGCAGGCTCAGCGCCTGCAGATCCTGCTGGTTAAGCGTCAGCAGTTCCAGCGCCTGACGGCGCTCGTGATCGCTGGCACCCAGCCAGGATTTTACTTTGCCATTAAACGGGGCGTACCAATCGAGGCGGTCACCGCGCTCGTTGACCTGCGGGATCGCGAGGCAATTGGCCAGCGTGGTTTGGCGGCGCAGGCGCAGGGTTTCACGGATTTGCAGCGCGGATGTCCAGACCGGCTGGCCGTTTTCACCCAGTGCCAGTACCGTGTCCAGATTGCCGCTGCGCAGAAAAGTTTTTGCCACTCGTTGGGCCCTTATCGGTGGTTGTCTGAGGCAGAACAGTGTGTGTTTTTGGCGATGATAGTGATCTTAAGCCAAATGCAGCGAAATCAAACGGCTGATAAAGGGGGAAAAACAGGGCGTTTTTCCCGCGTGCGGAGAAGATTGCTGAAATTTTAAGCGCGGCTGCGCGGGGAAAGGATCGCATAGGTCAGCATGCCGCCGAGCAAACCCCAAAAGGCGGAGCCGATACCGAGCAGCGAAATACCGCTGGCGGTGATGAGAAACGCCACGATGGCGCTGTCGCGCTGATCCGGTTCGGTTAAGGCGCGCTGCAAACTGCCGGACAGCGTGGCGAGTAGCGCGAGGCCCGCCAGCGTGGCAATCAACACCGGCGGCAAGGCGCTCAGCATGATGGCGATCAATCCGCCGGTAAAGCCAGTCAGCAGATAGAACACGCCCGCCAATGCCGACGCCATCCAGCGGCGCGCCGGATTCGGATCGACATCGTCGCCCATGCAGATAGCGGCGGTAATCGCGGCGATACACACCGAAAAGCCGCCAAACGGCGACAGCACTAAAGCAATAAATCCGGTCCAGCCGGTGAGCGCTGATACCGGCGGCTGATAACCGTGCGCCTGCAAGGTGGCGATGCCGGGCGCATTTTGTGACGCCATGGTGACGAGGAAATAGGGCAAACCCACGCCAATCAGCGCCGACAGAGTAAACTGCGGCATGATGAATTCCGGCTGGCTGATCGCCAGCGCATGCGGCGGAAAGTGGATCGATTGCTGGCCGAGCGCCACCAGCACGCCCGCGATCAACGCCAGAATGATGGCGTAGCGCGGCAGCCAGCGGCGGCTCAACAGCCACACCAGACACATGCTGCCGCACAGCGCGAAATTGCTCTGCAAACCGCTAAAGGTGCCGATGCCAAACTTCAGCAGAATCCCGGCCAGCATCGCTGCCGCCAGCGACTGCGGAATGTGATTCATCAAACGAGCGAACAGGCCGGTGACGCCGCACAACACAATCAGCAGGTTGGTGGCGACGAACACGCCCACCACTTCATTCAGCGTCAAGCCCTGCACGCTGGTGGCGAGCAGCGCCGCGCCGGGCGTTGACCAGGCGGCGAGAATCGGCATGCGTGTCCACAGCGATAAGCCGAGCGAGGCCAAACCCATACCGACGCCGAGCATCGACAGCCAGCCGCCAATCTGCTCCGGCGAAGCGCCCGCCGCCTGCGCCGCCTGAAAGATCAGCGCCGCCGTGCTGCTGTAACCCACCAGCACGGCGATAAAACCCGAAATCAGCATCGGGAAGGAGAAAGCACTGCGCGTGGTGGCGGTTGTCATCAGGTCACATCCGGTTGTGCGTTATAACGCACATTGTGGCATGGAGCGTTATAGCGCACAAGTGCTACACTGCGCGCGAGCTTTTCGGGAGAACACATGGAAAATTTGCATCAACATTTGAGTCTGGCGCTGAAACAGCTGCGTCAGGCCAACGGCTGGAGCCTGACACTGGCAGCGGATCGCACCGGCGTGAGCAAAGCGATGCTCGGCCAAATTGAGCGCGGCGAATCGAGCCCCACGGTGGCGACGCTGTGGAAAATCGCCACCGGCTTTAACGTGCCGTTTTCCTTCTTTGTGCAGGGCAGCGATCAACCGCCGGGCAGCGTGGCGACCTTCAGCCAGCCCAACGCGCAGATGCAGGTTAAGCCGTTGCTGCCGTACGATGCCAAACTGCGTTTTGATCTACTGGAAGTGACGCTGGCGGGTGGCGCGCAGAGCGATTCATCGGCGCATGAAAGCGGGGTGATTGAGCAGGTTGTGGTGCAGGAAGGCGAATTGTTGCTGGGCGTGGAAGGCACATGGCGGCGTTTGCTCTCGGGCGAAGCCAGCCAGTTCGCCGCCGATACGCCGCACAGCTACCGCAATCCCCTCAGCACGCCGCTGCGTTTCCACAGTTTGATTCATTATCTGCAACGCCCGTAGGATCGCCATTCATTGCGACCACCTAACAATCCGGCACAATTACAAATTGATACGAAGGTAAACTACCCAGTTTGCCTTCGTATTTATATACTCGCGGCTCATCAGTAAGGAGAAGGTGCCATGAGCGACCTCAACAGCGCGGCGGCGTTACTGCGCAGCATCAATGGCAAACTGGCGCGTCGCCTGCGGGAATCGGCGCCGCCGGGCGATCTCACCTGGCCGCAGGTATCGGTACTCGGTTATCTGGTGCGCGAGGGCGCCATGACGGTAACAGAATTGGCTACGCTGGAAGGGGTGCGCACGCAGTCGATGGGCGCCACCGTGGCCAGCCTGCAGACGCTGGGTATGGTGCAGGGCGCCGCCGATCCGCTGGATGGCCGGAAAACCCGCTATCAACCCACCGATGCCTGCCTGAAACTGATCGCCGCCAACCGCGCACAACGTGATGACTGGCTGCTCAACAGCATTGCGACGCAGTTGAATGCGCAGGAACAACACACGCTGCTGGCCGCTATTCCCTTACTGCAACGACTTGCCGACCAATAATCCTGAGAGGACTCAACATGGCTTTAACTACCCTTGACGACAACACCGCGCTGATTGTGATTGACCTGCAAAACGGCATTGTTGCGCTGCCGGTCGCACCGTTAGAGGCGCATGAAGTGATTGAGCGCTCAGCGCGTCTGGCCGATGCTTTCCGTGGGCAAAAGCGCCCCGTGGTGCTGGTCAACGTTGCGGGCGGCGCGCCTGGCCGCAATGAGCAGCCGAAACACGCTGGCGATCTGCCAGCCGATTGGGCGACGTTGGTGCCAGACCTGGCGCAGCAGCGCGGCGACATCGTCATCACCAAAAAAACCTGGGGCGCTTTCCATAACACGGATTTGCACGAGCAGCTGCAGCAGCGCGGCATCACGCAGGTAGTGGTTTGTGGCATCGCCACCAGCATCGGCGTGGAATCCACGGCGCGTCAGGCGTATGAGCTGGGTTACAACGTCACGTTGGCTACCGACGCTATGACCTGCCTGAATGCCGAAACGCACAAAAACAGCGTCGATCGCATCTTCCCGCGCCTGGGCGAAACCGGCACCACCGATGATGTGCTGGCGTTGTTGAAGTAAAAGATAACTACCATTCTACAGGGCGAGAAGTGATGTTCAGCCTGACAGGTACAAAGTCGATTTCAGATGCACAAGGATCTGACATTCGTTGATGTATAGGAGTGAGGGAGTGCTTAACTGCTTTCACTTTCTGATTGGGCACTGGACGTTTCGCTGAAATTTTCTTTTTAGTCATGTTCTTTCTCATATTGAAAAAGAAAATGAAAATAGCGAATCGGCAGCTTCTTTCCTAAGTAAAAACAGTAAAGGCCCTGCAATACAGACAAGTCTTGCATGCTGCTTGTTAGCTGAGGGTAAATCGGTCGCCATGAATGGCGACCCTACTGTAATTGGCGAGGTTTTCGTAGGGTGCGCATTTATGCGCACCGGCATTCACGTTTATTTACTGAAACGCGTAACTCACCGTCAGACCCACGCTGTAATTGCGCCCCGGCGCCGGTTCGTAGTAGCGACCGTTGCTTTCATTCACGATCACCGAACCGATGTAGTTGCGATCAAACAGGTTATCGACGCGGCCAAACAGATCCAGCGTCCAGTTCTGCACCAGCCATTTATAACCGCTGTTCACGCCGACCACGGTGTAAGACGGCGCTTTCACATCGTTTTCATCATCCGCCGCGATATCGCTCAGGTAGCGCACATCGGTTCCGGCATACCAGCCTTGATCGGGCGCGTAAGCCAGTCCGGCGTAAGCCATGTTACGGGCAATGCCGGGAATGCGGTTGCCGTCGCAGCTTGCGGTGCCGCAGGCGTTAGAGCGATAGCGGGCATCCAGCAAGGTCCATGCGGCTTTGAAGCGCCAGCTTTCACCAAACTGCTGGTCGAGGCCGAGCTCCAATCCACGACGGCGGGTCTCACCGGCGTTTTTGTAGCTGGTGCGGCCTTCAAAGCTGCTGTCGGAAACGATCTCGTTTTTGGTGTCAGTCTGGAAAATCGCCGCAGTTAACAGGCCATTGCCAATCCGTTTCTTGCTGCCTAGTTCAAACGTTTCGCTGGTGGCGGGTTGCAGGTTGAGATTGAGTCCGGCCTGATCGGCGGCGCGGTAGGACAACTCATTCAGCGTCGGCGTTTCGAAGCCGCGACCAGCAGAAACATAGGCATTCCAGCTGTTATCAATCGCGTAATTCAGCGCAGCGGCAGGCAACCAGCGGTGATAGCGACGATTGCCGCTGTCATCCGGATCGCTGTCGGTGACGTAATAGTCATTGGAGTCGAAATTCACCGTGCTGAAACGTACGCCGGCATCCAGCGACAGTTTATCGGTCAGCTGCCACGCGGTTTGCAGATAAGGATCGAGGTTCCACATCAGGTTGCGTTCGTTACGACGCATCTCGCCCTGCACGCCCAGCTCGTCGCCGCTAAAGTTTTGATACCCTTTGCGCTTCTCGGTCATGGTTTCGTAGTCGAGCCCGCCGGTGAAGGTTACCGGAATGGTGAACAGCGCGTCGCGGTGCGTCCAGCGGGTATCGATGCCCTGATAATGCCGTGACAGAGAAATGACGCCGCCGGGATAACCTGCGCGCAGCTGGGTGGCTTTAGGAATCGATTGATACTGCGTGGTTTCACGTTCACCGGCGTACATCATCACGCTAAGGTCGTCGTTTTCACTCATCTGGCGCTGATAGTGCAGGCCCGCTTGCGTTTGATCGACGGTTTTACGCGCGTCGTACAAGGTCACGTTGCTGGCGACCTGGCGTGGATTATCTTTCCACTGCTCGGCGGTCAAACCGCCTGGATCCTGCGCTTCAACGTGCACGCTGTTGAACAGCAGCGTCAGGGTGCTGACATCGTCGATGCGCACGCCGAGTTTGGCGTTGCCGAGGTTTTTCTGCGCCGAACTGTGATCGCGGAAGCCGTGCGTGGTAAAGCGCGAGGCGGAAACCGTGTAGTTGACGTCGCCGGCTTGCGTACCGTCGCCGGTTGCGCCGCTGGCTTTAACGCTGTTACGCCAGCTACCGTAACTGCCATACCAGCTGCTGGCTTCCAGCGTGGTCGGTTGCTGTCCGGTTTCGGTTTCAACGTTAATTACGCCGCCCGACGAGTTGCCGTACAGCGCCGAGAACGGGCCGCGCAGCACGTCGATGTGATCGATTGAGCCGATATCGATGTTGGAGGTTTGTCCCTGGCCGTCGGGCATGGTGGCTGGGATCCCGTCAACGTACATGCGAATCCCGCGCAGGCCGAAGGTGGAACGCGAACCGAAACCGCGCACCGAAATCTGCAGGTCCTGGGCATAATTTTGACGATTTTGTATCTGCAAACCCGGCACGCTGCTGAGGTTTTCTGACAAATTCACGCGCGGTGCGGCATGGCGCATATCGTCGCCCGACACCACGCTAACCGCGGCTGGCGTGTCGAGTTCAGAAAGGCCCGAGGCGGACGGCGCCGCGCTCACCACCATGGTATTGCTGGCCGCGTTTGCCGCCAGCGCCGAGACCGGTAACATCGCAGGCAGCATCAGCAGCGAAGCCTGTCGCAGTAAAGCTATTTTCATTATGAAAGACCGTAAAAAGGGCGTGAAATGAACCGAATGGAACATTAATGGCGCGTATGTTAATCGTTTTATCATTTGTTTGAAAAGCGTTAATAGTATGACGGATTATTAATAATTGCGGTGTTGAAAATGTTTTTTCATCGCATCTCTGGCCTGGCTGCGTCAGGGAAATTCTGTCAGTCTGGCGGTTTTGTCTGAAGGCACAAAAGAGAGGGAATGATGAGTCAACAACCTGTGGTCGCGGTACTGGGATTGGGCGCGATGGGGCATGCGTTTGCCGCTAACCTGTTGAAAAAAGGCTTCACGGTGCGCGGCTGGAACCGCACGCGTGCCAAAGGCGAAGATTTGCTGGATGCAGGCATCATGCTGGCCGACAGCGCAGCGCAAGCGGTGAGTGGCGCGGATGTGGTGATCGCCATGCTGGCCGACGGCGCTACCACGCGTCAGGCGCTGAACGACGCCAGCTCCGCGCTCAAGCAGGGCGCGACAATTTGCCAGATGGGCACCATCGGCGTGGCAGCCACCGATCAACTGATCGCGGAATTCAAAAGCGCGCGTCCGGACGTGGTGTTTATCGATGCACCGGTTTCCGGCACCAAAGCACCGGCCGAAAATGCACAAATCCTGGTGATGGCCAGCGGCGATCAGAGCAACGCGGAGGCCGCCGAGCAGGTGTTCGCCGCGATCGGAAAAGGCACGCAGTGGCTGGGCGAGGCGGGCGCCAGTTCGCGCATGAAGCTGGTGGTGAACAGCTGGCTGATTGGTCTGATGCAGAGCCTGGCGGAAAGTACGCGTCTGGCGGAAGAGTTTGGTTTCAGCACCGACGATCTGTGGAAAGTGCTGGATGGCGGTCCGCTGGCGGCACCGTACGCCAAAATGAAACTCGGCATGATTGCCAGCGGTGATTTCACGCCGCAGATGCATCTGGTTTGGGCGCTGAAAGACGCCAAACTGGCGCTGGATGCGGCAGGCGATAGCAAACTGCCGGCGCTGGAAAACATCGTGGATGTCTGGCAGCAAGCGGTAGACGCCGGTTACGGCGAGCAGGATTTGGCGGCGGTTTACCAATATCTGAAACGCTAACATGAGTGCGCGGCTCAACTTCGACTTCGCCTATCGTCCGCTGGTGCCTTATGCGCACGATTATGCGCATGGCGACGCGGAGCCGTGGCATCACCACGATTGCGCCCAGCTGATCCACACGCTGAGCGGCGTGGTGAAAGTGGAAACGCAGCACGGCAGCTGGATTGTGCCGCCGAGTCGCGGCGTCTGGCTGCCGGCGGGAACGCGTCACGCGCTGCACATCGTCGGTGCCGTGGCCGCGCGCACGCTGTTTGTGGATCCGCTGGCGCGCGCCGATCTGCCCGCCAGTTGTCAGGTGGTGCAGATTTCGCCGCTGCTGCGCGAGTTGATTGTCAGCGCGCTGGCGCTGCCGGAGCAGTACGTTCCCGGCAGCCGCGCAGAGCGGATTTACGAGCTGATCCTCGATGAGATTCGCGTGATGGACGTGCTGCCGTTTGGTCTGCCACTGCCGGAAAGCGAGCGGCTGCTGAGTTTGTGCCAGCAGATCCAGCAAGCGCCCGGCGAAAACTGGACGCTGGCTCGCGCCGCCACGCAACTCTGCGTGGCCGAACGCACGCTGGCGCGCCATTTCAGCCGCGAAACCGGTTTGCAGTTCAGCGATTGGGTGCGCCGCGCGCGACTGAGTGTGGCGTTAACCCGCTTAGCGCAGGGCGATAGCGTGCTGACGGTGGCGCTCGATCTCGGCTACGACAGTCCGAGCGCCTTCAGCGCGATGTTTCGCCGCGTACTCGGTGTTACGCCAGCGAACTACTTTCCTGCGGCAGAAAAGCGTGTGCTGCGTTGAGCAGCGCCTGCAGTGAAGCGCGCGCCACATCGTTATCAATGCCCACGCCCCACGCGCGTTCACCGCGTGCATTAATGCAGCTGATGTAAGTTACCGAACGACTATCGCTGCGTTTGCCCAGCGTGTGTTCGTGATAATCCTCAATGGTGATGATTACGTCATAGCGCTGATGCAGCGCGGCAACGGCGGCTGAGAGCAAGCCGTTGCCTTTGCCTTCCAGCGTCACCGGCTGCGCGCCCTGTTGCAGCCGCGCCTTGAGACGCGTTTCGCCTTTCTCGTCGCTGTGGCTTTCCGCTTCCAGCAAACGACGCGCGGGCTGCGTTAAGCCGTAATGCTGACAAAACAGCTGCCATAGCGCGTGGTGCGTCATCTCCTGACCGTGCTGGTCGGTTTGCTGCTGCACCAGACGGCTGAAATCCTGCTGCAAGCCGCGCGGCAGCTGCAGACCGTGATTCTGCTCCAGCAGCCAGGCGGTGCCGCCTTTACCCGATTGACTATTGACGCGGATCACCGCTTCGTAGCTGCAGCCGATATCCAGCGGATCGAGCGGCAAATACGGCATCTGCCAGATCGATTCTTCACGCTCAGCGCGTGCGGCAAAGCCTTTACGAATCGCATCCTGATGCGAACCAGAGAAGGCGGTAAACACCAGTTCACCGGCATACGGATGACGCGGATGTACCGGCAGCTGGTTGCAGCGCGTCACCACTTCCAGCACCTGCTGGATATCGCTGAAATCGAGCTGCGGCGCGATGCCCTGGGTGTAGAGATTGAGCGCCAGCGTGACGATATCAACATTGCCGGTGCGCTCGCCGTTGCCAAACAAACAGCCTTCGACGCGATCGGCACCCGCCAGCAGCGCCAGCTCGGCGCAGGCGATGCCGGTACCGCGATCGTTATGCGGATGCACGCTGATCGCTACCTGCGATCGCTGGCTGAAGTGGCGACAGAAATACTCAATCTGATCGGCATAGACGTTCGGCGTGTTCACTTCGACGGTCGCGGGCAGGTTGATGATCATCGGACGCGCCGGGCCCGGCTGCCAAATCGCCGCCACCGCTTCGCAAATCTCCAGCGCAAACTCCGGTTCGGTAAAGCAGAAGGTTTCTGGCGAATACTCGAAGGTCCACGCGGTATCCTTTTGCGCTTCGCAGCGGGCGTGAATTTGACGCGCACCGGCGCAGGCCAGTTCGATAATCTCGGCTTTGCTCTGGCGGAACACGCGCTCGCGGAACAGCGGCGCGGTGGCGTTGTACAGATGAATAATGGCGTTTGGCGCGCCACGCAGCGCGTCGAAAGTGCGATCGATCAGGTCGCTGCGCGCCTGGGTCAACACCTGAATCGCCACATCGTCGGGAATGTGCTTCTGCTCAATCAGCAACCGTACAAAATCAAAATCGGTCTGCGATGCCGCCGGGAACGCCACCTCAATCTCCTTGAAGCCACAGCGCAGCAGCAGTTGCCAGAACTCCAGCTTGCGCGCGCTGTCCATCGGCGTCGCCAGCGCCTGATTGCCATCGCGTAAGTCGGTTGAGAGCCAGCGCGGTGCCTGCGTCAGCTGGCGCGAGGGCCACTGACGATCGGGTAAGTCGATGACCGGAAACGGACGGTATTTTGCAGCGGGTTGCGTGAGCATAACGATCTCCTTGTGATGTGGCGTTCAGTCTCGCCCAGCATCGCGTGGCGCGGCTCGCGCATTGCTGACAACCACTCGCGCAAAAGTGACATTTGCGCGGCCATGCCGTCGGTCGCCATAAATGACGACCCTACAAATGCGTGGGTTAGGTCGTAGGGTCGCCATTTATGGCGACCGCATCACACCGCTATATACCATTGTCGGCATATCTCATGCGAAATCGGCATCGGTCATTTGGCGCGCGCGGGTTAGGCTGGGGTTTTGCGCGATGGGATAAAACACAATGAAAAGAGCAGCTTTGGCACTATTGATCGTGACAGCCAGCGGCACGGCGGCGGCAGAAACCGTGACGCTGCGCATTGCCGATCAAAAGGGAAATATGCACGCGGAAATGGAAGCGGCGCAGCAGTTGAATAACCTCAATTACAAAATCGAATGGGCCGAGTTCCCGGCGGCGGCACCGCTGGCGGAAGCGCTGAATGCCGGTGCGGTGGATGCCGGTATTATCGGCGATGCGCCGCTGTTGTTCTCGCTGGCGGCCGGTTCGCAGGTGAAAGCGGTGGCGGTGAGCAAATCGGTACCCGAAGGATTGGCGGTGCTGGTCAGCCCGGATTCGCCCATCAAAACCGTCGCCGAGCTAAAGGGCAAAAACATCGCCACCGGACGCGGATCGATTGGTCACTTTGAGGCGCTCAAAGCGCTGGAGCAGGCGGGCGTCAGCGATAAAGAGGTCAACTGGCGCTTCTTAACGCCGGCGGATGCGCGCATCGCGCTGGCAAACGGTTCGGTGGATGCCTGGTCAACGTGGGATCCTTATACCGCGCTGGCAGAAGTGACCCACACCGGACGCGTGCTGGTTAACGGCGTCGGCCTGTCCAGCGGCAACAGTTTCCTCGCCGCCACCGACGCCGCGCTGAACGATGAAGCCAAACGCGCGGCGCTGCAGGATTACGTCAATCGCTTAGCCGCTGCCGATCGCTGGGCCAACAGCCATGTCGATGAGTACTCAACCACGCTGGCAAAAATCATCGGCTTCCCGAAAGAGGCCGCGGCGAAATCCTTCTCACGCCGCAAATCGCACTGGCAGAGCATTGATGATGCCACCATCGACCAGCAGCAGGAAACCGCCGATTTCTACCAGAAATACGGTTTGATCCAGAAGCCTCTTGATGTGAAACCGACCTTCTATCACGGCTTAAAGGTTGCGCAGAACTAACCCTTTGTGCGCCCGCATTTGGCGAAACAGCAGCGCGCGCGTAGCATGGCGGCATGTTGTTTCGTCAAAGATTCCCTCATGTTGCTAAAAACCTTCGACGGTCATAACGACCTGCTCCTCAATCTGTGGCTGCATCATCGCGATGATCCAGCGCAGGCATTTTTTCACGGCATCGAAAAGGGCCACCTCGATTTTCCGCGCATGCAGCTGGGCGGTTTTGCCGGTGGGCTGTTCGCGATGTTCGTGCCGCCACCGCGCTATATCAAAGAGGTCGCGCCACAGCGTGCCGGGGAAAATCTCGATGCGCTGACGATTCTCTGGCAGCAGCTCGACATCCTGAAAACGCTGGCGGCGCAATCTGACGGGCGGGCGCGGTTATGCCTTAACACCGCTGATATTGCCGCCTGTCGCGCGGACGGCGTGCTGGCGCTGGTGGCGCATATTGAGGGCGCAGATGGGTTTGATGGCGATGGTGAAGCGCTTGATGCATTTTACCAGGCGGGCGTGCGCAGCATCGGGCCGTTCTGGAATCTACCCAATCGCTTTGGCGAAGGCGTCAGCGGATCATTCCCCAACTCACCGGACAGCGGGCCGGGTTTGACCGAACAAGGCGAGCAGCTGATCGCCGCTGCCAATCGCCATCGCATGCTGATCGACCTGTCGCACATGAACGAAAAAGCCTTCTGGGACACCGCGCGCCTGTCAACCGCGCCACTCGTGGCGACGCACTCCAATGCGCACGCGCTCTGCGCGCAGCCGCGTAATCTGACCGACGATCAGCTGCGCGCCATTCGCGACAGCGGCGGCGTGGTGGGCGTGAATTTTGGCAACGCTTTCCTGCGCAGCGACGGAAAACGCGACAGCGACACCGCATTGATCGAAATTGTTAAACATGTTGAGCACCTGATCGCGATAATGGGCCGTGATCATGTGGCGCTGGGCTCCGATTTTGATGGCATCAGCGTGCCTGAGGCGCTGAAAGACGTGAGCGGATTACCGCATCTTTATGCGTTGTTGCGTTCGTTCGACTACGATCAAACAGCACTTGAGCAGCTCGCATGGGGCAACTGGCAGCGCGTGTTGCAACAAATTTGGCAGGATTAGCACAATTCCCTTACCGAATCAGGGTTGATCTGCTCGCTACATTGGCGCAACATCTGCGCGCGTACGGATTGCGATGTGATCTACGTCACAGCCGCAATCCTCTTCAGCAGAGATTTCTCTGCGTTTTTGCTTTATGAGGAAGACCATTATGTGGAAAAAACCTGCGTTTATTGACCTGCGTCTGGGCCTGGAAGTGACTCTGTACATCTCCAACCGCTAAGACTTCTGCCCGCCGTTCGTGCGGGCATTTTGTTTTCTCTCTCTGGTCAACGTTCATGTTTATTAAAGTCCTCGGTTCAGCGGCTGGCGGCGGCTTCCCGCAGTGGAACTGTAACTGCGCCAATTGCAGCGGCCTGCGTAACGGCAGCATTCAGGCGCAGGCGCGCACGCAATCTTCGATCATTGTCAGCGACAACGGTGAAGATTGGGTGCTGTGTAACGCCTCGCCGGACATCAGCCAGCAAATTGCCCACACGCCAGAACTGATCAAAAAAGGTGTGCTGCGCGGCACGGCGATTGGCAGCATCATTCTGACCGACAGCCAAATCGATCACACCACCGGCTTGCTGAGCCTGCGCGAAGGTTGTCCGCATCAGGTGTGGTGCACGCCGGAAGTGCATGGCGATCTCACCAGCGGCTTCCCGATTTTCACCATGTTGCAGCACTGGAATGGCGGTCTGCAGCATCATGCGTTAACCCCGCTGGAGCCGTTCCGCGTCGATGTCTGCCACAGTTTGCAGTTCACCGCGATTCCGATTCTCAGCAACGCGCCGCCGTATTCGCCGTATCGCGATCGCCCGCTGCCGGGCCACAACGTAGCGCTGTTCATTGAAAACACCGCCAACGGCCAAACGCTGCTCTACGCGCCGGGACTCGGCGAGCCGGATGCGGTGATCATGCCGTGGCTGGAAAAAGCCGATTGCCTGTTGATTGATGGCACGGTGTGGCAGGACGACGAGCTGCTCGCCACCGGCGTCGGCAAAAATACCGGCAGAGCGATGGGCCACTTAGCGCTGGCCGAAGAACAAGGTTTAATGGCGTTGCTGGCTGCGCTGCCGGCCAAACGCAAGATTTTGATTCACATTAATAACACCAATCCGATTCTTAATGAGCAATCGCCGCAGCGCGCCTATTTGACGCAGCAGGGCATTGAAGTGAGTTGGGATGGCATGGCGATTCATCTGCAGGAGTTTGCATCGTGATCATTACTGAAGCGTTATCGCCTGCCGCGTTTGAGCAGGCGCTGCGCGACAAAGGCGCGTTCTACCACATTCATCACCCGTATCACATTGCCATGCACAACGGCAATGCAACGCGCGAGCAGATTCAGGGTTGGGTGGCGAACCGCTTCTATTATCAGACCAATATTCCGCTGAAAGATGCGGCGATCATGGCTAACTGCCCGGATGCGGCGACGCGGCGTAAATGGGTGCAGCGCATCCTCGATCACGACGGCAGCAACGGTCACGAAGGCGGGATTGAAGCCTGGCTGCAGTTGGGTGAAGCGGTAGGTTTAGATCGTGAGGTGTTGCTATCCGAGAAGCTGGTGCTGCCGGGCGTGCGCTTTGCGGTGGACGCCTACGTTAACTTTGCGCGCCGCGCCAACTGGCAGGAAGCGGCCTGTAGCTCGCTGACCGAGCTGTTCGCTCCGCAGATACATCAGTCGCGTCTCGACAGCTGGCCGCAGCACTATCCGTGGATCAAAGAGGAAGGCTATTTCTACTTCCGCAGCCGTCTAAGCCAGGCGAACCGCGATGTGGAGCATGGATTGGCGCTGGCGCTTGAGGTGTTCACCAGCGCCGAACAGCAGAACCGCATGCTGGAGATCCTGCAGTTTAAGCTCGATATTCTCTGGACCATGCTCGATGCCATGACCATGGCGTATGCGCTGCAACGTCCGCCTTATCATACGGTCACCGATCAGGTGTCCTGGCACAGCACAAGACTGGTATAACAACATGAAAGATAATGTGATTCCGGCTTTCCGTCGCGGCTACCGCATGCAGTGGGAAGCGGCGCAGGATAGCCATGTGGTGCTCTATCCTGAAGGCATGGCCAAACTGAACGAGACCGCCGTGGCGATCCTCGAACTGGTGGATGGCAAACAGGATGTGGCGGCAATCGTTGCCACGCTGGATGCGCGTTTCCCGGACGCGGGCGGCGTCGGCGATGACGTCAAAGAGTTCCTGCAATCAGCCATCGAACAAAAATGGATACAGTGTCGTGAACCCGAGTAAAAGCGTGACGCCACCGCTGTGGCTGCTGGCAGAACTGACCTATCGTTGCCCGCTGCAGTGTCCGTATTGCTCCAATCCGCTGGATTTTTCCCAGCAGGAGAAAGAGCTGACCACCGAACAGTGGATTGAGGTGTTTCGTCAGGCGCGCGCCATGGGCAGCGTGCAGCTCGGTTTTTCCGGCGGCGAACCGCTGACGCGCAAAGACCTGCCGGAGCTTATCCGCGCCGCGCGCGATCTCGGTTTCTACACCAACCTGATCACCTCCGGCATCGGCCTGACGGCGAAAAAACTCGATGCCTTTGCCGACGCCGGGCTCGATCATATCCAGATCAGCTTCCAGGCCAGCGATGAAACGCTGAACGCCGCGCTGGCCGGGTCGCAAAAGGCATTCCAGCAGAAACTGGAGATGGCGAAAGCGGTGAAAGCGCACGGCTATCCGATGGTGCTGAACTTCGTGCTGCATCGCCATAACATCGACCAGATCGACAAGATCATCGATCTCTGTATCGAACTGGAAGCCGACGATGTCGAGCTGGCGACCTGTCAGTTCTACGGCTGGGCGCAGCTCAATCGCGAAGGATTACTGCCGACGCGCGAGCAGATCGCCAACGCCGAAGCGGTGGTGGCCGATTATCGTCAGCGCATGAGCGCCAGCGGCAATCTCACCAATCTGCTGTTCGTCACGCCGGATTATTACGAAGAGCGGCCGAAACCCTGCATGGGCGGTTGGGGATCGATCTTCCTTAGCGTCACGCCTGACGGCACCGCGTTGCCGTGCCACAGCGCGCGTCAGCTGCCGGTTGAGTTCCCGTCGGTGCTGGAACGCACGCTGGACGATATCTGGTACAACTCGTTTGGTTTTAACCGCTATCGCGGCTTTGACTGGATGCCGGAACCCTGTCGCTCCTGCGATGAGAAAGAGAAAGACTTTGGCGGCTGTCGCTGTCAGGCCTTTATGCTGACCGGCGATGCCGATAACACCGATCCGGTGTGCAGCAAATCGCCGCATCACGGCAAGATTCTCGAAGCACGGCGTGAAGCTAACTGCAGCGACATCAAAATCCAGCAGCTGCAGTTCCGCAATCGCAGCAACTCCGAACTGATCTTTAAGCAGCGCGTCACCTGATGCACGCGCGCCAGCTCACGCTTGCCAACGGCCTGCGCTGCCATCTTTATCATCAGCCTGACGCGCGTGAGGCGGCGGCGCTGGTGCGCGTGCAGGCCGGCAGTCTGGATGAGGCGGATCGCTGGCCGGGTTTGGCACATCTGCTGGAACATCTGCTGTTTTGCGGCAGCGAAGCTTTTCACGGCGACGATCGCCTGATGCCGTGGCTGCAGCAGCAGGGCGGCCAGGTGAATGCCACCACGCAGTTGAGCCGCAGCGCCTATTTCTTTCAGCTCCCAGCACCGTCGCTGTCGGCAGGCGTGCAGCGGCTGTGCGATATGTTGACGGCACCGTTGCTGACGGCGCAGGCTATTCAGCAGGAAGCGGCGGTAATTGAGGCTGAGTATCAACTGCTGCAAAACCATGCCGACACGCTGAGTGAAGTCGCCGTGCTGGATAAGTTGCAAGGACGTTTTCAGCGCTTTCGCGTCGGCAGTCGACAGGCTTTCGGTGACAATGTCACGGCGTTGCAATCCGCACTACGCGATTTTCATCGCCGCTTCTATCGCACTGAAAATATGCAGCTTTGGCTGCAAGGCCCGCAATCACTGGATGAGCTCGAACAGCTGGCGGCACGCTTCGGCGGCAGTTTGCTGGCGGGTGGAGAACGCGCTGCGGCTGTTAAACCTGCGCTGCTGCCCGGGGATCGTTTGCTGCAATTAGGCGGTGAAGAAAATTTCTGGCTGACGATGTTGGTCGCGGGCGATGAGCAGACTGTGCGTGACAATGTCACCTTACTTAACCTGTTCTGGCAAGACGAAGCGCCTGGCAGCTTGCTGGCGCAATTGCGCATTGAGGCGTTATGCGAAACCTTTGACGCGCAATGGTTATGGCAAGATCAGCAGCAAGCGTTACTGGCGCTGCGCTTTAGCGCCAGGCGCATTTCCCCGGCGCAGGCGCAACAGATTGAGCAACGCGTTTGGCAGCATCTGGCTGCGTTAACTGAATGTAATGTGATTCAGCTGCAGCACTACGCACAACTCGCGCAGCAGGATTTCGTGACCTTGTCGCCGCTCGAACAGTTGCGCGGCCGGGCATTAGGATTCGCGCCAGGCTGCGCGCTGCCAGATAACTTCACGGATTTTGTCGCAGCGTTGCCAGATTGTTCGCGCACGCGTCTGCTCACGCAGCAAAAGATTGACGGCGCACCGCATCAGACGCAGGGCTTTACCCTGCAACTGGCCGAATGGCTACCGCTGTCGCTGGCTGCAACCCAACCTGCAGCGTTTCACTTCTATCCCGCCTCCGTCGACATTCAGCTCCCTCGTCTCCCGCCCGTGGCGCAGCCGTTGCCGCTGATTGCACCGGTAAAACAGGTTGAAACGCTGCTGCTGCGTCCGGCGTTTTATCAGACCTTGAGTGATGAAGAAGCGCAGGCGCGGCAGCGACAGTTGCGCCCGTTGCTGGCGGAATTGCGCCACGCGGGTGGCAACGGCAGCTGGCAACAGACGCAGGCAAGCTGGCAGCTGCTGCTCAATCTGCCCGCATCCGCCGATCGCGCGTTGTTAAGCGTGCATCAGGCATTACAGGCGCTGAACACGCCGGTGCTGGTGCAACATGTAGCGAAAACCCATTCGATCGTGATTCGTCAACTGCTTGCCGCTTTGCCCACTTGCCTGCTCAAGCCATTACCTTCGCCGCAATGGCTGGCGGCATGGTGCGGCACCCATACCGCGTTAAGCCAGCGCGTGGCACATCTGCTCAGAGATTTTACGCCGGATCTGGCGCGCTACACGCCGCCCGCACGACTGCAACGCGGCATCGTGCCCATCGCCTGCGACGGGCGCGATCAGGCGCTGCTGCTGTTTATGCCGTTACCGCAGGCCGACGATGCCAGCCTGGCCGCTTTACGCGTGCTGGCGCTGATGCTGGAAACGCGCTTCTTCCAGCGACTGCGCGTGGATCAGCAAATTGGTTATGTGGTGTCGGCGCGCTATCAGCGGGTGGCGGATGTGGATGGCTTAATGCTGGCGCTGCAATCACCGGATATCTCCTGGCGCGCGCTGCTGGGTCACTGCAAACGCTTTATGCGAGAGATGGTTGCCGAGATCGCGGCAATCTCGCCGCAAAAGCTGGCGGCATGGCAGGCAAGCCTAATGACGCAGTGCGCAAGCAAAGACAATGGCGAGGCCGCTCTCGAAACCCTGCGCCAGCGGCACGGCCTGGCCACTCTCAATCGCGCTGCCATTCAGGCACTGACGCTGCCGCAGCTCGAGCAACTGCACCATCGTCTGCTGCGCGAACGGCATCGCTGGTTGATTTTGGTTAATCAAAGCTGAAAGGCGATTGTTTTGCCGTTTGGCAGTGTCACGTCGATACGCAGTTCGCCGCCCAATGCCGCGACGTAACGTTTGAGTGTGGACAGGCGCGGATCGTTGCCTGGATTTTCCATTTTTGCCAGCGTGGGCTGCGAGACGCCGATAGTGCGAGCCAGTTCGGTTTGCGAGAGGTTGAGCTCTTCGCGTAACTGGCTCAAGGCAATCTCCTGGCGCAATATTTCGACTTTCTTAGCGATGCGCTGCTGGCTTTCAGGTGATTGTTTTGCCAGTAATTCTTTTAAAGTAGCCATCTTATCCCTCCATCTGCGCCAAATGCTTGCGGTATTCCACTTCAGCGAGGCGAATCATCGTTCGGTAAAATTGTTTTTGGTTAGAACCGGTTTTATTTCCAGCGCATAACACGATAGCGCGTCGCACCGGATCAAAAGCGAAAAAGGCTCTGATGGGCTCACCGGCGTGCTGAATGCGCAGCTCTTTCAAATTTGGGAATTCGCCTCCCTTTAATGTATCGACAAAGGGGCGGCCGAGTTGTGGTCCCATCTCTCCTAAAATCGTCATCGCCGCCAACACGTCTTCACGAAGTGCTTCACGCTGCGCCAGAAACCACTGGTCAAAGACATCCGTTGTTAATATTTGCCACATAATGCCATCCCATAGCTTATTTGCTATGGATTAGGCTATAGCTTTTAGGCTATGAAATCAACCAGAGAAATGATTAAGTAAAGTAACTTTCGCGCATAAATACTATTTCAACCGAAGCGTATGCGAAATCATTCGTCATTAAGTAGGGTCGCCATAAATGCGCTAATGCCGATCAGTTAAGCACCGTATCAAATCACCGCACCTTCCGTAGCGGCGCGATTTATCGCGCAATGAATTGCGCCGCTACGATTTGTGCGCGTAGTAATTTGTGTTTTTATCTCTTAACTGACGAGCATTACGCCATAAATACGCACCCTACGTGCGATGTTACATCTCCCGCCAAAACTTCTTCTTACTGGTTTTGCCAATCCCCGGATTACAGCTGTTGGTGGGATCGAGCTGTTTCCAGTGCGCGACATGTTCGCACGATGCCTGATAAAGATGTCCGACATTGTGCTCGGCGGGATATTTCGCGCCGCGCTGTTCCAGATATCGCTTCACCTCTTCCTTAAACACTTTCGCGTCGTAGCCGGGTTTCAGCACGTAATCCTGATGATTGACGAAGCAGAAAAAGTGCCCGCAGCACGAATCAACCTGCACCTGCGCCGCCAGATGATCCGGCAGCGTCAAACGCCATGCATCGTCATTACGGCGCAGCGCCACGTCAAACGCCACCAGTCGCTCGTTGGGGTTGTAACCCAGCGCGTCGCAGTAGGAAATGGTGCAGCCGCCCACGCCGAAACGCACTAAAAATGCATCCGCCGCTTCACGCGCATTGCAATGGAAAAAGCCGCCTTGCTGCTCAGCAAAGAACTGCTGCAACAAGCGCTGTAATTCGGCGGTTTGCGGCGACTCCACTTTGATCATCAGATGATGTTGATACTCGCTGCGGTAATCCATGATGCGCGGCGCGATAAAGCTCGGCGTCAATTGGTTGAAGAATTGCAGCACCCGATCAACAAAATTGCGCGGCAGGAATTTCAGGTGGCTGACGCGCACATCCCATTTGGCTTTGTTGGCCATCATCTGCGGAATAGCCTGCGGGCCCAGCTTGCGGATCGCCAGATACATATGCTTGGCGTAGCGCACGGTTAAATCGAAGGCGTTGCGATGGATATATTCCGCCTGCAGCGGCAGTTCGCTCATCTTGGTTAACAGGAAACGACGCAGTGCCACCAGCACGTTCTCATCGTTGGTGCCGATGTAAAAGGTATCGCTGCCGGCGCTGGCTTCGAAGGTGGGCAAGCGCACGGCGAACACCACCACTTTACCGGCGCTGCCCGAGCTGTCGTGCAGGTAGCGCAGATCGCCATTGAATCGCGCCGGAGAATCCGCAGCCACATCTCGCAGGCGGTCGGCATAATCATCGGCCCAGATTTTTCCCTGCCAGTCGGCTTGCTCGCCGGTTTGATACTGCTGCTGCGTCAGGTTCTCCAGCATCACTTCTGGCGTGTCGCCCAACTCGATGCCGAGATGATTAACCATCTCTAAGCGACCATCCGCATGAATACGCGCGAACAAGGATTTTTCGGTAAACGCGGGGCCGCGCCGAATCAGCGAGCCACCGGAGTTATTACAGATCCCGCCGACCACCGACGCGCCGATGCAGGACGATCCAATCACCGAGTGCGGCTCACGACCCAGCGGCTGTAAGGTGTGCTCCAGTTCGGTCAAGGTGGTGCCGGGGAAGGCGATCACCTGACGCGCCTGATCGATCACCTGCACGCCTTTGAGCTGGCGGGTGCTGATGATCACGATATCGCGATCGTAATCATCGCCGTCGGGCGTTGAGCCGCCGGTGACGCCGGTATTTGACGCCTGCATCAACACAATGACATCGTGCGCCACGCACACCTGCAGTGTTTGCCACAGCTGCAACAGGGTTTGCGGTAATGCCACCGCCAGCGCGTCGCCGCGTCCGACGCGGAATCCCTTTATGTACCAGGCTTTATCATCCGCATGGGTTAATAGCTGTTTGTCACCTACCACCGCTGCCAACTTACGCAACATATCCTTCTGCATGCTCATTTTTCTCTTCTTTATTCTTTATCTGCCACGGTATTGGACAAGCGCAGCTGCATTGAGTCAATCCTTCACTGGCCCTGACGCGTAAATAACGCACGGAATCATTATCCCTTTATCTTTTACGGAATAATCGTGAGGAACCGATAAAAATGCGCGGGAAATCACAAAATAGATCGAAAGAAAAACCGCGAAGAGAGCGTTTATTTGGGCTGCCGATTTTACTGCGCAAAATAAATATAACCCTATGATTTCATTTGGCATTATCATTTTAATGTGAAAAGCCTCATGTGATATATATCACAAAAATAAGCCTTTAATGGTCGCTGTCAATGATCTCATCCGGAGAATTGATGGCAAAAGTGTGACATTCGTTGCAAATAACAATGCGGTTAATCGGAAGAATGAATTCCAGACGCACAGCATAAAGGATGATGACAATGAGAATTGGCATGGTGATCAGCGGTGGCGATGTCACCGGGATTAATAACTTTGTGTATCAAATATCGCGCTTAACTCAAGCGGAAATGGTGTTATTTAATGGTGGCATTCCAGGCTTGCTGGATAACAATCATCAGGAAATATCCCAACGTGATTTAGTGGATTACGCCATCGCCGCTATTCCGGTGATGCAATCGGGACGAACCAGCAGGAAACTAATTCGTCCGGAATATGAGATGATCGCCAAACACCTTAAATCGCTGCGCATCGATGTATTAATTATGGCGGGTGGAGATGGTTCATTACAATTCCTGCATACGCTGAGCGAATTTGGCGTCAACTGTTTTGGCGTTGGCATGACCATCGATAACGATGTCTTTGGCAGTGATTACAGCATCGGTTTCTCCACCGCCTGTGAGCAGGTGTTAAAAGAGGTGGCGAAATTACGTAATACCGGCCGCGCCTTAACCGGTCGTGTATTTATGGTGGAGCTACTGGGCGGTTATTGCGGTGAATTAACCTTGCAGTCAGCGATTAAATCCAATGCGGATTTCGCGCTGATCCCGGAATGCCAGATTGCACCGCAGGAGCTGGCGGAACGCATCACCCAGCGGCTGGCGGCGCAGAACAGCGTGATAATTTTGTGCTCGGAAGGCTACACCCGTGAATATTCACCGGGCTTTCAGGGCGCTATCGATACCTTAATTAAACAAATTGAACCGTTAATTGGTGTGCGTATTCGTAAAACGATTATCGGTTATGGCCTGCGTAATGGCGATCCTACCTGTGAAGAGATTTATCAGGGCACCATTATGGCCAGTGAAGTCGCGCGTTGTATTCAGTCGGGAATGCGCAATAAAGCGGTGATTATTAATGGCAGTAATCGACCGATTCCGATTGATTTAATAAGCATGAAAAAACGCCTGGTCGATACTGAAGGGCATCATTATAAACTCGCTAAACAACTGCAAATTCTGTGAGGAAATAGCCATGCTGAAAATATTATGTGTCTGTGGATGTGGTTTGGGTTCAAGCTTTGCGATTGAGATGAGCGCCAAGTCAGTATTAAAGAAACTCGAAATTGATGCTGATATCGATCACACCACCATTTCTGAAGCAAACGCCTTTAAATCCGACATGATTTTAACCCAGAAAGCCTTTGCTGATGTGTTAAATGCCGATGCCAGCCCGGAACAGATCAAGCGGGTGATTATTCTCAACAAGCTGACCGACAAAGCGGAAATTGAAGAGAAAATCGTGGCGTTTATGAAAGAACGTAACTTAAAGGTTGCTAATCATGAATAGTGTGATCGACTTCCTGGTAAAAGACTTATTGGGGCAGGCATCGATACTGATCGCCTTTATTGCCCTGATTGGTCTGCTACTGCAAAAAAAATCGGCGGGCAAGGTGGTGGAAGGCACCTTTAAAACCCTGCTCGGTTTCTTAATTATGATGGCCGGTATCAACATTATTGTCGGTACGCTGACCTTCCTGAACACCATTTTCACCCACGGTTTTGGCATGCAGGGTTATATCACCGACGTTGCCGCCATTGCCGGGTTAGCAAACCGCGAGCTGGGTTCAGAAGTGGCGCTGACGCTGTTGGTGATCTTTATCGTCAACATCATCATTGCGCGTCTGACACCGTTCAAATACATCTTCCTTACCGGTCAGGCGCTGCTGTGGATGGCGACGATTGGTGCGGTGATTGGCTACAAAGCGGGGCTGACAGGTTTACCTCTGATCCTTACCGGCGGCATTTTTGGCGGCATTATGGCGGTGGTGATGCCCGCGCTGGCCCAACCAGTGGTGCGCCGCATCACCGATTCCGACGACGTGGCGCTCGGGCACTTCTGCACCATCGGCTATCTGCTGACGGCGGCGGTGGCGAAGGTGGTGGGCAAAGGTTCGCGCTCCACCGAAGATCTCAAACTGCCCGACAACTTTAAATTCCTGCAGGACACCTATTTGTCGATGGCGGTGGTGATGGTGCCGATGTACCTGATCCCTGCGGTCGCCGCCGGTCCGGAATTTATCGGCCAGTACAGCAACGGCATGAACTACCTGATGTACGCCTTTATGCAGTCGATTCAGTTCGTGTGCGGTGTGTTCGTGCTGTATAGCGGCGTACGTCTGTTGCTGAACGAACTGGTGCCGGCTTTCCGTGGTATCGCCATGCGTCTGGTGCCGGATGCGAAACCGGCGCTCGACTGCCCGGTGATGTTCCCGTACGCCCCGAACGCGGTGATCGTCGGCTTCCTCGCCACCACGCTGGGTTCGGTGGTTGGTATGCTGGTGTTCCCGATGTTTGGTCTGGCGATGATTCTGCCAGGATTGCTGACTAACTTCTTTGCCGGTGGCACCGCAGGCGTGTTCGGTAATGCGCTCGGTGGGCGTCGCGGCGCAATGATCGGCGGTTTCGTGCACGGTCTGTTCATTACCTTCCTGCCGGCGATTCTGGTGCCGATGCTGGAAAGTTACGGTTTTACCGGCGTTACCTTCAGTGATTCGGATGTCATCAGTACCGGCCTGGTGCTTGGCCATGCATTCCAGAATAACTGGCTGTTCGTCGCGCTGTTTATTGCCTTTATTACTCTCATCGCCTGGTTTGTTAACGGAAAATCCACGAAGTCTAAATCCCATGAGGAAAAGCTCCATGAAACTTTATAACTTTACCGATCTGTTACAGGTGGCTAAAGAACGTGATTTTAAAGCGCTTGGTTCCTTTAATTTGCACTGTCTGGAAATGCTGCCGGCCTTTTTTAGCGCGGCAGAGAAAACCAATAGTCCTTTAATGATTCAGATCTCAACCGGAACAGCGAAATACCTCGGACATAAATTATTGGTGGATGCCATTCGTTCACTGTCAGAAAGCCGTAACGTGCCAACCTGTTTGCACCTCGATCACTGTTCGGATTTAGACGCTATCCAAACCGCGCTGGATGCAGGCTTCAGTTCAATTATGTATGACGGCTCACATTTGCCGATTGAAGAGAACATCGCTAATACGCGCCGTGTTATTGATATGGCGCGCCCGCTGGCGGTTTCGGTCGAAGCGGAGCTGGGCGCAATTGGCGGTTCGGAAGATGGCAAAGTGGTGGCGATGAGCGAAACCGCGTTCACCACGGTGGATGACGCCAAACGCTTCGTGGAAGAAACCGGCGTCGATATGCTGGCGATCTCCATCGGCACGGTGCACGGCTTGTACACCGGCAAAGCGCATATTCAGCATCAGCGCCTGGCGGATATCACTGACGCCACCCACACGCCGCTGGTGCTGCACGGAGGTACGGGTGTTAGCGATGAAGATATGCGTCTTGCGGTGCGCAGCGGCATTGAGAAGGTCAACGTCGGCACCGAGATGAATGTGCAGTGGGTCGCAAACTGCAAGCAAACGTTTGAAAAGGGCAAGGTCAACGACAGCGTGCGTAATTTCCTTGTGCCGGCCAACGATGCCGTGACCAATGTGCTGGTAGAAAAGATTCAGCTGTTCCGCTAATTCCGACTCACTCATGACGTAATAACCTGAGGTGCCCGGCGCCATTCGGGGCAGGAGACGCTATGTTTGGATTCTTGAAAAAGGGCTCCAATAATAAGAGCCAGGATTCACAGGAAATAGATCTTCAGGCTGAAACCATCAGCGGGAAAATAAGCGAACTGGAACAACAGTTGGCGAATAACCCGCAGGCGACAGACACGCAAAAACAATTAATGCTGGAATATAATCGTGCATTAAATATCTTTGCCAAAAGTCGACAGTATCGTCAGGAAATTGATCCGCTGTTTGTCAAAATCGATGAACTGCGCAACACCATTCGCAAATCATTTTAAGGAGGCAGTATGAGTATTAAACAGCTGCTGCAGGAGGCAAGTGCGATTCAGGTGGGGATCAGCGCCAGGGATTGGCGCGAGGTGATCGCGCTGGCGGCACAACCGCTGGTCAGCGGGGGTTACATCAAAGCCAGCTATCCGGAAGCGGTGATTGCTAACACGCTGGAACACGGTGCCTATTATGTGTTTGAGGAGGGTATCGCTATTCCCCATGCGCGGCCGGAAACCGGCGTGCTGAAAGATTGTTTCAGCATGATTGTGTTGGATGAGCCGATCTCATTCGACGGCAGCGACAAAGCCGACATCGTGATTATGTTCGGTGCGCGTGACAGCAACGCCCACATTGAAGAGGGCATCCGCGCGATTGTCACGCTGCTGGAGGATGAGGAGACGCTGGTGCGCTTGCGCAACGCCAGCAGTGCGGCGGAGGTGATAGAAATCCTATGACAACCGACACTGAAGAGAAGATGGTGGTGCTGGTGAACGGCATTCCGGCTTCCGGCAAAAGCACTCTGACGCGCGCGTTGGCTGAGCAGTTCGGTTTTCCGGTGCTGACGCTGGATAGTCTGAAAGAGCCGTTTATGGCCAACTTTGCGCCGGTGGATCGCCTGCGCAATCGCCAGTTAGGCTGTGCGGCGTATCAGGCGATCTGGCAAGTGGTGGCGCAAGCGCCGACGCGTTGCATCTATGTCATCGATGCCTGGTTTGGCTTCCAGCCGAAAGAGGTGTTGCAGCAGGGATTGCAGCAGGCGGGCGTGACGCGGGTGCTGGAGCTGTGGCTGGCGATCACGCCGGATGAGGCGGTGGCGCGTTATCAGGCACGTTTAACCGATCGCATGCCGGGACATCCGGGCGCGGAGTATCTGCCTGAACTGCGCAAGTTAGCGGAAACCGCCCAGCCGATGGCGCTGGGTCCGGTGTTGCAGCTTAACGCACGCAATCCGGACCAGGCGGCAGCCTGCGCCTGGTTGCAGCGCCAACTGCGGCTGCCGATCAGCGCTCAACCGGCTTTATCGGCATCGGGTTGAAAAACGCGTGCGCTGAGAAAGTCGATCAGCGCACGTACTTTTGGCGACGGATATTTACTGGCGGGCCACAACAAATGGAATACATTACGGTGGCAGGCGAAGTCGCTCAATACTTCACGCAGCGTGCCTTGTGCCAGTGCCTCACGAATAGAGAAATCCGGCAGCATGGCGATGCCTAAGCCACGCATCGCAAAGCAGACGCGGGTTTCAATGTTGTTACAAATCATGGTAGTGGGTAGCGTCAGTTCCTGTTCATCTTCGTAGCCGCGCAGCACCCAGCGCTCAAGCTTGCCCGTGGTGTTGAAGCGATAGTGCAAACAAGCGTGCTGAGTCAACGCTTCAGGCGTTTTGGGTTCACCATGCCGGGCCAGATAGTCCGGCGATGCGACTGCCACAGAGTAGGCATAGCCCAGTTTACGCGCCGACAGCCGTGAATCCGTTGGCGGACCGCCGCGCATCACTGCGTCATACCCTTCGGCAATCACATCTACCACGCGATCGCTGAAATCCAGGTCGAGCTGAATCTCCGGATATGCCCGCATAAAATCGCCTAATACCGGCAAGATCAGCGAACCTACAATCGGCAGACTCAGTTTCAAACGCCCACTTGGCCGCCCAGCGGCCTGTGACAATTCGCTTTCGGCAGCCTCAATCTCCGCCAAAATGCGGCGACTGCGCTGCAGGAAAAGGGAGCCTTCGGCGGTAAGCGTGATGCTACGTGTGCTGCGGTGAAACAGCCTGACACCGAGTTTCTCCTCCAGCCGCGCCACACTTTTCCCCACCGCAGAAGCAGAGATCCCCAAATGACGCCCGGCAGCAACAAAGCTGCGGGTTTCAGCGACCTGCACGAACACTACAAACCCGTTCAGACTGTCCATATGATTCCGCCATTGCGGACAATATTGTCCGTTAAGTCGAGAAATATACCCCGCTTTTTCCGTAATTGAGAAGTGGCTACTGTGATGTCATTCATGATTGAGGAGAGAAAAGCATGCAGGGTTTACTTCAGACGGTGATGCAGCAGGCGCTGGACCAGCAGCGTTTGGTCGGGGTCGAGGTGATGGTCGCGCAGCGCGGTGAGATAATTTATCACCAGGCGGCGGGATGGGCCGATCGGGAAAATCAGCGTCCGATGGCGAAAGGGGAGCGTTTCCGTCTCGCGTCGGTGAGCAAACTGATCGTCTCCACCGCCGCAATGGTGCTGGTGGCGCAAGGCGAGCTGCAGCTGGATGAAGATGTGCAGCGCTGGCTGCCCGGCTTTAAGCCGACGCTGGCAGACGGCAGTGCGGCAACCATTAGCTTGCGTCAGTTGCTAAGTCACTGCGCCGGGCTTGGCTATCGTTTTCTGGAGGAGAGTGACGACGGTCCGTATGCGCGAGCGGGCGTGTCGGATGGCATGGACAGATCTGATTTGACGCTGGCGGAAAATGTGCAGCGTATCGGTTCGGTGCCTTTGCTGTTTGCGCCAGGTTCAGCATGGTGTTATTCGCTGGCGATTGACGTGGTGGGTGCGCTGATTGAAAAGGTGCAGCAACAGCCACTGGATCAGTCGGTGCGGGCGCTGGTCACTGGGCCGCTGGCGATGGGCGCCACGGACTTTTTCTTATCGCCAGAACAGAACGTAGCCACCGCGTATGTGAACGATTATCCGCAGCCTCATGCGCTACGCGAAGGCGAATGTGTTGCACCGTTCGAAGGCACCGTCGGCATCCGCTTTAATCCCTCACGCGTTTATGATCGCCAGGCATTTCCTTCCGGTGGCGCGGGAATGGTCGGAACCACCAGCGATGTGATGCGCCTGCTGGAAACCCTGCGCACGGGCGGCGGCACACTGCTGCCGTCGGCCTGGGTGGCGGAGATGGCGCGCGATCAAATTGGTGCACATGAGATTCCAGATTCACCGGGCGTCGGTTTTGGTCTTGGCTTCTCAGTATTGCGCGACCCTGTTCTCGCCGCTTCGCCAGAATCGATCGGTACCTGGCGTTGGGGCGGCGCATACGGGCACGCGTGGTTTGTCGATCCGCTTAAGCAGTTGAGCGTCGTCGCCTTGAGCAACACGCTGTATGAAGGCATGTCAGGCGCGTTTGTTAATGATCTGCGTGACGCGGTGTATCAGGGTTTGTGGGAGGAACAATGAGAGAGCGCTTACCGTTGATTCCGTTGCTGGCGCTAAGCCTGGCGGCGTTTGTCACCATTGTTACCGAAGCGCTTCCCGCCGGATTATTGACGCCGATGGCACAGGATTTTGCCATTTCAGCCGCGGCGGCTGGGCAGAGCATCACTGCCTATGCGGTGGGCTCCTTTCTGGCCGCCATCCCGCTGATGACGCTATTGCAAGGGATGCGCCGCCGCCGTTTATTGTTGTTTACGCTGGCCGGTTTTACCGTGGCGAATCTGGTGACGGCCTTTGCCCGTGATTACACCTTGCTGCTGGTGGCGCGCGCGATTGCCGGTGCAGCCGCAGGCGTACTCTGGGCACTGCTGGCGGGCTACGCGGCAGCGATGGCACCTGCGCAGCAAAAGGGCAAAGCCATTGCCATTGCAATGGCCGGCACGCCGCTGGCGCTCTCCATCGGCGTGCCGCTTGGGACTTTCGTCGGGAATGCCATCGGCTGGCGCGAGAGTTTTATGGCGCTCAGTGCGTTGTCACTGCTGTTGATGCTGGTGCTGCGTCTGACCGCACCGGAGCAGCCGGGACCATCGGCGCAGCAACGTAGGCCACTGCGTGCGGTGTTGCGTTTACCCGGCGTGCGCAGCGTATTGTTACTGGTGCTGGGCATCGTGCTGGCGCACAACATTCTATACACCTATATCTCACCTTTCCTGCAACCTGCGGGCTTGATGGCGCGAACTGATGCGATACTGCTGCTGTTTGGCTTCTGCTCGCTGGTCAGCATCGTTATCACCGGTATATTCGTCGACCGATTTTTACAGCCGCTCACGCTAATCAGCATCGGCCTTTTCATGGTGGCTGCGTTATTGCTGCAACTGAATGCGGCGAGCGTGCCGCTGGTGTGGCTGGCGGTGGCATTGTGGGGATTGGCGTTTGGTGGGGCGGCGACGCTGTTGCAAACCGCCATGGTGAATCGCGCCGGTGCCGCGACCGATGTCGCGCAATCGATGCTGGTCACGGTGTGGAATCTGGCGATGGCTGGCGGCGGCATGCTCGGTGGCGTGTTACTGCAAAATCTCGGAATCGGCAGTTTTGCCCCGGTGTTATTGCTGTTGTTGTTCATGGCGTTGGGCATTGCCTGGTGGTCAGGTCAGCGCGGGGTGCAGGCCAGCGTTAATCCTTTGTCGTGATAATAACCGCATGATTTGTCAATGCATATCCGGCGGCATCAACCAGGCTTTTGTGAATATGCTCACAGAGGAAAGCTAAATGAATATTGATTTACACGGAAAAACAGCCTTAGTCACCGCATCAACTGGCGGCATCGGTTTTGCCATTGCACAAGGTCTGGCGGCCAGCGGGGCGGAAGTGGTGCTGAACGGCCGCAGCGAAGCATCGGTGAGTCGTGCGCGGGAGAAGCTTAACGGCGTAGTGGCGGGTGCCAAAATTCACACCTTTATCGCCGATCTCGGCAGTGCGCAGGGCGTTAAGCAACTGCTCAACGGCTTGCCGCCGATCGATATTCTGGTGAATAACGCCGGGATTTACGGTCCGCAGGATTTCTATCAGGTGGATGACGAAACCTGGGATGCCTATTGGCAAACTAACGTGATGTCTGGCGTGCGTCTGTCGCGGGCTTTATTGCCGGAGATGGTGAAGCGTGGTTGGGGCCGCGTGGTGTTTATCTCCTCTGAATCAGCCTTGAACATTCCCGCCGATATGCTGCATTACGGCGTGAGCAAAACGGCGCAGCTGTCGCTGGCGCGCGGTCTGGCGAAAGTGGTGGCGGGCAGCGGCGTGACGGTGAACAGCGTGTTGCCAGGCCCAACGCTCTCTGATGGCTTTGCCGCGATGATGCAAGATGAGGTGAAGCGTACCGGTAAGCCGCTGGAAGAGCTGGCGAAAGAGTTTGTGATGGCGCAGCGGCCAAGTTCGGTGATCCAGCGCGCCGCCACGGTTGAAGAGGTGGCGAATATGGTGGTGTATGTATGCTCCAAACAGGCGTCGGCTACGTCCGGTGCCGCGCTGCGCGTCGATGGCGGCGTGGTGGATGATATTGTTTAGTCGGGTGCGGTGATTGACCAGGTCGCCATGAATGGCGACCCTACGCCATAGGGCGGGTTATTGTGCTAACTCTTCCAGCCTATCTTTAAAGGACGGCACCGCAATCGCGCGGTTATCGGCACGGTAACGATCGGCCGGCGCGGGTGCCGAACTCTGTACCGCAATCAACTGCCACTCATCACCGTTCTTCAACAGCAGCGGCGAACCGCTGTCGCCCGGCAAGGTATCGCACTGATGCGACAACACTGCACGCTGCGCCCAACCGGTCACTAAACAATCACTGTGCGAATAGAGCGTATCCAGATGATCGGCCGGATATCCAGCTTGCGTCACTTTACGTTGCGTGGTTTTCAACGCGGCGGTTAAATCGCTACGCGAACCCTCAAACAGTGGAATCGGCACAATCCCGGATGGCGGATTATGCAAAATAACCAGCCCATAATCGTAGGGTGCGGCTCCCGGCGGCACGATCCAGCCTTCGCCGTCTGCCTGCAACCGGCGCGCTAAAGAGGGTTCAACGCGCGCATCAATATCATGAATCTCGTAGCGCCAGCCTTTCGCGCTGGCCATAAAACGCAGCGCCACCGGCTTATCAAACTTGCCGGGCGGAGCCAATAAACAGTGTCCAGCGGTCAACGCCAGATGAGCAGAAATCAGGGTGGCAGTGCAGAGGTTACCGCTTTCGGTCTCTAACTGACCGATGGCATCCCAGGGCGCGGCGCTCACGTCGCTAATCGCCTGGCGGTGATCTTTGCCAAAGAACAACGTTTTGATGTCTTCCGGGCTTGGCCCATCTTCATCATCGGCATGTGCTGTGTGGTTAAAACTGAAAAGACCAACGAGTAACAGGATAGCCAGGCGCATAGTTCTCTCAATGGCGAGAATAAGTAGAAGTTGTTGTCATCACGCTTGAGCGATAACTATAGTCGGTGAGCGGTGAAAAAGGGAGAAATATTGGAGTAATCAGCACGCTACAACGACTAGATAAAAAAGCTGGCTGCAACTATGCCACAGAGGATCATCACAATCAGAATAATTTCGAAGCGATAGCGACGCACCATTTTTCGCTACTCCAGTAAATAAACACCCGGCATAACCGGGTGTTTTCAATCATCAATACGGTGTTGGCGCTAAAGGCGATCTTATTTAGCTGCTTTTTTCACTTTGTGATGCTTTTTAGCAGCCTGAGCTTTCTGCGCAGCTGGTTTAGTTACTTTTTTGTGGTGCTTTTTAGCAGCCTGAGCTTTCTGTGCAGCTGGCTTGGTTGCTTTGTGGTGCTTTTTAGCAGCCTGGGCTTTCTGTGCAGCTGGCTTGGTTGCTTTGTGATGCTTTTTAGCAGCCTGGGCTTTCTGTGCAGCTGGCTTGGTTGCTTTTTTGTGATGCTTTTTAGCGGCCTGAGCTTTCTGTGCAGCTGGCGCTTTCTTCTCTACTTTCTTGTGTTTCTTAGCAGCCTGCGCTTTCTGAGCAGCGGGTTTCTTATGATGTACTGCTTTGTGTTTCGCTGGCGCTGCAGTAGTGGCTGGCGTTGCAGGAGCAGCTGTAGTCTCAGCAGCGAAAGCAACAGAAGACATACCCATAGCAGCGGCGATCACCAGTGCAAATAATTTTTTCATTGCAAAATCCTCGAACTATTTTTTCATGTGTAGCCCACTGCGGGGCCGGTGAAAACACTATATGAAAAACAATTCAGGCTTTCCGTGAGGCATTGGTATCGGCGTGTAACGGATTGTACAAAGCGGCGTAAAGGAAGTGAAAAGGGCGGCCGCATCGGCCGCCGCGCAGTTTACTCAGACAGATAACGTTGTTCAAGGTGCTGACGGAAATAGTGCGGATTCAGCGCTTCACCAGTGGCATTGATCAGCAACTGCTGCGTCGGGAAACGGCTACCGTGCTGCCAGATGTTCTGCTGTAACCAGTCGAACACCGGCTGCAACTCACCTTGCTGGATCAGCGTCTCAACCTGTGGAATCGCACGTTTCACCGCCTGGAATAGCTGGGCTGCGTACATCGCGCCCAAGGTGTAGGTTGGGAAATAGCCAAACGCGCCGTCAGTCCAGTGAATATCCTGCATGCAGCCATCGCGATAATTACCGCGTGTATCAATGCCCAACGATTGCTGCATCTTCTCGTCCCACAGCGCCGGGATATCATCAACCTCAATCTCGCCCTCAATCAGCGCGCGCTCGATCTCGTAACGTAAAATCACGTGTGCCGGATAGCTTAACTCATCGGCATCGACGCGAATAAAGCCCGGCTTCACGCGCTGCGTCTGACGGATAAAGTTGTTTAACTCCAGCGCAGGCTGATCGCCCATTAGCGCTACCACCTGCGGATGAATATGCTGCAGGAAGGCTTTACTGCGCCCCAGCTGCATCTCCATAAACAGGCTTTGCGACTCATGAATTGCGGTAGAACGCGCCTGCGCCACCGGCTGACCGCGCCACTGTTTTGGCAGATTCTGCTCGTAACGCGCATGACCGGTTTCATGGATCACGCCCATCATGGCGCTGAGGAAGTCGTTCTCGTTGTAACGCGTAGTAATGCGCACATCTTCCGGCACGCCGCCACAGAACGGGTGCGCACTCACATCTAAACGGCCGTGATTGAAATCGAAGCCCAGCGTTTTCATCACGCTCAGGCCGAGCTGTTTCTGCGATTCGATAGCGAACGGCCCCACCGGCTGCGCGATCGGGGTTTGCTGCTGCTTCGCCACGGCTTTTTGTAGCAGGTCGGGCAGCCAGCTTTTCAAATCGCCAAAGGTTTGATCCAGCTGCGCGCTGGTCATGCCCGGTTCAAACACATCCAGCAGCGCGTCGTAGCGCGATACGCCGAGCGCATCAGCACGCAGTTGCGCCTCTTGACGACTCAGCTTAACCACTTCTTTCAGATTGGCTGAGAAACCTTGCCAGTCGTTCGCCGGACGCTGTTGACGCCAGGCGTGTTCACAGCGCGAACCGGCCAGCGACTTGGCTTCCACCAGTGACGCAGGCAGCAGCGTCGCTTGTTGCCAGGCGCGCTGCATCTCGCTCAGGTTAACTTGCTCGACATCATTCAGCGATTCCTGCTGTGCGGCATCAAACAGCCCGCCGAGGCGTTTATCGGTTAGCACTTCGTGCATGAACACGCTCAGTTCGGCCATCGCTTCACCGCGTGCCTGGCTGCCGCCCGGCGGCATAGTGGTTTGCATATCGACACCGGCAATAGCGCCTAAATGGCCAAAGCGGGAGAGACGCTGAAAAGTGCGGCTAAGTTCTTGATAAGCTGAAGTCACGTAAAAAGCTCCTTATGACGGTAAGCGTGACGCAATGTCCCGCAAGGGTAGATCAACCGGCCAGCAAAAGCGAACGCTGGCGCCGCCGAGCGGGCTGCTTTCAATGGAGACATTTCCCTGCATGGCCAGCGCAATAGAGTGCACGATCGCCAGACCCAAACCACAACCGCCGGTGGCGCGATCGCGGCTTGGATCGAGGCGTACAAAAGGCTCGAACACGCGGGCGCGCTCTTCCTGCGGAATGCCCGGACCGTCGTCTTCCACCTGCAAACAGCCCAGCGCGCCATCAAACCATAAGCTGACGCGCAGGCGCTGTTGCGCGTAGCGCAGGGCGTTATTCACCAGATTATCCAGCACGCGCTCCATCAGGCGCGTATCGGCGCTGCCGACGTTCTCCAGCTGCGGGATATCCAGCGCAATCTGCGTCTGCGGGTTCATGGTTTGCACGTCTTCAATGTGTACACGCAGCCATTGCGCCAGATCGAAGGATTGCAGATGAAGATCAACGCGTGGGCGATCGAGGCGCGCATACGTCAGCAACTCCTCAATCAAACTCTCCAGCTGACCCACATCGCGGTTCAGCGCGGCGGATTCCGCTGCGGTGAGGTTATCGCTCATCTCCAGCCGGTAACGCAGCCGCACCAGCGGCGTACGCAACTCGTGCGCAATGCCGTCAATCAGCTGTTTCTTGCTGGCAACCAGCGTGTTGATGTTCTCCGCCATCTGATTAAACGCCACGCCAAGACTGTGCAGGCTGGACGTGCTTTCAAAATGGGTGCGCACGTCGAGTTCGCCACGACCAAAACGCTGCGCGGCTTTCTCCAGCCGCTGCATCTCTTGCCAGTGCGGACGCAGCCAGATAAATACCGGCAGCGCCAGCGACATACCGATAAACGCCAGCAGCGCAATGTCGAGAATGCGCATCTGATGCAGATAGAAAAGGTAAGGAATCGGGCCGACGGAAAGTACGTAATGACTGCGCGGAATATGCTGTAAGAAGGTGTACTGATCGTCAATCGCCACGATTTCGCCGGCGCGCAGGCGCTTCATATCCGCGTCACCCAGCTGATATTTGCTCATCGGCTCAATATTCAGATCAAACGACAAATCGAGATCGAGGCTGCGAATGGTTTTGCTCCAGTCGCGCGGGGGGATCTCACGCAGTTCGCTGCGCATCAAGAACAGCGAACTCGCCATTAAATCGTTCATCGACTGGCGTCCGGCGCGTTCGGCGGTGAATTTGTACACCAGCCCAACCAGCAGTGTCATCACCAGAAAACAGACGAACAGCAGCAAATAGAACTGAATAAAGAGCTTTCTCATGCGGAACGGGTATCCCAGGCCTGCGGCGCGAACAGATAGCCTTTGTTACGGATGGTTTTAATGCGGAACGGCTCGGTGGCGCTGTCGTACAATTTTTTACGCAGGCGAGAAATCGCCACATCAATGCTGCGATCCATGCCATCGTAGGTTACGCCGCGCAGGGTTTTCAGCAGCGCATCGCGATTGAGGATCTGTCCGGCGTGATTTGCCAGTTCCCACAGCAGATCGAAATCGGCGGTGGACAGCACAATATTCTCCTCAAACAGCGTCACCTGACGATTGAGCGAGTCGATGGTCAGTGAGCCAAAACGCAGCACGCGCTGTGAGCTTTGCAGGGCGGGCGTCACTTCCGGCTGACCGACATGCGCCTGACGCAGATGCAGACGCAGACGCGCCAGCAACACCGCCGGCGGCGTGGTTTTGAGAATGTAATCGTTAGCGCCCATTTCCAGCGACAGAATGTGGTTCATGTCGCTGTCGAGCGAAGTGAGCAAGACAATCGGACCTTGCCAGCTGGCACGCAGATCGCGGCACAATGTCATGCCATCTTTGCCGGGTAACATGATGTCCAGCATCACTAAATCGGGATCGTGCAGGGCGATGGTGGCTTCGGCGCGGTCACCGCGCGTTTCAACAATAACTTCAATATCGTGGCGGCCAAGGTAAGCGGCGATCAGTTCGCCCACTTCTGGCTCATCTTCCACATAGACGATTTTGTTCATAATTCACTGTGACGGATGAGAATCTCAGCAGCATAGCTTTTCCTGGTCCTGAGCTCTACGCTACCGCACGAAATATCCCTGCGTTACTGGTATGTATACCGTGAAATGTGCCATTATTAGCGGCGCGTTGTAGCGCAAGGTTCGGAACCGTAACGAAAAACAGGAGGAGTGCGAGGGTGTCTGATAAAGAGCTGGCTTCAGCCGGATACAGTGATCGCATCTGCTTCAATTACAGTGATTTTCTCTCCGCTTCCTGCAAAAAACGCTGGAGTTTTGTCGATGCCATTTATGGCGTGATGCCGATTTTTGGCATGGTGACGCGTAAATCGGCGCACAACCTTCAGGCCAGCGACGATCATCTGAAAGAATTAGCATTACAAATCATTTCAACGCAGGTGAGCGACGAGATTAATATCGCGCGCTTAATCACCTTAGCCGAGCAACAACACATCAGCCGCTTTGATATTCAGCTGCCGTATCCGCTGTCAGCGGAGCAGCTTGACGCTATTCATCAGGAATACCGTAAGCCGCTCAATCTGACACAGCAGGATGACCTGCTGTGCGTTTCTATTCCCGTCCAGCCGCACTAATTCGTTAGCTGCCACAATGCGGGCAGTGACGCCGCAATCAACAACACAATCGCGATGCGCTCCAGCTGTGACAACACTTTGTCGCCACGGCCGCCGCGTCGTGCAAACAGGAACAGCAGCAATCCAGGCGCATAGAGCACAACAGAGAGCAGCAGATGCAAAGGACCCGACGCATACAGCAGCCAAATGCCGTAGGCGCTGGCACCGACGCCGGTAAACATCGCCCAGGGTTTGTTCTGCCCGCGCACCACCTTTATCAGATACAGACCCACCAGCAGATAGGGCACCAAAATCATCTCTGAAGCGATGGTCAGCAGCGTGTTGTAATCCGCGCCGGTTAAGGCGATCAAAATCAGGCAAACCTGCACGCTGCCGTTGGTCAGCCATAACGAGGCCGAAGGGGAGTTGTGGCGGTTCTGACGCGCGATGCTGCGCGGGAAGGCACCTTGTTGTGCGGCGAGGAACGGCACTTCAGCGGCCATAATCGTCCAGCTCAGATAAGCGCCGCACACCGAAATAATCAATCCGACCGCAATCACCGCATCGCCCCAATGACCGAGCAAATGCTTCATCAAACCGGCCATAGAAGGATTGCGCATCTGCGCCAGTTCGGCACGCGGAATCACGCCTAACGACAGCAGCGTGACCAGCAAATAGACCAGCAGCGCGGCCAGCACCGCCATCAGCGTGGCGCGTCCGACATCCTGCTTATTACGTGCACGCGCAGAAACCACCACCGCGCCTTCCACACCAATAAACACCCACAAGGTGATCAGCATGGTTTGCTTCACTTGCTGCCACAGCGGCTGACCAAGCTCGACGCCGCTGAAATCAAAGCGGAAGCGATCGTAGTTGAACGCCAGCAGCGCCAGCACGACAAACAGCAGCAGCGGCACCAATTTGCCTAAGGTCGCCAGCAGATTAATGCTGGCCGCAGTTTGCACCCCGCGCAGCACCAGACAATGCACCAGCCACAGCAGCACCGACGCGCCGAGCATCGCCTGCCACGTATTACCATCACCAAACACCACGCGATCCGGCGTGTCGGTAAAGAAACTCAGCGCCGAGAAGACGATCACCAGATAAGAGACGTTGGCGATTACCGCGCACAGCCAATATCCCCACGCCGAGCAGAAGCCCATCAGCTCGCCAAAGCCGGCGCGCGCATAGGTAAAGATGCCGCCATCCAACTCCGGTTTCAGCCGCGTCAGTAACAGCATGGCGAGCGACAGGAAGATGATGCCAACGCCGGTGATGAGCCAGCCGATCAGCAATGCCGCCGGGCCGGCAACCGCCGCCATATTTTGCGGCAGGCTGAACACGCCAGCGCCCAGCATAGAGCTGAGTACCAACGCGGTGAGCGCACTAAGACCTAATTTTTTATCCAAAACGCCCATCCTAAACAGCAGAGTATGCTGGGTGGTGACGATTCCGCTGGAGTGTCGCGTGGCAATGAGCCAACTTTGAAACGGAATCCCCTAAAAACAGGCGGCAGATTTTACGGAGTGCAAACGGGGAAGGCAATGCAAGACTATGCAAATCTGCGCACAGATTATGCAGTTAGTATGAAGGAGATTTTGAAAAGGGCGACGGACGCCGCCCTTAATCGCAATTACTTGAACAGATCGGCGGTGACGGTCAGGTTGCCGCCGCTCTGGTTCTGCCATTGACGCGTGATGTGATAGTACTTCGCGCCTTTATCCACCGCACGCTTGCCAACCGCTTCAGAGATTTCGGTTGGAGTACCGAAGTGATCGGAGAAGGTGATGGTGTCAAACGGCTGCATCTGCGCAGCAGTAATGGCGTTCACTTCCTGCACGCTGCGGCCATCGGCGGTTTTCACCGTGTAACGTTGGCCGGTTGAGCTTTGCGTTTCGAAGAAACGACCGACGTTGCGGCTTGGAGTATCCGAAGAGGCTACGCCAGGAATGGCCACTTTAGTGGCGGCGGTGCCGCCAGCGGCCAGTGCTGCTTTACCGGCTTCAGAATCCGCTGGGATTGAATCAGAGGTGTTCTGCACTTTACGTTCTGGCGCATCAGCCTTGTAAACATACGCGGTCACGTACTGGTTGCCGCCATTGTTCGCATCAACCTGACGCACAATAAAGAACGAAGCCGCGCCTTTATTTTTGGCTGCCTTGGCAATCGCTTCATTAACATCCGGCTGGCTGGAGAAGAAGCCATTTACCGACACGGTGTCATACGGCTCAAGGCGATATGCTTCTGCTTTCGGCAGCTCTTTCACGCCAGAGAAGGTGCGATATTTAGTGGAATCATCCGCTTTTGGTGCGTTGGCTTTATACAAATCAGCCGTTACGCGCCAGTTACCGCCGTTGCCGTTGCTATCATTAATACCCTGAACATAGAAAGAGTCAGCGCCTTTGGCATCGGCTTGTTTGGAGATGGCATCAGTTGCATCGCCAATCGCATTGAAACGGCCGCTGATATTAATACGTTCGAATGGTTTCAACGCGGCCGCTTGCTCTGGCGTTAACTCTTTAGCAGCGAACGCATTTGCTGCCAGCAGTGATAACAAGGTTGACGCCAGAATGGTGTTCTTCAGCTTCATAAAAATGATCCTTCGCCTTACGCAAAATGAGTACGAAAACGTGCTGGACTCTTGATGTATAACAGATTAGCCGCTGATTATTGCATGTAATAATCGGCCTGTCTCAGCCAATTTAAGCGCATAACATTGACAATCTCTGCCGTTTATTCATCGACCTGTCATTTACTTCTGTTACGGCTCTTTTTTGCACAGATAACCACTTATTCTGGTAACACTTAGTGCCATAATAGTTAACGCATTGTTAATTAAAGGTTTTTAAAAACACTTAATTCGACATGACACGATTTTGCGCAGCAGAATATTTTTTAATAAACACCAAATGCAGTCGCAAAACGTGGCATTCAATCTTTGTGTCTGAATATTTGTGTGAATGTCATAAGTAGGCGCTATCGCTGTGGATCACTCTTCATATTTTCAGTAGGTTATAAAGACTTTGTTACATTGTGCATTTTGCTCATAAAAAGCTGAAACACTGTTTCGGCTTTTGAGCTTTTTGCCACTTACAGAACCTCATCCTTTAATTGTTGAAAGGAAACAGTATGTTAATTGGGATACCCAAAGAACGGTTAGCCAACGAGTCGCGCGTGGCCGCCACGCCAAAGACCGTTGAGCAACTGATCAAGCTGGGATTTAGCGTCACCGTTGAACAGAGCGCGGGACTTCGCGCCAGCTTTGATGATGAGAGCTTTATCGCCGTCGGCGCCACTATTACTAACACTCACGATGTGTGGCAATCGGACATCGTTTTAAAAGTGAATGCGCCGGACGATCAGGAGATTGAACTGACGCGCGCCGGTAGCACGCTGGTGAGCTTTATCTGGCCTGCGCAGAATCCTGCGCTGCTGGAAAAGCTGGCAGCACGTAACGTCACCGTGATGGCAATGGATTCGGTGCCGCGTATTTCACGTGCGCAGGCACTGGATGCGTTGAGCTCAATGGCGAACATCGCAGGTTATCGTGCCATCGTTGAAGCCGCTCACGAATTTGGCCGCTTCTTCACCGGACAAATCACCGCTGCCGGTAAAGTGCCGCCAGCCAAAGTGATGGTGATCGGTGCGGGCGTCGCGGGATTAGCGGCAATCGGTGCGGCAGGCAGTTTAGGTGCCATCGTGCGTGCTTTCGATACGCGTCCGGAAGTGAAAGAGCAGGTGCAAAGTATGGGCGCCGAGTTCCTTGAGCTGGACTTCGAAGAAGAAGCGGGCAGCGGCGATGGTTATGCCAAAGTGATGTCTGAAGCCTTTATTAAGGCGGAGATGGAGCTGTTTGCCGCGCAGGCGAAAGAAGTGGACATTATTGTCACCACCGCGCTGATTCCTGGCCGTCCGGCACCGAAGCTGATTACTGCTGAGATGGTTGCCAGCATGAAACCGGGCAGCGTGATTGTCGATCTGGCCGCGCAAACCGGCGGTAATTGCGAATTAACGGTTGCCGATCAGGTGACCTTAACCTCCAATGGCGTGAAGATTATTGGTTACACCGATTTGCCAAGCCGCCTGCCAACGCAATCCTCACAGCTTTACGGCACTAACCTTGTCAACCTGCTGAAACTGCTGTGCAAAGAGAAAAACGGCGAAATTACCGTTGATTTCGAAGACGTGGTGGTGCGCGGTGTGACGGTGATTCGTGATGGCGAAGTGACATGGCCAGCGCCGCCGATTCAGGTTTCCGCCGCGCCGAAAGCGCAACCCGCCGCACAGCCGCTGCCGAAGGCCGAAGCCAAACCGGTTTCGCCATGGCGCAAGTATTTGCTGCTGGCATTGGCGGTGGTGCTGTTTGCCTGCCTGGCCAACGTCGCACCGCCGGACTTCCTCTCGCACTTCACCGTGTTCGCGCTCTCTTGCGTGGTCGGCTATTACGTGGTGTGGAACGTGAGTCACGCATTGCACACGCCGTTGATGGCCGTTACCAACGCCATTTCCGGCATTATTGTGGTGGGTGCGGTGCTGCAGATGGGCCACGGCGGTTGGGTAACGATTCTGTCGTTCATCGCCGTACTGATCGCCAGCATCAATATCTTCGGTGGTTTCACCGTCACCCAGCGCATGCTGAAAATGTTTCGTAAGAATTAAGGGGTAGCAACATGTCTGGCGGATTAGTTACTGCAGCATATATTGTTGCCGCGATTCTGTTTATTTGCAGCCTTGCCGGTCTCTCGAAACACGAGACCTCAAAGCAGGGTAATATTTTTGGTATGAGCGGCATGGCGATTGCGCTGCTCGCCACCATTTTTGGCCCGAACACCGGGAACGTGGCCTGGATTTTGGTGGCGATGGTGATCGGTGGTGCGATTGGTTTGCGTCTGGCGAAGAAAGTCGAAATGACCGAAATGCCGGAACTGGTTGCCATTCTGCACAGCTTCGTGGGTTTAGCTGCGGTATTGGTGGGCTTCAACAGCTACATCGATCACGCTCCGGGCCTCGCGCCGGTGATGGAAAATATCCATCTGACCGAAGTGTTTCTCGGCATCTTCATCGGTGCGGTGACCTTTACCGGCTCACTGGTGGCGTTTGGCAAACTGCGCGGCAAGATCTCCTCTTCAGCGCTGATGCTGCCACATCGTCATAAAATGAACCTCGCGGCGTTGGTAGTTTCCTTCCTGCTGATGCTGTGGTTCGTGCAAACTGATAGCACCGGCGCGCAGGTGTTTGCGCTGCTGCTGATGACCCTCATTGCGCTGGTGTTTGGCTGGCATCTGGTGGCGTCGATTGGCGGTGCGGATATGCCGGTTGTGGTCTCGATGCTGAACTCTTACTCCGGTTGGGCTGCAGCGGCGGCAGGCTTCATGCTGAGCAATGATTTGCTGATCGTTACCGGTGCGCTGGTCGGTTCTTCCGGTGCCATCCTCTCTTACATCATGTGTAAAGCGATGAACCGCTCCTTTATCAGCGTGATCGCCGGTGGTTTTGGTACCGACGTAAGCGTGGGCGGCGAAAGTGATGAAGTTGGCGAGCACCGTGAAATTACGGCGGAAGAGACAGCAGAAATGCTGAAAGCCTCTTCTTCTGTGGTGATCACGCCGGGTTATGGCATGGCGGTGGCGCAGGCGCAGTATCCGGTTGCGGAGATTACCGAAAAGCTACGCGCGCGCGGTATCAAAGTTCGCTTTGGTATTCACCCGGTTGCCGGTCGTTTGCCTGGTCACATGAACGTACTGCTGGCGGAAGCGAAAGTACCATACGATGTGGTGCTGGAAATGGATGAGATTAACGATGACTTCAGCGATACCGATACCGTTTTGGTTATCGGCGCGAATGACACCGTTAACCCAGCCGCACTGGATGATCCGCGCAGTCCAATCGCTGGCATGCCGGTGCTGGAAGTGTGGAAAGCGCAGAACGTGATTGTGTTTAAACGCTCGATGAGCACCGGATACGCAGGCGTGCAAAATCCGCTGTTCTTTAAAGACAATACGCAGATGCTGTTTGGCGATGCGAAAGCGAGCGTGGAAGGCATCCTGCGCGCGCTGTAAAAAAGCAGGGCGGTGATGTGATTCACCGCCCTGAGTAGAAATAAGTAGGGCGGCCATTGCGAGCCGCCCTTTTTTAATCAATCGTCTTCATCTTCTTCGTCATCGTAATCAATCGGCGATTTGAAATCGTCTGGCTTGATCGCCAGCAAATCACAACGCAGATGATCAATCACCTGTTCCGCAGTGTTACCCAGGAACGCGGCTGACAAACCGGTACGGCCAATGGTGCCGAGTACCACAATACCGGCATCCAGATGCGAGGCGATATCCGGAATCACTTCCTCGGGCAAACCTTTCGCCACATGAGTGAACTCTTCGCTGATGGAGAATTTTTGACGCAGCGCTTTCATCGCCACTAAATGCTGGCCGCGAATCGCGTCGTTGTAGACGCTGGGATCAAAGTCGGGCAGTTCAATAGCAATATTGATCGGTGTGATGGGATAAGCGCCGACCAAATGCACTTCGGTGTGATTCACCATCTCGGCCAGCAGCGTGGTTTCACGAATCAGCTTCTGATTGAGCTCATCATGATGCGGCTCTTCGCTGGCTAAGTTGACCGCCACCACCGCTTTGCCGCCTTCAGGCCACGCCTGATCTTTCACCATCCACACCGGACATGGACATTTACGCAGCAGATGCCAATCTGTCGGGGTGAAGATGACCGCTTCGAGGCGATCGTGCTGGTGCGCCATTTTCAGCACTAAATCATGCTGATGCGCCATTATTTCCTGGATGATGGCTTCATATGGACGGTTATGCCAAACCACTTTGATTTCAATTTCAACGCCGGCCTCAATATACGCCTGGGCCTGTTGGCGGATCCATTCGGTACGTTGGCTGATTACCCCTTTGCGCATATTGGAGCGCTCGTCGGGCGACAGCAGCGTGGTCATTTCATATGAGAAGTCGTAGATAGGCAGGAAAGCTTTGATTTTTCCGCCAATACGTTGATTGAGATAAACCGCACGACGCAGCGCGGGCTGATCGTCCTGCTGGGCATCAATAGCCACCAGAATATTTTGGTACCGGGACATAAGCCGATCTCCTAAAACCAAAGCAAGTTGGGTTAAAGATAGCCTAAGTTTGGACAGGGCAGAAGCGGAAAAGTTGTTGCCGGATCAATAAAATAACTTTTATTAACCCGGCACAGAATCACGCGGCTTGTTCGGTCTGGCCAGCTAATTCTGCCAGCAGAGCGTGGTTCTCGATGGTGATATATTTGCCTTTCACGGCCAGCATGCCACTTTTCTGGAAGCGACCCAGCAGACGACTGATGGTTTCTACGGTTAGTCCCAGATAGTTACCAATGTCGCCACGCGTCATGGTCAAACGGAATTCACGCTGTGAGAAACCGCGCTGGCCGAAACGGCGCGACAGGTTCCAGACAAATGCCGCCAGACGCTCTTCAGCATTTTTCTTCGACAGCAGCAGAATCATATCCTGATCGCCTTTGATTTCACCGCTCATCAAACGCATCATCTGCTGACGCAGCGCCGGCATTTTACCGGAGAGGTCGTCGAGAGTTTCAAACGGAATTTCGCACACCATCGCGGTCTCCAGCGCTTGCGCAAAGCTCGGATGTTTGGCGCCGACAATAGCGTCAAAACCAACCAAATCGCCTGCCAGATGGAAGCCAGTAATTTGCTCGTCGCCTTGTTCAGTGATGGTATAGCTTTTGATGGTGCCGGAGCGGATAGCGTAGAGAGATTTCAGTTCATCACCGGCTTTGAACAGCGTCTGGCCTTTTTGAATCGGCTTTTTGCGCTCAATGATGTTATCCAGCTGATCCAGTTCGTGCTCGTTCAGCGTGAAGGGAATACACAATTGGCTGATACTGCAATCCTGACAATGGATGGCACAACCGCCAGACTGAATACGTCGAATGCTGCGTTTTTCCTGGATCATATAGTTACGCTCGATGATTATTGACTGCGGTCAATTTTAACATTTTTCTAAGCGAAGGGAACTCATCCGAGCAGTAAATGTCCTTAAAACCCTACAAATGTCAGGTATTACGCGGTTTGCGCTGGTCTGGCTGGAGGGCATTTATTGATCTGGAACGTTTTGTTGCCAGGTTTACAGCTATACCGCGCTTAATACAGCGCAAAAAGTGACAGATGTTTTGCCAATAATCCTTTGCTACTCTTTTGCTTTAGCGTCGAACTGGACGCACAGGCAAACACCAGGCGAGAGGAAACACCATGAACCTTGATGATGAAGACCTTTTCCGTGATGCCATGGGTGATGTGACACCATTAAAAAATTGCGCTAACACCCAATGGCTACGCGCCCCTTCGCCTAAAGCGCCGCGTGCGCCGCAGGAAAGTGACGAGCAGGAAAATTTCCTCACGCGTGGCTTTCTCGACATCGTTCCCCTGACAACATCGCTGGAGTTCAAAGTCGAAGGCGTACAGCAAGGCGTACTGGATAAGCTGCGACTAGGCAAATACCCGCCCGAAGCCAGCCTAAATCTGTTGCGTCAACCGGTGGAAACCTGTCGTCAGGCGCTGTTCAGCTTTATGCAGCAAGCCAATAAGCATGGATTGCGCAATCTGCTGATCATTCATGGCAAAGGGCGTGACGATGAGTCGCACGCCAATATTGTGCGCAGCTATGTGGCGCGATGGTTGCCGGAATTTGCAGAAGTGCAGACCTTTTGCACGGCGCAGCCGAAAGACGGTGGAGCGGGCGCGCTCTACGTCGGTTTACGCAAAACCGAACAGGCGCGCCTGGAGAACCGTGAGCGTCATGCGAAACACAGTCGCTAGCTGTGGAATTTGCGGATGGTCGCCATCAACACTTCGGCGCTCAGGCTTAACGGGCTGCCGCTGCGCGTAATAATGCCCACCGGTTCGCCTGGCCCCGGCGAGGCAATCGGTAGCGCGCACAACGCATCATGATTCAAATCTTCTTTGATGGCGCCAGAAGGCACAAACCACACATAGTCGTAACGTAGCGCCAGCTGGCGCGCCAGCGATGTTGATGAGGTTTCGACGCAGTTTGCTGGCAAGGTACAACCTTGCTCATTCAGCATATGCTGCGCGATACGGCGCGGTGCGGTGCCTTCCGGCGAAATCACGACCGGCCACTGCATCGCGCGCGACAGCATAACGTTCTCGCTCAATAGCGGATGATCGGGGCGCACCACCAGTTTGAGTGATTCCAGAAACAGCAATTCATAAGTCAGTCCGGCCATCATATCGCTGTCCGCCATACGACCAATCCCGACATCAAACTCACCCGCACGTAAACCGGCCAACAGCACGTTGTTATGCAAGGTCGCGACCTGCACCGTGGTGTTGGGTTGCTGTTCATGGAAGCGATCGAGAATTTGCGGCAGCATACCCATCGCCGCGGTAGTCAGCGCGCCGAGCCGAATCACCACCGGTCGGCCCGGCTGCGGTGCGTTGAAGCTCTGCCCGGCATGATTGAGCGCATCCAGCACTTTCACCGCATGAATCAGAAACTGTTCGCCCAGCGTGGTGAGCTGCGCGCCGAGCCGTCCGCGCTCAAACAGTCGCGCGCCGGCCAACTCTTCAAGCTCATTCAGTGTTTTCGACAAAGCAGGCTGGCTCAGATTGAGCGTTTCCGCGGCGCGACCGAGCGTGCCTTGCTGCGCCACCGCCACAAAGGTATGTAAATGACGCAAGCGAATGCGCTGATTGAAAAGGATATTTTTGTCCATACGCCCAACATAATGAGTTATGCCGAGTAGCAGCAATGAGGAAACGTTAATTATGTTAACTTGCCTGCAAATTTATATTAACAAAACAACCGCTATGCAAGCTTCGCCGCTAACCTGCTGTATTTATGAGTAAAGCTGAAAAAGACACTTTTTGCAGCCTATTCACGCGGTCTAAAATCAACAACATACACCGAAAAAAGTTGAATAATTCTCAATTACATCCAAAAACAGTGCCTGTTATTGTTAACGATGAGCTATGATAAGCGCCGTTTTTTTTACTAAAACTGATGCCCTAAACGGTTAAAAGTGCAGGAGTCGTTACGTGACCAGCGTTGAAGCAGTAGACGTTCGCCAGCTTATCAATAAGAGTGCGCTTAGCAGCTGGCAGAAGCGCTTAATCGCGCTGTGCTTCGTGGTGGTGGCGCTGGACGGCATGGACATTGCGCTGATGGGCTTCATTGCGCCCACGCTGAAAGCCAGTTGGGGCGTCACTAATCATCAACTCGGCATGGTGATCAGCGCGGCGTTGATTGGTCTGGCATTGGGTGCGATGGTCGCCGGACCGCTGGCCGATCGCTACGGTCGTCGCGTGATGATCCTGATCAGCGTGCTGTTTTTCGGTCTCTGGACGCTGGCCACGGCGATGGCGCAAAACATCGAACAGATGATGCTGTTCCGCTTTCTCACCGGTTTAGGGCTTGGGGCCGCGATGCCCAACGTGGGCACGTTGGTGGCCGAATACGCGCCCGAACGTCGCCGCTCATTCATTATCACCGTGGTGTTCTGTGGCTTTACCTTCGGTGCCGCGACGGGAGGCTTTGCCGCTTCGTGGCTGCTGCCGCGTTATGACTGGCACTCCGTAATGTTGATGGGCGGCGTGCTGCCGCTGCTGGTGCTGCCCTTTTTAGTGCGCGGCTTACCGGAATCGGTACGTTTTCTGATTAGCCGTCGCGCGCCTGCCGCACATATTCACGCCATCCTCGAACGTATGCTGCCCGGCACCGTGCAGCCGGGTAGCCATTATCAAAGCACTGAGCTGCCCACCGCGCGTAAAGGTTCGGTGGCGACCGTGGTGTCGCGCCGCTATCTGTTCGGCAGTTTGATGTTGTGGGGCGGCTACTTTATGGGGCTGTTCCTCGTTTACCTGATTGGCAGCTGGATGCCTTCATTGATCAGCACGCTCGGCATGTCGGTGACGGAAGCGGCGATTGTCACGGCGATGTATCAGGCCGGTGGAACCATTGGTTCGCTGTTTGCTGGTTGGTTGATGGATCGCATCAACGCCAATCTGGCGCTGGCGGTGATCTATTTCTGCGGCGGCATCGCCATTGTGGCTCTGGGTTTTTCACCCGCGCAGGTCGGCTTAATGAGCGCCATCGCTTTCTGCAGCGGCTTCTGTTTTAACGGCGCTAATACCGGCATGAATGCGCTCTCCGCCAGCTATTACCCAACCCACGCGCGCGCCACCGGCTCCAGCTGGATGCATGGCATTGGGCGCATCGGCGCTATCCTCAGCGCCTTTGTCGGTGCTGAGTTGTTAACGCTTGGCTGGACGTTCAGTCAGATCTTTCTGCTGCTGGCGATTCCCGCCGTGTTAACCACCATCATGCTGGTGCTGAAATGTCGCTTTGATGACCAGTCAAACCTCACCGAGTGACAAGGCGATCACAGTTCCACGAAATTGTTACCCGCCGCTAAAGGGTTGATCTACAGTAGCAACAACCCGTAAGCCCAAGGTGATGATGATGCCAAACTTTCTCAGCAGCGATGCCATCCGCACGCTGTTTTCGCAGGCAATGTCGACCCTGTATCAGCAGGAAGTGCCGCAATACGGCACGCTGACGCAGCTGGTCACCGCCGTTAATGAACGTACGCTGGAAGCCAATCCCGAGTTAAAAAATCGCCTGTCGGCCGCCGATGAACTGAGTCGCCTGAGCGTCGAGCGTCATGGTGCGATTCGCGTCGGCAAGGCTGATGAACTCAGCACGTTGCGCCAGATGTTTGCCGTGATGGGCATGGAAGCGGTGGGATATTACGACCTGTCGCAAGCCGGTGTGCCGGTGCACTCCACGGCGTTTCGTCCGGTCAGCGATCGCGCGTTGCGCCATAATCCGTTCCGCGTTTTCACCTCGCTGCTGCGTCTGGAATTGATTGATGATGCGGCGCTGCGCGAGAAGGCCGCTGCGATTCTCGCCGCGCGCGATATCTTTACGCCGGGTTGCCGCGCATTGATCGCTAAGCATCAGCAGCAGGGCGGCTTAAACGCAGCCGATGCCGCCACTTTCGTGCAGGAAGCGCTGGAAACCTTCCGCTGGCATGCGCACACCACCGTGGACAGCGCCACTTATCATGCGTTGAGCCAGCAGCATCGTCTGATTGCCGATGTGGTGTGTTTCCGCGGTTGCCACATCAACCATTTAACGCCGCGCACGCTGGATATCGATCGCGTGCAAGCGCTGATGCCTTCGCGCGGCATCGATCCCAAAACCCTGATCGAAGGTCCGCCCCAGCGCAAAGTACCGATTCTGCTGCGCCAGACCAGCTTCAAAGCGCTGGAAGAAGCGGTGCACTTTAACGATGGCACGCCGGGCACGCACACCGCGCGCTTTGGGGAGATTGAACAGCGCGGCGCGGCGCTCACCCCGAAAGGGCGTGAACTTTACGATCGCCTGCTGGCCGAAGCCGGCACCGGCAGCGATAACCAGCATCACCAGCAACATCTCAGTGAAGTGTTTGGTGATTTCCCCGACGACGAAGAGACCTTGCGCGAGCAGCAGCTGGCGTGGTTCCGTTATCGCCTGACCGAAAAAGGCGAGCATCTGCCACCACGCGCGGGCGAAAGCGTGACGCAGTTGCTGGCAGAAGGGCGTTTAAGCGCCGAACCGATCGTTTACGAAGATTTCCTGCCGGTGAGTGCCGCAGGGATTTTCCAGTCGAATTTAGGCGATGTGGCGCAAACGCGCAGCGCGGGTAATGCCAGCCGTGCGGATTTTGAAAGCGCTTTAGGTAGCGCGGTGCAGGATGAAATGGCGTTGTATCAGCAGATGCAGCAGCGCAGTCTGGAGCGCTGTGGCGTAGCCTAAGGAAAATTGTACAGCCGGCCTGTAACTTTTGCAGACCGGCTGCTTTTCTTGTCGTTATTGCAAGCGCGCGTCACGCACCAGCGTGTACTTCCCGGCACCCAAAAACATAATGGCGAGCGCACCCAGCAGGTAAAGGGCTTCTGTCTCCAGCGACCAGGCACCGACATCTGTGCGATGCCAGACTGCGCCCATTTTTACCAGCAGTGTCGCAACAATCATGTTCACCGCAATAATGAACGCCGCAGGGCGCGTCAGTAATCCGATGATCACCATTACTGGTGCCGCTATTTCCCCGATGTAAGCACCGTAAGCGATGAAACCTGGCATCCCTTTGACGGCGAGCATGTGCGCAATCCAGCCCACGCCATGCACCACTTTGAACGCCCCGTGAAACAGCAGCAATCCGCCAAACGTCAGGCGTAACAGCAGTTTGCCGAAGTCCGGGTGATCGCACATCCGGTTGAACATCTGGTTAATGCCACCAAACATGGTGTTTCTCCGTCGCGCCAGGTTAACTTGCAACCTTAAAACAAATGGTCTCAATGGGGTTAGCCAAAATATTTGATGGAGTTGTTCAAAGAATCGCGCCGCGTTTCGGCTTAATCTGCAAATGCTTTCAGAACATGGACATTCGTCCAAGGCCTGCAAATAATGGAACGATGCATTATCAGGGAACCCGAGATGAAAAATGAACGACGTCTGAGGATCATGACCGCAGAAGGTGAACTCATAGGCCTGATTGACGAAGATCTTTTTGTCTTCAAAGGAATACCTTACGCAGCAGCACCCACCGGCGCTTTACGCTGGCGACCGCCGCAGCCGGTGCAGCCGTGGCAGGATGTGCGTGACGCGACCGAATGGGGCGCGGCAAGCTGGCAGAACCGTGACTATTGCGTGGCCGCTGGCGGTGGCGATCCCGGTCGCTTCAGTGAAGATTGTCTCTACCTGAATATCTGGACGCCAGATGTCGAGCCCTCGCGGCCGTTGCCGGTGATGGTCTGGTTGCACGGCGGCGGTTTTTCCATCGGCGCAGGTAATCTCGATCCCTATCGCGGTAAAGCGCTGGCGGCGCAAGGCGTGGTGGTGGTAACGCTCAACTATCGGCTTGGTCACTTCGGTTTCTTCTCTCATCCGGCGCTGGATGCGCAATATCCCGCCGGGCGCGTGATCAACAACTTTGCCTTACTCGATCAAATTGCTGCGTTGCAGTGGATTCAGCGCAACATTCCTGCGTTTGGCGGCGATCGCCATAACGTGACGCTGTTTGGTGAATCCTCTGGCGCGCGCAGCGTGTTATCGCTGTGCTGTTCACCGCTCTCCGAGGCGCTGTTTCACAAAGGCATCGTACAGAGCGCCTACAGTTTGCCCGACATCCCGCAAAAGCAGGCACAACAGATCGGTTTGCAGGTCGCGGCGCATTTTGCTTTACCCGAAGATGCCAGCGCCGAGCAGCTGCGCGAGCTACCCGCCGAACAATTCTGGCCGTTAGAGCGCCCGCTGGCGCTTGGCCCGGTGCCCATCAGCGGCGATGCGGTGCTGCCGAAACCGATGTTAACCACATTTATGAGCGGCAAGCAGCATCGCGTCCCGTTGATGATTGGCAGCAACAGCGATGAAGCCAGCGTGCTGGACTATTTTGGCGTGGATGCCACGGCGGTGTTGCGACAGATGCGCAGCAAGAACCGCGTCAGTTATCGCCTGATGAAATGGCTGTACGACATTCATGATGATGCGCTGCTGGGACGCGCGGTGGCGCGTGATATGGCGTTCACGGTGTTACCGTTGATAGTCGCTCAGGCGCAGCACAATATCGGCATGCCCGCATGGCGTTACTGGTTCGATTACGTCTCCGAAAACGCGCGCGATCTCTATCCGCACGGCACCTGGCACGGCAATGAAATTCCCTATGTCTTCAACACGCTGGATACGCTAACGCCGCCGGCGGAACGCAGCTACAGCGAGCAGGATAAAGCGTTCGCCGGCGCAGTCAGCGCCTATTGGGTCACCTTCGCGCGTGAAGCCAGCGAGTTCAGCGCGCATTTACCCGGCGAGGTTGATTGGCCAGCCTGGCGACCGGGCGAAGATTTGACGCTGGCGTTGGGCGATCAGGGCAAAGCCCAGGCGGTGGTGAAGGCGCGCTTTATGCGTGGACGGCTGCGTTTGTTCCGTTTGATGATGTGCAGCCACGTTAAGCTTTGATGAGCCTGCTAATGGTTTAAGCAGGCAAATGAATTTATAAGCCAAATTCACACCTATCTTGCTGATAAATCATAAAAGCGCGTTTTCCTCACCTGCGTCAGTAAGCAATTAATTAGCTTACAAAACCGTTACATTTTCCCGATCCAGTGCCGATAAACGCAATATGCCCGATTTTATCGGGCCTCCTTCGCGTTTCACACCAAGGGATTATGTATGGGTATCTTAAAAAATTTCACCATCCGCGCCGTATTGCTCACCATTCTTGGGCTGTTTTGCCTGCTGTGGTGTGCCGTTGGGCTGTTTAGCGTCCACTCACTGAACGCCCTCGGCGAGGGCAACGAGATTGACCGCCAGCTGGTCAATCAAATGACGGTTTTAAGCAAAGGAAATGATCAATATTTTCGTGTCGTTACGCGTCTGTCACGCGTGATGGAAGGTCGCGCCTCAGGAACCGCAGTCAGTGCTGATGCTTTTACCCCAGTGCAACAAGCGCTCGACAACATGAAAAATCTGCTGGCGCAGTTTAAAACCATGGCGCCGGGTCCGATGGACGCGGAGACCGCCAATAGCGTGATCGCCAACTGGCAAAAATTGCTGGATGAAGGTATCGCACCGCAGGTCTCGCTGGCGCAGCAGGGCACGGTTGAAGCCTATCGCGCGCAGGCCAATAACGTCACGCCGCCGCTCAGTCGCGCGTTTGGTGCCAGCGCGGAAGCCTTCAATAAAGCCGCAGGCAGCAAACTGGATGAGACGCGCGTCACCGTCGATAAGCTCACCAGCATCACCAAGGTGATCATTCTGGTGGCGGTGGTGATTGGTTTGTTCATCCTGCTGTTTACCGATCGCTATCTGGTGGCGATGCTGGTGAAACCGCTGGAGCGCATCCGCAACCATTTCGCGATTATTGCGCAGGGCGACCTGAGTCAGCCGGTGGAAGATTTTGGCCGTAACTGCGTCGGCAAACTGGTGCCGCTGCTGCGTGCCATGCAGGACAGCCTGCGTGAAGCGGTAAGCGCGATTCGCAGCGGCACTGAAAACATCTATCGCGGCGCGGCGGAGATCTCCTCCGGCAACAATGATCTCTCTTCACGCACCGAAGAGCAGGCGGCGGCGCTGGAGCAAACGGCGGCCAGCATGGAGCAGTTAACCGCCACCGTGAAGTTCAACGCCGACAACGCGCGTCAGGCCAGTTCGCTGGCCGAAACCGCTACCGGCACCGCGCAGCAGGGCGGGCGGTTGGTGGGTGAAGTGGTGACCACCATGCAAGGCATCTCCGGCAGCTCGAAGAAGATCGCTGAGATCACCAATGTGATAAACAGCATCGCCTTCCAGACCAACATCCTGGCGCTGAACGCCGCGGTAGAAGCCGCGCGCGCCGGTGAGCAGGGCCGTGGTTTTGCCGTGGTGGCCAGCGAAGTGCGCAATCTGGCACAGCGCAGCGCCGGTGCGGCGAAAGAGATCGCTACATTGATCGAAGATTCTGTGCAGCGCGTGGAAAAAGGTTCGGAGCTGGTGAGCAGCGCGGGTAGCACCATGCACGACATTCTTAAGTCGGTGCAGGATGTGAATGAGATCATGAAGCACATCGCTGCTGCGTCGGAAGAGCAGAGCAAAGGCATTTCGCAGGTTGGTACCGCCGTCACCGAGATGGACAGCGTCACCCAGCAGAACGCCTCGCTGGTTGAGGAAGTTTCTGCCGCTGCCAGCGCGCTGGAGCGCCAGACGCAGGAGTTGCAGGCCTCGGTGGCGAAATTCCGTCTGTCGGATAGCGCACCTGTGAGTAAAGCCGTGGTATCGCCAACCGCGCTGCGTCGGCCGGTCTTGTCTGGCGCAGGTCTCGCGCAGCCGAAATCAACCTCTGACGAATGGGTCTCTTTCTAAACCTCAGATAACCACGCCACCAGTTCCGGCAGGAACGGTGGCGCATCTTTTTCCGCCCGCTGTAACAGGCTGTAGCTTGCGCCGGTCGCCACACAGGCGGCAAACGGCGCAATCAGTCGCCCATTCACCACATCGTTCTGCACTAAAGTGACATCCGCCACCGTGACGCCAAATCCCTGAATCGCAGCGCTGATAGCTAAATCCATGGTGGCGAAATGCTGATTACGCGCCATCGGCAACGCGGCATCCAGCCCGGCCAGCCACAGCTGCCAGTCGCGTGAATCCTGCGTCGGATGCAGAAAAGTAAACTTCGCCAGTTCGCCAATCTGGCTGGGCGGCGTGACGCTGCTGGCCATTACCGGCGTTAAACGCTCCTCAAACAGGCAAATCGAACCGGCTGGCGACGGGCCAAACACAATCGCCGCGTCAAAATTATCCAGCTGCGAGCCATGATCGAGCGTGGTGGTCAAGGCTACGTGAATATCCGGACGCTGCTGTTCCAGCGCCACCAGACGCGGCACCAGCCAGCGCATGGCGCAGGTGGGCGCTTTCAGGCGAATCGAGGCGTTGCTGCGGCTGGCTTTTTCTGTGGCATTCACCAGCATGGCGAAACCTTGCTGCAGTTCCGGCAGCAGCGCGGCACCTTGTTCGGTGAGATGCAGGCCACGCGCGTGGCGGGTAAACAGCGCGAAGCCCAGCCAGCTCTCCAGCGTGGCGATTTTACGGCTCACTGCGCCTTGAGTAATGCACAGTTCGCTAGCGGCACGCGTCAGGTTGAGATGGCGCGCGGTGACCAGAAACGCGTGGATGGCATTGAGCGGCAGAGCAGAGCGGGACATAACAACCTCAAGCTATGATTTTTAATCATGGCTATTATGACAACAATTCGCTTGTCGACTCAAGCCGCACACCGTTGAATAGAAATCTACTTTCGATACGTGGTTATGCAACCACACGAGGCACCAATGACCCTGAATAGCAGTGTTAACATCTCTTCCAAACAGCCCGATGTCGGCACGACGATTTTTAGCGTCATTGGCCAGCTGTCGGCGCAACACCAAGCCATTAACCTGTCGCAAGGCGCACCGAACTTCCCCTGCGATCCGCAGCTGGTTGAGCTGGTTAGCCAGGCGATGCGTGACGGCCATAACCAATACGCTTCAATGACCGGCCTGCCGTCGCTGCGTGAAGCGCTGGCGGAGAAAGTTCATACGCTGTATGGCCAGCACTATGATGCCGGCAGCGAAGTGCTGATCACCGGCAGCGCCAGCCAGGGTATTTACATGGCGATTTCCGCGCTGGTACACGCGGGCGATGAAGTGATCTTCTTCGAACCGGCTTTTGACAGCTACGCGCCGGTGGTCCGTCTGCAGGGCGCTACGCCAGTTGGCCTGAAGTTGCAGGTGCCTGATTTTGCCATCAATTGGGACGAGCTGCGCGCCACCATTACGCCGCGTACCCGCATGATCATCATCAATACGCCGCACAACCCTAGCGCGCAGGTGCTGTCAGCGGCGGATCTGGATCAGTTAGCCGCGTTGACGCGCAACACCGATATCGTGGTGCTGTCTGACGAAGTCTACGAACACATTCTGTTTGATGGTCGTAAGCACTGCGGCATGGCAACGCATCCGGAACTGGCGCAGCGCAGCGTGGTGGTCTCATCCTTCGGTAAAACCTTCCACGTGACCGGCTGGCGCGTGGGTTATGCGCTGGCACCGGCAGCGCTGATGGACGAGATCGTCAAAGTTCATCAGTTCATGATGTACGCCGCCGATACACCGATGCAGGTGGGTTTTGCTCACTATCTGCAAAATCCGCAGAACTATCTGCAGCTGTCGCCGTTTTATCAGGAGAAGCGCGATCGCCTGCTGACCTTGATGCAGGATTCGCCGTTTAAGCTGCTGCCGAGCGCCGGTTCGTTCTTTATGTTGGCCAGCTACGGACATTTCAGTGACGAAAGTGATAGCGAAATGGTAAAACGTCTCATCGTCGATCACGGTGTGGCCACCATTCCGTTGTCGGCGTTTTATATGGACGGCACTGACAATAAATTAATTCGCCTGTCATTCGCAAAAGACGACGCAACACTTCAGGCCGGTGCAGAAGCGCTCTGCCAGGTCAAAGGGTAACTTAGGGGTAAATATAATGAAAAAATTGAACGCACTGTTTGTCGCTCTGGGCATGCTGACCTCGGCGCACGCGCTGGCGCAGGAAACCTTACGCTATGGTCTGGAATCACAGTATCCGCCATTTGAGAGCCGCAACGCGCAGGGCGAATTGGAAGGTTTCGATATCGAACTGGGTAAAGCGATTTGTCAGGTAGGCAACTTCGACTGTAAGTGGGTGGAAAGCAGCTTTGATGCGCTGATTCCAGCTCTGCAGGCGAAAAAATTTGATGCCATTAACTCCGCGATGAACATCACCGAAGCGCGTGCGAAAAGCATCGACTTCACCAAGCCGATCTATCGCATTCCGACCATGCTGATCGTGAAAGAGGGCGAGAAGCTGCAGCCAACCGCCGAATCACTGAAAGGCAAAAACATCGGTGTGTTGCAGGGTTCGATTCAGGAAACCTATGCCAAGAAGCACTGGGAAGCGCAGGGCGTTACGGTGACCTCTTATCAGGATCAGAACCAGGTTTACAACGACATGATTGCCGGTCGTCTTGACGGCACGCTGGTGATGTCAGCTGCCGGTCAATCGGGCTTCCTCGAAAAGCCGCAGGGTAAAGGTTTCGCCTTTGCCGGCAAGCCGGTAGAAGATGACACCATTCTCGGCACCGGTATCGGTTTTGGCCTGCGTAAAGGCGATGACAAACTGAAACAAGAGCTGGATGCGGCGATCACCAAGGTGCAAACCGATGGCACCGTTACCAAGCTGGCAGCGAAATTCTTCCCTGGGATTGATGTTTCCGCTAGCAAATAACGTTGAAAAGGTCGCCATAAATGGCGACCCTACGGTTTGAGGTCGTCATTTATGACGACCTTTTTGTTTTATTTCGCGGCTAAATAACACAACGCTTCGGCCACCTGATACGACTTTACAAACGAGGGAACCGGCAAAAACTCGAAGCGCGAATGGAAATTGTGCGCGCCGGTGAAGAAGTTCGGCGTCAATAATCCTTTGGCGGACAGCGCTGCGCCGTCGGTGCCGCCGCGCATCGGGATCACTTTCGGCTCTACGCCCACCTGCTGCAGCGCGGCAAAAATCAAATCAATCGCGCGACGATCCTCACCAATCGCATTACTGATATTGCTGTAAGTGTCGTTAATGGTCAGCGCCACATGACCGGTGGGATAACGCGCGGCGATTTCATCAGCGACTTCCACCAGTTGCTGTTTCTTCGCATCAAAACCCTGCAAATCGAAATCACGAATCGACGCTTTCAACACCGCACGGCTGGCGTTGGCATTCATATCGTTAAACCAGATATAACCTTCACGGCCTTCGGTATGTTCGGGGGTTTTTAAGCGATCAAAGCGCGAGATGAAGTCATGCGCCATCAGCAGCGGATTGACCAACACGCCTTTGCCCGACATCGGATGCGCCGGCACGCCGGTGAACACCAGCTCTGCGGCAGCGGCATTGAAGTTTTCATACACCACTTCACCCAGCTCGCAGCAGTCGATTGTCCAGGCGAAATCGACGTTAAAGCGCTGCTCCAGATCCAGCGCTTTGGCGCCGCGCAGGCCAATCTCTTCATCGGGGACAAACGCCACCACGATATCACCGTGATCGCCACGCAGGTTCTCCAGCAGCGTCATCACCACCGTCACCGCCGCTTTGTTATCGGCGCCCAGCACGCTGGTGCCGTCGCTGAAGATAATCTCCTGCCCGAGATAAGGTTGGATCTCTGGATGTTCCGCCACGCGCAGCCAGATGTCCTGCGTGCTGTTGAGGCACAGATCTTCACCGGTGAACCTGAGGGTTTGCGGGTGGATGTCCGGCGACAGGCCGACATCCACGGTATCAATATGGGTGATAAAACCGATGCGCGGCGCATCAGGGCGATTGCCAGGTTTCACCGCCGTGACCGTGGCGTGCTGGTCAATCACGATATCCTGCAATCCCAGTTCGCCCAGCTCCTTTGCCAGTAACTCCGCCATCGCATGTTGGGACGGCGTACTCGGCAGCGTGGTTGATTTGGCATCGCTTTGGCTGGAAACCGCCAGATAACGGTAGAAACGCTGGGTCAATTGGCTGGCAAGTTGGTCTGTCATCACAATTCCTTATTAGCATTGCGGCGTCTGTAGTACGCGTGCTGGTTAAATCATGTTATTTATTAATCAGATGAACATTAAATAACGAAGCAGACTCATGGAAGTCAATAAAAAGCGAGGATCATGATGAAAAAAATGATGGCAAATCTCACTCTCACGGCAATCGGCTTGGCGGTCGCGGGCGGGGTTTCGGCAAAAACGCTGGTTTACTGTTCTGAAGGATCGCCAGAGAACTTCAACCCGCAGTTGTACACTTCGGGAACCAGCGTCGATGCCAGCGCAGTGCCGATTTTTAACCGCCTGGTGGACTTTACGCCCGGCACCACCGAACTGGTGCCCAGCCTCGCCGAGAGCTGGGATATCAGCCCGGATGGCAAGGTCTACACCTTCCATCTGCGCAAAGGGGTGAAATTCCAGAGCAACAAGCTGTTTAAGCCATCGCGCGATTTCAATGCCGACGACGTAATCTTCTCGTTTATGCGCCAGATGGACCCCAAAAACCCGTATCACAATGTCTCCGGCGGTAACTACGCCAACTTCGAAAGTCTCGAGTTGGCGAAGCTGATCACCAGCATTGAGAAGGTCGATGACAATACGGTGCGCATCACCTTAGCTCACGCTGAAGCGCCATTCCTCGCCGACTTAGCCTGGTATTTTGCCTCGATCCATTCGGCAGAATACGCCGACCAGATGTTGAAAGCCGGCACGCCGGAGAAGGTCGATATGGAGCCGATTGGCACCGGACCGTTTGAGCTGGTGCAGTATCAAAAAGATTCACGCATCCTCTACAAAGCCTTCCCGGAATACTGGCAGGGCAAGGCGAAACTCGATCGTATTGTCTTCTCCATCACGCCGGATGCCTCGGTGCGTTACGCCAAGCTAGAGAAAAACGAGTGCCAGATTATGCCGTTCCCCAATCCGGCCGATCTCGAGAAGATGCGCACCAATCCCGATTTAACGCTGGAACAGAAATCGGGCCTGAATACCGGTTTCCTGTCGTTCAACACCACCAAAGCGCCGCTGGATAACGTGAAGGTGCGTCAGGCGCTGGCGATGGCGATCAACAAGCAGGCGATCATCGATGCCATCTTCAAAGGTACCGGCACGGTAGCGAAAAACATCCTGCCGCCGGACGTGTGGAGTGCAGATAAAGATCTCAAGGATTACGACTACGATCCGCAGAAAGCCAAAGCGCTGCTGCAGGAAGCGGGGATTAAGCCAGGCACCGATATCGCCTTGTGGGCGATGCCGGTACAGCGACCGTATAATCCAAATGCGCGACGAATGGCGGAGATGATTCAGGCGGACTGGGCCAACGTGGGTATCAAAGCCAATATTGTCAGCTATGAGTGGGGCGAATACCTCAAGCGCGTGAAAGGCGGCGAGCATCAGGCAGCGCTGATGGGCTGGACCACAGCGACCGGCGATCCGGATAACTTCTTCGGTCCGCTCTACAGCTGCACCTCGGCGAATGGCGGTTCCAACTCGTCGAAATGGTGTTATCAGCCGTTTGAGAAGATCATCACCGAAGCGCGCGCCGAGCAGAATCACGACAAACGCGTGGCGCTGTATCAGCAAGCGCAGCAGATTATGCATGACCAAATGCCAGCGGTGATGATTGCTCACTCAACCATCTTCGAGCCGGTGCGCAAATCGGTGAGTGGTTATCAGGTCGATCCGTTCGGTAAACACATCTTCTATCCGGTGGATATCAAGAACTGAGTTACGGCTTCCAGCGCTGGCGCAGCGGTTCCTCTAACGCATCCAGCTGTTGCAGCAAAAAGGTGAGAAACACATTCAGGGCGGCACTGCGAGGTCGCCCTGATTGCGTCTGCAGCTGCAAGGTTCGCTGGCTCAGCTGATCAATTCCTACCGAGCGCAAAATCAAACCGTGCGTTTCCACCTCCTGCAGCACGGTAAAGGCGCTGCAAATCGTTACCGCCTGCGGCGTGCGCAAGAGGAATTGAAACAGCATCGAAAAGGTATCGCAGGTCATCACCGGCTCAACCAGGCTGCCGTTCATGTGGCTGGCGAGCTCAAACAGTTGCCGCACGGTGGTGTTTTGCTGCGGCAAGGCCAGCGGATAGTGACTGAGATCGGCGAGCGTGACCTGCGGCGCGGTCGCCAGCGGATGCGTTTGATGCATAACGATTAACACCGGTGCCGGCCACGAACCCATCACTTCCACACCGCGCTCAGCGTGGAGACTAAACTGCAGCGCCACATCGCACTCGCCGTTGCGCAGTGCCTCCGCCACGCCTTGCGTGCTGGCGACTTTCACATCGAACAGCACGCCCGGATTATCATTGCGGAAATCCGCGATCATGCGTGGCAGCAGGGTAAACGCCAGCCCATCGGTGCAGGCTACGCGGATCAGCGTACGGCGCACCGCTTTCAGTCCCTTAATCTCCGCCAGCGCATACTCCATATCCAGCAGGTTCTTACGTACGTGATGCGCGAAGATTTCGCCCGCCTCGTTCAACACCATGCCGCGCGCGTGACGCGCAAACAGCGGCACGCCAACCTGATTCTCCAGCCGCTGAATTTGCCGACTGATCGCCGACACCGCCACAAACAGCTGTTCGCTGGCGGCGCTAAGCGAGCCGGTGTTAGCGACGGCGAGAAAATAGCGGATTTCACTGCTTAACATGCGGATGCCTCATGGTGGTGCATGCCTCGAAATCGGGCAGCCTGGCTTTGCTTTAAAAGCAAATCTTACTCGATAAATTGATAATTGTGGCAAAGCAGTGTTTCCGCAAAGATGCGTTAACGACAAAACAATAAAAGACAGGGCAAACATGACAGCACAACAGGCGGTTCAACAGGCCACCGCTTATTTTGACAGCGGGGAGTTTCAACGAATTTTGGCACGTCGCGTGGCGCAACGTACCGAAAGCCAGCGCGACGATCGTGACAGCGAATTACAGCGCTATTTGCAGGATGAGATCGGCCCGCAGCTGATCGCACTGGGCTTCACGTTGCATTCCATCGACAACCCGGAAGCCGCTAATCGACCTTTCCTCGTGGCGGTACGCATTGAAGATCCCATGCTGCCAACCTTGCTCAGCTATGGTCACGGCGATGTGGTGTTTGGTGATGATGAAAACTGGCGCGATGGCTTATCGCCGTGGCAGATGGTTGAAGAGGGCGATCGCTGGTATGCGCGCGGCAGCGCCGATAACAAGGGCCAGCACTGCGTCAATCTGGCGGCGCTGGAGCAGGTGTTTGCGTTGCGCGGCGGCAGCCTGGGCTTCAACTGCAAAATGCTGTTCGAGATGGGCGAGGAGATCAGCTCGCCAGGGCTGGCGCAGTTGTGCCAGCAACATGGCGAACTGCTGCAAGCCGATCTGTTTATTGCCTCAGACGGTCCGCGCCTCAACGCGGTTCGTCCGACGCTGTTCCTGGGCTCACGCGGCGCGGTTAATTTCCGTTTGACCGTTAACGCGCGTGACAACGCGTATCACTCCGGCAACTGGGGCGGCTTGTTGAGCAATCCGGGGACGCAGTTGGCCAACGCTATCGCTTCGCTGGTCAACGCGCAGGGCGTGTTGCAGGTTGAGGCGCTGAAACCTAACTCTTTGACGCCGCAGGTGCGCGATATTCTGGGCGATATCGAGGTGGGCGGTATGCCGGGCGATCCCGATATCGACATGAACTGGGGCGAGCCGGGACTGACGCCAACCGAACGCCTGTATGGCTGGAACACGCTGGAAGTGTTGTCGTTTCTCACCGGCAATCCGGCGCGTCCGATGAATGCTATTCCGGGCAGCGCCACTGCGGTTTGTCAGCTGCGTTTTGTGGTGGGTACCGATTGGGAAAACCTCGCCCAGCATGTGCGCGCACATCTGCATCAGCACGGTTTTGACTATGTGGAAGTGGAGTTTATGCGCGGATCGCCAGCGACACGCCTTGATCCCACCGATCCGCTGGTCAACTGGGTGCTGACCAGCATGGCGGAAACCAGCGGCAAGAAACCGGCGCTGCTGCCTAATCTTGGCGGCTCGCTGCCTAATGAAGTGTTCTCCGACATTCTCGGTTTGCCAACCTTGTGGGTGCCGCACTCGTATCCGGCCTGCGGCCAGCATGGCGTCAACGAGCATATGTTGAAATCGATTGCGCGCGAAGGTTTGCAGATTATGACGCGCCTGCTGTGGGATCTCGGCGAGCAGGGAACGGAACTGGTGGCGCAGCATCGTGCGCATGTTGGAGGTGGCCAATGAGTACATTAAATACCACGATGCCATTGAGCGCGGCGAAGCCCAATCTGCACAAAACGCTGTTCGCCACCTGTATCGGTAACGCGCTGGAGTGGTTTGATATCGCCGTTTACGGCTTTTTTGCCAGCTACATTGCGCATGCCTTCTTTCCTACCAGCGATCCGTCGGTCTCGATGTTGCTGACCTTTGGCAGTTTTGGTGTGTCATTCCTGATTCGTCCGCTGGGCGCGATTGTGCTGGGCAACTATGCCGATCGGCATGGTCGGAAAAAAGCGTTGTTGTTATCGATCAACCTGATGATGCTCGGCGGCGCGGTCATCACCTTCATGCCGAGCTACAGCAGCATTGGCCTGATGGCACCGCTGCTGATTTTGCTGGCGCGTCTGGTGCAGGGTTTCTCTGCCGGAGGCGAATTTGGCAGCTCGACGGCGTTTCTGGTTGAACACTTCCCGGAGCGCAAAGCCTTTATTGCCAGCTGGCAGTTCGCCACGCAGGGCGCTAGCACCTTGATGGCGTCGGCATTTGGACTCGGACTGACGCAGATTCTCAGCGAAAGCCAGATTCAGGATTGGGGATGGCGTATTCCCTTCGCCTTCGGCCTGCTGATTGGCCCGCTGGGGATCTATATCCGACGTCACGTACATGAACCGGCGAGCTTTGCTGAGCACAAACCGGAAGCCGCGCCGCTGAAAAGTCTGTTTGGCCGACAGAAGGAGTTGATGCTGTTGGCGATCGGCCTAATGGTGATTTCGACTGCGGTGAATTACATGCTGAACTATGTGCCGACTTACGCTACCAAAAATCTGCATCTTTCGGGCAGTGTGGCGTTTACAGCTACCTTGTTGGCGGGTGTGATTTTGACGGTGGTCACGCCCATTATGGGGTTATGGGCCGAGCGTGTGGGGCGCGTGCCGCTGATGTGGGGATCGCTGATTTTGCTGATCGTCACCATCTATCCGGCGTTTAAGCTGGTGGTTGATCACACCACGCCGACTACGTTGATTTTGCTGGTGTGCTGGATGGCGCTGCTGAAGTCGATCTACTTCTCAACGGTGCCGTCGGTGATGGCGGATCTGTTCCCGATTGGTACGCGCGCCAGCGGCATGGCGATCAGCTATAACGTGGCGGTTACGGTGTTTGGTGGCTTTGCACCGCTGATTTGTACACTGCTGATTAGCGCGACCGGCACCAGTCTGGCGCCCGGTTACTATTTGATGGCGATGTCGGTGTTAAGCGGCCTGGCGTTACTGCGCAGCCAGAAGCGCGTTTCATAAAGGTTTCAGGGTTACAGGTCGCCACTTATGGCGTAATGCTTGTCAGCTAAGGCAACGGCGAGTGTGCTGGCCGGGGCCACTTTTAGTCCGGCGGTCCTCGCGCCGCTTACGCGGTGCCTTCACTTCTCTCGTCTGCCTGACGGACCGGCGGAGATGAACTGAACCCCTTAACCTGGACT
>NZ_JACAPA010000023.1:0-78432 GCF_013385945.1 Pantoea sp. B9002
AAATTCAGTATGCCACTACAGCCCGTGCGCTACCCAGTACAGTGTGGCCGGCGTACAGCGTCACGATTTGGAGCGCGCCTGCGGTGCCATGGAAGGTTGGACGTATATCGTCGCTTTTTTCGCTGGACTCATTACGCAAGACTTGCTTCTCACCAACTTTATCTATAGCTAAGTTGATGACCACAGGCGTGATAGGTTCTTCAGGGGATTCAGGAAGCTCAGGCTCGGAGGGAACAACGGGTAACACAGGTTCTTCGGGGACTTCAGGTTGTGCAGGCTCGGGTTTGACAAAATTAGGGTCAGTAGTGATTTGAATCGTCTCGCTAAATAGTACACCGCTACGGACAGTCACATTGAGTGTATACCCCATAAGATGTGCGGGGGCACCTACAAACCATTCCCCCTCCGCATTAGCTGTTGTTCGGGCCGAAAATACCCCTCCATTAGGGAGCTTAAAAGAAATGGATATAACGCCAAAAGGTTCTGCTTTGCCGGAAAAGTTCGGTACGGATGCTACGGTGTCTCCGTTACCAATTATTTCACCCGAGTTAACGTCGGTAATCTTTAATGTAGGAGCAACAGCGGCGATAGCCATGAGTGTGTTTTGAGTAGAGGGTATATTAGATGTCGAACGTGAGGTGTTCAATTTATCTGTCATTGATAAATTTCCTTTTTTAAATGAACGGAATCATACTTCTTATCAATTATGCAGTTTCATTTTATGAATTATGCCCGAGAACTTTCTCGAATATGACTTATAGCAATAGCGAAAGGGCAAGCGGATGGTGATTGGTTGAATTAATGAAAATGATGGCTTTCAGATTATTCCTCATCAAGTCTCATAAGAATGATTGATGCGATTTAATTTTTTTTGAGAGGGCGTAAGTTAAGGGGTGTTATCTACCGCGCGTGGTGATTCACTTTGTTTATTACACATTTACCTACCTGTTCGCGGGTATAAATACTAATGAATTGATATTGTAGTAAGAGATTTCCGCATCTTCCCGAGAAGCTAATACGAACAATCATCATCAAGCTCACCTTGGCGTATATATTTTATCACGCGGCTCGCGTCTTTAATTCATTCAATTTTACCATTCAGAAATCATAGCGGCAAAAGCCTGACTGCAGCCTTTGCCGAATGGATTACAGCCACGATTTATCGTGTGTAATTATGGCTGAGCAATGCTATCTAAACGCTGCACAATTTCAGGCGTAAGTTTCACTTCGCTACTCGCCATGTTCTGCTTCAGGTGCTCCGGCGATGACGTCCCCGGAATTAGCAGAATATTAGGCGAACGCTGCAGCAGCCACGCCAGCGCCACCTGCAGCGGCGTAGCGTTAAGTTCATTCGCCACCTCGCTCAGTTGATCCGATTGCAGCGGTGAAAATCCGCCGAGCGGGAAGAACGGCACGTAAGGAATGCCTTGCGCTGCCAGCTGGTCGAGCAGCGCCTCATCCTGACGATTAGCCAGATTGTAGAGGTTCTGCACGCAGGCAATCGGCGTCATTGCTTGCGCATCGGCGACCTGTTTAGCGGTAACGTTGCTCAGACCAATGTGACGAACCAGCCCGCGCTCTTTCAGCTTGATCATCGCTTCAACCTGCGGCTCCAGCGAACCCTCTTTCGGTCCATGTACGTCCAACATCGAACGCAGATTAACCACTTCCATCACATCGAGTCCGAGATTGCGCAGGTTATCTTCCACTGCTTGCGTCAGCGCTTCTGGCGTAAATGCCGGTAACCAGCCGCCTTTCTCGTCACGGCGTGCGCCCACTTTGGTAACGATCACCAAATCGTCGGCGTAAGGATGTAACGCTTTTTTGATCAGCTGATTGGTAATGTGCGGACCGTAGAAGTCGCTGGTATCAATGTGATTCACGCCCGCTGCGACCGCATCGCGCAGCACCTGCAAAGCACGCGCTTCATCTTTCGGCGGACCAAACACGCCGGGACCGGCTAACTGCATGGCACCGTAACCGAGTCGTGCAACCTGGCGATCGCCAAGGGTATAAGTCAATGCTGGATGAGACATGGAAAGCTCCTTTGTCAGTGTGTGGTTAGATTGTAATCGCCAAAGCGCTGTGCAACTATCCGTACAAAACGGGACACAGTGTACGAGGTGACGAACAATGGCATTGGATATCGCATTGCTGCATGCGGTGGTGGCGGTGGCAAAAGCGGGCGGGTTTCGTGAGGCGGCGCGCATCACCGGCAGCAATCCGTCGCGCTTGAGTGATGCGGTGCGCCGCGCTGAAGAGCAGCTCGGCGTGCGGCTGTTTAATCGCACCACGCGCACCGTGGCGTTAACTGAAGCTGGTAGGGCGCTGATGTCGCGCCTGCTACCAGCAATGAACGAAGTGGATGCGGCGCTGGATGCGCTGAATACGTTCCGCGATACGCCGGGCGGCACTTTGCGCTTAAACGTGCCGGTCAGCGCCGCGCGCATCGTGTTACCGGCGATTGTGCCGGGATTTCTGCAGCGCTATCCGGATATCCAGCTGGAAGTGGTGGCGGAAAGTAATGTGCAGGATGTGTTCCGCGATAGTTGCGATGCCGGCATTCGTTACGACGATCACCTGGAGCAGGATATGGTGGCGCTGCCAATCGGTCCACGCACCCAGCGCTTTGCGTTAGCGGCATCACCCGCGTATCTGGCGCAGTTCGGTACGCCGCAGCATCCGCGCGACTTAGTGCAGCATCGCTGCTTACACGGACGCTATGCGACCGGCGTGATTGCCGAATGGGAATTCACCTGCGGCGAGGAAACAGTGCGCTTGCAGCCGAAAGGTCCGTTGATTTGCAGTATCGGCGCGGCGATGGACTTGACGGTGGAAGCGGCGATCACCGGCTGCGGCGTGGTTTATCTGTTTGAGGATTGGATAAAACCGGCACTGAGTGATGGCAGCCTGCAGCCGATTCTGCCGGATTGGTGGCAAAGTTTTTCTGGCTTGTGGCTCTATTACAACGATCGCCGATTGATTCCGGCGCCGCTGCAGGCGTTTCTGGATTATGTGCGTGAGTTGAATTCAAGTGCATAAGCGAAAAAAAGCCGATAACCGTTGCCAGTTATCGGCTTTTTCGCATCACAGGTAATTACGCGTTCAGCAACTGATTGGCGGTTTTCTCAACCAGCGCCAGCAGGACTTTAACATCTTCCAGCGTCACGGTTGGGTTCAGCAAGGTCAGCTTCAGGCAAGTCACGCCCTGATTCTCGGTCACGCCAACGTTGGCGCGGCCTGAATCCAGCAGCGCATCGCCGATACGCTGGTTGAACAGGGCAATCTGAGCGGTATCGGTCAGTTGCTCTGGACGATAGCGGAACAGCACGCTAGCCAGCTGAGGCTGCATTACCAGCTCGAGGCGTGGTTCAGAGGTGACAAACTTCGCCACTTCCTGCGCCAGCGTGACGCCGTGATCGATGATCGCCGCATACTGTTTCTGACCCAGCGCTTCCAGGCCCATCCACAGTTTCAACGCATCGAAACGACGCGTGGTCTGCAGGGATTTGGATACCAGATTCGGCACACCGGCCTCTTCGTCAAACTCAGAGTTCAGGTAAGCCGCCTGATAGCGCATCAGCTCGTAATGACGCTCATCTTTCAGCAGGAACGCACCGCAGCTGATGGTCTGGAAATACTGTTTGTGGAAGTCCAGCGTGACGGAGTCCACCAGCTCCAGGCCATCGAGGTAGTCGCGATACTTCTCGGACAGCAGCAGTGCGCCGCCCCAGGCTGCATCAACGTGTACCCAGATGTTGCGCTCGGCAGCAATCCCGGCAATTTCACGCAGCGGATCGATAGCACCGGCATCGGTGGTACCGGCAGTCGCCACGATCGCCAGGATCTGTTCGCCGTTAGCGTCGGCCTGTGCCAGTTTGGCTTTCAGGTCTGACACATCCATACGGGCGAATTCATCTGACTTCACCTGCACCACAGACTGATAGCCGTGGCCAAGCAGCGCCATGTTCTTCTGCACGGAGAAGTGCGCGTTTTCAGAGCACAGCACTTTGATCTTACGCAGATCGCCAGTGATACCGTGCTGCTGCACCGAGTGACCCCGGCGCTGATAGAAGGCGTCGCGCGCCAGCATCAGACCCATCAGGTTGCTCTGGGTGCCGCCGCTGGTGAACACACCGGCGTCGCCAGCCGTGTAACCCACTTGCGCACGCAGCCATTCGATCAGTTTGATCTCAATGATGGTGGCGGAAGGGCTCTGATCCCACGAATCCATACTCTGGTTGGTGGCGTTGATCAGCACTTCTGCCGCCTGGCTTACCACCAGACTCGGGCAGTGCAGATGCGCTACACACTGTGGGTGATGCACTGAAAGACTGTCTTTCAGGAAATATTCAATCGCGCGTTCAATCGCGGCCTGGTTACCCAGGCCGTTTGGATTGAAGTCGAGCGTGATACGCTCGCGCAGTTCGGCAACGGTTTTGCCTTGATACATCTCAGGCTGTTGCAGCCACTGCACAACCGCGGCGCTGCTCTGGGCAATCGCCTGCTGGTACGCCTCAATGCTCTGTGCAGAGGCGGCCAGAATCGGGTTTACTTCAGACATTTACTCTTCCAATCAAACAGGTTTGACGCCAGCGCCAATCAGCGCCTGCTCAAATTTATCCAGGAAAATCGCCAGCTCATCGTTGGTGATCAGCAGTGAAGGCAGTAGACGCAGAACCGCGCCATGACGGCCACCGCGCTCCAGAATCAGACCTGCTTCGAAGCACTTCTTCTGCAGCAGCGCAGAGAGCTCGCCGTCAGCCGGGAAACTGCCCATGTGATCGGCTGCTTCGTTCGGTTTAACGATCTCAATACCGATCATCATGCCGAGACCACGAATGTGACCAATTACCGGGAAGCGTTTCTGCATCGCGGCCAGCTGCTGTTTCAGCCATTCACCCTGCGCGGCCACTTTGCCCGCGATATCCTGCTCTTTGAGGATTTTCAGCGTGGTCAGGCCGGTTGCCATCGCCAGCTGGTTGCCACGGAAGGTGCCGGTGTGATGACCCGGTGACCAAACGTCGAACTGCTTTTTGATGCCCAGCACTGCCAGTGGCAGACCGCCGCCCACCGCTTTAGACATCACGATGATGTCTGGCTCGATGCCGGCGTGTTCGAAGGCGAAGAATTTGCCGGTACGGGCAAAGCCAGCCTGAACTTCGTCGAGGATCAGCAGAATGCCGTGTTCCTGGGTCACTTTACGGATGCGCTGCAGCCACTCAGCGGGAGCTGGGTTCACGCCGCCTTCGCCCTGAACGGCTTCGAGGATAACTGCAGCTGGCTTGCGCACGCCGCTTTCCACGTCGTTGATCAGGTTGTCGAAGTAGTAGGTCAGCGCTTTCACGCCAGCTTCACCACCGATACCCAGCGGGCAACGGTACTGATGCGGGTAAGGCATGAACTGCACTTCTGGCATCAGGCCATCAACCGCTTCTTTCGGTGCCAGGTTACCGGTGACGGACAGCGCGCCGTGCGTCATACCGTGGTAACCGCCAGAGAAGCTGATCACGCCGCTACGGCCAGTGGCTTTCTTGGCCAGTTTCAGCGCGGCTTCAACCGCATCGGCACCCGAAGGGCCGGTGAACTGCAGGCAATAATCTTTACCCTGGCCTGGCAGCAGCGAGAGCAGAGACTCAGAGAACTGATCTTTCAGTGGAGTAGTCAGATCAAGAGTATGTAACGGCAAGCCGCTGGTAATGACATTTTGAATGCTCTGGAGAACATCAGGATGGTTGTGACCCAGTGCCAGCGTCCCTGCGCCAGCCAGACAGTCAAGATATTGTTTATTCTCAACATCTGTGATCCACACGCCATGGGCTTTAGCGATCGCTAAAGGCAGTTTGCGCGGGTAACTCCTGACGTTAGATTCAAACTCAGCCTGACGGGCTAAGAATGCGTCGTTATTTCCGTTGAATGCATTGGCACCAAAACTATCAATACGGACTTTATCCGTCATCATATCTCTCCTTCAACCGGGGCTCGTATGGCTCGCCAATTGACTAATTGAACAAAAAAGTAACAGCTGTGAAAAAACGCGGCCAATATAGAGCCTTTTGACCTACATCACAATGATTAATTTTGTTTAGATTTGTTTATTACTTGTCTATATGAATCAGGGATTTGTTGAAGAATTCGGCGGTTAGATTATTTCGTCAGCATGACGCGGAAATGAATTGTGCATAAATAGCTGCAATTGTGGATAAAAAATGGCAACCCGCAGGTTGCCATTGAGGTTTACACCCGGTTCAAAACAGCAAAATTAGTGCTGATGACCGCCGCCAACTTTGGTCCACGCATCCTGCCAGTTAGAGCCAGTGCCCGGTACGTAATGGTGTGAGTTGATGTTACACCAGCCCGAATACGGGAATGGCTTACACTCAAAGACTTCGCCGGTTGCTGGCTGCTGTACTTTGGTGCCTTCTTTATACTGACCGATGCCCGCTGGATAGATGAAGTCAAAATCACCGCCCGCGTCGTTGCTTACCAGCTTGGTGGTGAACTCTTTCTGGAAGGTTTTGCCATCTTTCATTGCACCGGTAACCACCATGGTGATATCGCCGGCTTCAGCGTTCCATAGGTTCACGGTCATATTCTGCGCGGCATCTTCAACATTGACGCTGCCAAAACCGATGTTCTCTTGCTTCGCGTTGTAGGCTTTCGCATTGATTACCATTGCGCCGCGCGTTTCAATGCCGAACTCAACCGGCGTCAGACCTTCGGTAATGTTGTAGCTGCTGGCGATATTCGTCAGTTCCAAACCTGGGCGGTTATCGGCCTGAGCATTCACCTGCAGCTCGACGCGTGTAATCTGGCTTTCGCTTTGCGCATAAATGGTGTTGCTACCGGCCACCGGCACCACGTCACCGTCTTTATTCTTCACGCCCGCACGGATGTCTTTAAAGGCATCGTTGATCTTATTCGCTAACGCCATTGACCAGGCATTAGGTTCGCCAGCGGCTTCTGAATCGATATTCAGCGTAATGCTCAGATCTTCACGTTCGCCGTTTGCGTCGAAGATACGGGCTTTCACGCTGTCGCCGGTTTCCAGCGTGCGGGAAGGCAGGATAGAACCAATGGTGCGTTTCCACACGGAAGCGACTTCGTCATATTCCACGTCGATGACTTTATAGAAGGTCGCTGCGGTGTCGGAGACATCCCACGCACCGTAAATAATCTGGTAGCCGTTACGCTCAGGTAGATTACAGCTGTGAGTGGTTTTGCCGGTAGAGGCTGCCGGGCCACCTGGGATCACGCAGAACGGCGTCAGTTCGAACGCATCACGCGTCAGCGCCTGGTTTGGATTCCAGTCGGATTTGGTGATGTAGTATTTGAAACTGGCAATCGGATGTGGGGCAGTGAAAGTCCAGGTGATATCCATTGGACCGGCTTCGACTTTATGCTTCACCCAGCGATCGCTGCTCTGGGCATTCAGCGCGGTACCCATCCAGTTGGTGCCGCCGCTGCCGCTGACCAGTTCACCGTTTTTAGGACCTGCAGCCGGGAAACCATCCGGACCTTCACCCACGCTTTGCGGTTCATACTGCGCCTGACCGCAGTTCAGGTTCGGGGTTTTTGCATCACGACACATTTGATCGCGTGATGCCGGTTCGCTGATGTAGCCGTGCGCTAATACACCGCCGCTGAAAGCCAGAGCAGAAACTGCCAGAGCAATTTTGGTTAATTTCATCATTTATTCCCTTATCCAAAGGTTTAAGTAGGCGTGTAGGGCGCCCGTTATTTCCTGACCTGAATATTTCAGGCGCAGGCAGGATAAGAAATTTGTTGGCAGATGCAGACTTAAAGGATATTAGAGGTATTAACGTCGAGAAAATATTATTTATCCTTTGATTAACAACCTCCTTAATAAACCCCTCTAACTTCTTAAAGACCTTAAACAACCTTATTGGCGGTGTTATAAAACTCGCCAAATGGTTAAAATTCCTGCAATTATTTTTACTTTACTGGATTGAAAATGACTAACCGTTTACGCACTTGCGTATTTGTTTTTCTGGCTACCGCGTTGAGTGGTTGCCAGCAGCACCCGCCAGCAAAAACACTGCAGCCGCAGCAATTAAACCAATTATCCGCGTTGGTGGCGGGAAGTAACTGGACGCGCGATTATTGCCAGCGCAGCGATATTCCAGATCAACAAACATTAATGCGTGGCGCATTAGGTCAGGCTAAAACCCGTGGCTGGAATACCGCGCAGATTGAACCGCAAATGCTGAGTAATGCCATTAACCAGCGATACGCTGCGTTGACGAAAGATAATCAAACTAACGCACAGAAATGCGCCGCGCTGAATGTAGCCATAGCGCCGTTTTTAAGTCATATGAGAGGGTAAATTTTTGCTGGTATGCCTGGTGCGCATAAATGCGCACCCTACAAAATTAAATCAACGGATGAACAAACATTAGCGCCCCGGCAAACGCCAGCATCGGGCCAAACGGCAGCGGTTGGTGTAAAGGGCGCTTAAACAGCAGTGTGCGTAAAAAAACCGTGACAATGCCGCCACCTGCGGCAATTAATAAAACCGTCGGCAGCATCTGCCAGCCCAGCCAGGCACCTAGCGCCGCCAGCAATTTTGCATCGCCCAGCCCTAAAGCGTCGATTCCGCGCCAGTAACGGTAGCCGCTAGCAAGTAGCCACAACGCCAGATAGCCGAAGGCCGCACCCAACACCGCATCACTTAATGAGCCCGGCACCCAGGCAAATGCCTGTAGCAACAAGCCCAGCCACAACAGTGAGAGCGTCAGCGCATCGGGTAGCAGCTGATGCTCAATATCAATCAGCGTCAGCGCCAGCAGTATCCAGCACAGCAGCAGCGCGGCAAGCAAGGTCGTATCCCACGGCAATAGCCAGGCTAAAAACAGGCTAAGGATTAACGTCGCCAGTTCCAGTGCGGGATAGCGCACGCTAATCGGATGGGCACATTGATGGCAGCGACCACGCAGCGCCAGCCAGCTAAGCAGCGGAATATTGTCGCGCTTGCGTAGCGCGTTGTGGCAATGCGGGCAGTGCGATCGCGGCAGTGCCAGACTCAACTTTTTATCTGGCTGCAGAATCATCAGTGGCAATCGATAAACGACGACGTTAAGGAAGCTGCCGACGGAGAGCGCGAAGAGGCTGCCGAATAGCAGCATCAACCCATTATTCAGCATGCTTCAGCTCCAGATGTGTGAGCCGGACATGTTGCTTGTCGCGCTGCATTTTCAACTCACTGGCTTCAATACCCCAGCGCGCGTCAAGTTCGCTTAACCATTGCAGCAGAACAGGGAAGGAGAGCGTCACCGCCTGCTTCAGTTGCCAGCGATGCTGATGTGATTCCACTTCAAGCGTTAAACCCTGCTGCTGCGCCAGTATGTTGAGCGCGGCTGTTGAGGGCGCTTCACCAGGTTGACGATAACTTTGCAGCGCGGCTTCCCACGCTGGCAGCAGTTGTAACGCTTGCTGTTCTCGTGCGAATGCCTGCTGGCTGCGTTGACGGTATTCATCGGCTTGCTGCCAGCTAAGTTGCAGCAATAATCCAATGCCGATCAAGATTGCCGCTATCAGCAATCCGCGTTCACGCGGCTGACGTGTCTGCCACCACCCAGATAAAAGGTTCATGATTTCCTGCTCAACATTAATTGTGTCTCCTTCACAATCACCTCAATGCCCTCAGGCGCGTCATTACTGACGGCCGCAGGCAGCGCATCGCGAAACGTTAACTGTAATCGTTGCGTCGCACCATCCCACACCAGCGTTTGCAGTGGGTTTTCATGCAGTTTTCCGAGCAGCGTCGAAGCGTTGTGCAGCAGGGTAAGCAAACCCGGATTGTCGTGCATCTCAGCCGGCTGCGCTGCCTTACGGCTAAACGCGCGGCGCACCAACTCGGGTGATTCAGCAGGAAAATAGTGCTGATAGCGCGTGAGCAATTGTTGGTTCAGCTGCGTTAACGCCTGTTGTGCCTGCCAGCCTTGCCACAAAGGGGGAAATATCACGCTAAACCAACACAACATGATGGCACCTACCAACGCGAACAGCGGTAATCGCAATGCTGGGCGATGGGCAAATTCACCTTGTAGCAGCGAATAGCGACAGTTGCGCGCGCCTTGTGCCAGATGCAACAGGCTATCGCCTTCAATCGCTGTCAGTTCAGACACAGAGGGAAACTGTGCCAGCGCATTGTCCGGCAGCGACAAGCCGGTTCCGTCTGCCGGGCGCAGCAACCATTGATCACCAAGCAGTAAGCGCGTTCCGGCTTCCAGCGCCAGCGTCACGGGCATTACGCGTTGCGGCACAATGCCGTGATCGTTCAGCGTTTCTAGTATCTGTCGTAGCGGGAAGTGGTTGATGGCCGCCATAAGATGCGCATCGCCGTGACGCTCCATACTGACAATGTGCAGATTTTCCACCTCCTCACTCAGCAGCGGTTCCAGTTGCCAGCGCAGAGATTGGCTATTGGCCTTTGGCAGCGTGACGTTAGCGAGTGTCACATGTTCGGCAGCGATCAACACAATCGTCTCGATATCATCGGCTGCGGGTAAGTTCGCCAGAGATTCGCCCTGTTGCGGTCGCTGGTCGGCGTATTGGTAACACCAACGCCATCCCTGCGCTTGCTGCACAAGAACCCGCCAGCCGTTTGGGCGTTTGTTGAAAAATTTCATGGCGCTTCACTTAATCCATATTGTCGGTGATGCAGGGTAAAAAGGTCTTGATGGCGTATCCACTGGCTGCGAATGGCGGCAAACTGCTGTTCGTCGGCCAGCCAAATCAGCAGCTCCCAATGTTGACTTTCCAGCACGGCGATACTTTGCAAGGTACTAACGGCCACTGCCGTACCACCCGGCAAGGCGCTGATAAAGGCATCCAGCGTGGGCCATCCGCGCTCGGGGCGTTTTTGCAGAAGTGAGAGGATTTGTGAACGATCTTTTTCGCCTTCGAGCAGCGCCATCAACAGTGATGCCTGGTCAGCTTGCAGCGCGTTGAGGTTTATGTTGAGTTCGCTGCTGGGTAAGGCACAAAGCAGTGGCGCGAGGTTTGACCAGCGCGGTTCGGCCAGCAAGGATAAATGGCGGATTTCGGTCTTATCGGCCAGCAAAGGCCACTGTTTGTTGTCGCCCGCATTGATCTGCTGGTGGATCTGGGTAAGCAGGATGCTGATCGCCGGTTGATCCATACCTTGTTGCTGCAGCAAATGGGCAAATACGCGTTGCGCCGCGCTGCGATGTAACACGCCATCCTTATCGGTACGGCCATTTTGACCCAGCGCATTGAGGTTGAAACAGCTTTGCCGATCACGCCAGCGATAGCTGACTGTTTGCTGGTCCAGCCGCAGCTGTTGCACGCGCCCATCCAGCGGTTTGCCGCCTTGGTTAAGCAGCCAGGTTTCCGCGCCGCGCAGCGTCCACTGCGCCTGTTGCTGAAATTGCTGGCTCGCGGTACGCGTCAGAGCCTGCACCCACTGACGCTGTCCCGCTACCGCCAGCAGCGTCATCAGCGCGATGATCAGCAAAACCGTGATTAACGCCATGCCGCGTTGCGCCGTCATCGCCCATTTCCCACTATCAGCACGCGCGTAATTTCACCCCAGTGCGCCGTGGTCAGCGTCATTTCAATCGCCTGCGGCAGGCTGAATTGTGAGGTCCAGCGATCCTGCCAACGGCCAGTTGAATAGAAGCGCAGGTTGACATGCTGAATGGCGGGAAAAGTGAGGGTGAGACCATCGTCCAGCCGTTGCCGCGACAAAGTTTGCTGGCTGAAATCCCATCGAACCTGCTGCAGAGCCGCGCGCGCATCGCCCTGCGGGTTGAGCCAATTCCGGCGGGTAAATTGCAGCAGCGTGGCTTGCTGCTGGGCAACAAAAGCCGGTTGTTGCTGAATGACGGCATTGGGCAGAATCAGCGCGTGTTTGAGATCCTGTTCGAGGATCGCAAACAGGCGATTCAACGCACTCAACTGTTGCGTATGTTGCTGCGATTGCTGTTGTGCGCGCAGGCTGCCCTGTAAAAGCTGATATCCCGCCAGGCTCAGCAGCGCAAAGATCGCCAGCGCCAGCAGCATCTCCAACAGCGTAAAACCGCGTTGTGGATTCATTGCGCAACCCAACTATATAGGCGCGCCAGCGGTGCACCCTCAACGCTATTTCGCCATACCGCGATTTCAACACGCTGCACGTTGGGTTGCGTGGTGGGTAAACTCTGCACTTGCCAGTGCCAGCGTTCACCTGCCATTTGAACCTCCTGCAGGCCCGCATGCGGCAGCGCCGAAAGCTGCAGCAGCACGAGCTGGTTCTCTGCAACCCAGCTCGCGATCTGTTTCTGCTCCAGATAGTGCAGATTACGCACTCGCTCATGCTGCGTTTGCATCAGCGCCAGCCCGGCTATTGCCAGCAGTGCGAGCGCAATCATCACTTCGAGCAGCGTCATCCCTTGCTGTTTCATAGCGGTAAGGTGGCGGATAAGCTGGCGGGATTGAGCGCCAGCTGATGCACTTCTCCTTCAGCCGAATGAAATTCAATCTCAGCCAGCGTCATGTCGCCATCCGGCAAAAACCACAACGTGGCGGGCAGGGCGTGTGCTGCCGCGCCACGCAGGCGAAGTTCACCGTTTTTAATCGTTCCCTGTGCTAACGCGCCTACCACCGGATGCCAGACAGTGCCGGGCAACGGTCCTTTTTCACCGGCTTCGTCGCCGGTGAGCGTCGAGAGCTGCCAGCGATCGCTGTGCAGCTGTAAACGCCAAATGCGTGCTTCGAGCTGCGCCTGTTCCCATGCCCAGCGCGCACTATCCTGCAACTGTTCCAGCGGTTGCGCGGTTTTGCTCTCGGGCATCGCCGCGACCACTAAACGCGTCACCACGCCCAGCAGCAGCAAAACCATCATGATTTCTAACAGCGTGAAACCCTGACTTCTGTTCTTCATGGTTATTCGCTGCCATCCAACTGCCAGTTATTCACATCATCCTCGCTGCCGGCTTCGCCATCCGCGCCTGCCGAGAACAGATCAATAGCACCCTGTTTTCCTGGACTGACCAGGCGATAATCGTTACCCCAGGGATCTTGTGGCAGGCGGCGAATATAGCCATCGCTGCGATAGTTGCGCGGCTGCGGAGCGATTGCCGGTGCTGTGACCAGTGCTTTCAATCCCTGTTCGGTGGTGGGATAGCGGCCATTGTCCAGCTTGTACATGTCGAGCGCATTTTCCAGCGTGACAATGTCACTTACGGCTTTCTGCCGATCGGCACGATCTTTATTCCCCATTAAGCTTGGGATCACCAAACTGGCGAGTACGCCAAGAATCACAATCACCACCATGATTTCCAGCAGCGTAAAGCCACGCTGGCGTTGAGTGTTAACCGACGCTAATTCCATTGAGTTTTATCCTGTCAGTGAGTTGAGCTGCAGTATTGGCTGCAAAATAGCGAGGATGATGAACAGCACAACTACCGCCATCACCACAATCAGTAAGGGTTCGAACAGGCTGACGGCCAGCGTCATCTGGCTGACAAAAGCCTGATCCTGAATATCGGCGGTGCGCTTCAGCATCGCATCCAGTTCACCGCTGCTTTCGCCGCTGGCAATCATATGGCGCATCATCGGCGTGAGCAGTTGTGAAGCATCCAGCGCCTGCGTCAACGTTACGCCTTCGCGTACGCGTTCAGCAGCCAGTTGCAGGCGTTCACGAATAAAGACATTGCTCAGCACGGCCGCGCTGATGGCCATGCCTTCCAGCAGCGGTACGGCGCTGTGAGTAAGAATGCTGAGAGTACGCGCATAGCGCGCCAGGTTGAGATTTAGCGTGATGCGACCCATTAATGGCAGCTGCAGCATGCGCTGATGCCAGCGCAGTTGCAGTGTTGGACGTCGCAGGGCGGTTTGGTACAGCAGCACAAGCGTAACGATGACGATCAGCAGCGCCGGTCCGAACTGTTGCGCTGCATCGCTCAGCTGCATCAGAATCCGCGTGCTGGCAGGCAAGTTCTGTTGCATATGGCTGAATTGCGCTACCACTTCAGGTACCACCGCGACCAGCAAAATTCCCACCACCGCCATCGCCACCACGGTGAGCAACAGCGGATAGATCATCGCCTGCAACAGTTTGCTTTTTAGTTTCTCGTTTTGCTCGCTGTAATCCGCCAATTGCTCGAGCACGCGATCCAGACGTCCGGAGGCTTCGCCCGCGCTGATCATCGCCTGATACAAGGGAGAAAAAGTTTTCGGGAACAGCGCCACCGCTTCCGCCAGCGAACTCCCTTCCAGCACGCGCTGACGCAAGGTGTCGATTAGCTGTCGTTGCTGCGGTTTTTCACTCTGCTGGGCCAGCGCCTGCAGCGACTGCGCCAGCGGTAAGTTCGCACCGGTTAAGGTGGCGAGCTGGCGCATCATCAAGACGAAATCGCGGGATTTAATACAACCTGTCTTGGCGGATGAAGCCGTTGCACGCTTCAACGATAGCGGCTGCCAGCGACGCTCACGCAATTGCTGGCGCGCGTGACGCGCATTATCGGCTTCGAGCGTGCCGCGCTGGGTTTTACCCTGATCGTCTCGCGCCACATAGCGGAAGTGCATCAATATCCCTCCCGTGAGACGCGCAGCACTTCTTCCAGTGAGGTGATGCCTGTCAGCGCCTTCTCCAGACCGTCTTGCATCAGCGAGATACGCTGAGTGATATGTTGTTGTAAAACCTGCTCACTCAATCCCTGGCTGATAGCGCTGCGCAGCGCATCATCCACGATTACCAGCTCATGAATGCCGGTGCGGCCGCGATAGCCGCTGTGATTGCACGCGGCGCAGCCTTGCGGCTGAAAAAGCGGTGCGCTGAGCGTTAGGCCACCGAGTCCGTAGCGGGTTAGCACATGATCATCGGGTTGCCACGGCTGTTTACAGGCTTCACAGAGTTTGCGAACCAGACGCTGGGCCAACACTGCGCTCAGCGCATTCGCCAGCAAAAAGGGTTCGATGCCCATGTCACGTAGGCGTTCTACCGCACCTAACGCGCTGTTGGTGTGAAGCGTTGAGAGCACCAGATGGCCGGTCAACGAAGCCTGCACGGCAATTTGTGCCGTTTCGCTGTCGCGGATCTCACCAATCATCACCACATCCGGATCCTGACGCAAAATGGCGCGCAGCCCGCGGGCGAAAGTCATGTCAACTTTGGCATTCACTTGGGTTTGACCGATGCCTTCCAGCTCGTATTCCACCGGATCTTCGATGGTAAGAATGTTTTTTTCCGGACGATAAAGCGCGCGCAAGGCGGCATACAGCGTAGTGCTTTTTCCCGAACCGGTTGGGCCGGTAACCAGAATGATGCCGTGCGGCAGCTGCAATTGCTGCTGTAAACGCTGACACAGGGGCGCCTGCATGCCGGTATTTTCCAGCGCTACATCGAGGCTGTTTTTATCGAGAATACGCAGTACCACGCGTTCACCGTGACTGGCGGGCAGCGTTGACACACGCACATCCACGCTGCGGCCGGCAACGCGCAGCGTAATGCGACCATCCTGCGGCAGCCGTTTTTCCGCGATATCCAGTTTTGCCATCACTTTGAGGCGGGAAATGAGATAGCGGCTGAGCTGTACCGGCGGCGTCAGCACCTGGCGTAACATGCCATCAATGCGGAAGCGCACGCTCAACAACTTTTCGAACGGCTCAATATGGACGTCTGAAGCGCCTTCACGCACCGCTTCACTCAGGATCGCATTGATCAAGCGGATGACTGGCGCACCATCGTCGCTGTCGAGCAGTTCATTTTCATCCGGCAAGGCATCAACCAGTTCATCCAGATCGAGGCTTTGACCGATTTCGCTCACCATTTGCTGCGATGCGTTGTTCTGCTGATAGCAGGCGCTAGCGAGTTGCTGAAACTGGTCATCACTGACCGTTTCAATCAGCGCATCAGGACAACGGCGTCGCGCCTCGGCCAGCGCAGCAAAGCTGATGCTCGATTTGCAGCAGAGGCGCGGTGGATGTTCTGGCAGCAGCACTATGTGGTGTTGCTGCACCCAATTCCACGGCAGAAGCGGGGCACTCATCGCGCCGCCCGATTGAAGTCGTTAATCAGTTGCAGCGTCTCATCCAGCGCCTGATTGTTCTGGCCTCCACCGAGGATCTGATTAAAACCGCGATCGATGTTGCGCGCGGCGGGTGAGCCTTGCAGCGCATCGCCAAATTTATTTCGCTGCGAGTCGGTGCTGGCGTTGTAATCCGCCTGGCTGCGAATGATGGTCGGACGAATAAACAGCATCAGATTGCGTTTGCTGCTTTTCTCCGACTGATAGCGGAACAAGCCGCCAATCAGCGGAATTTTGCCTAGCAGCGGCACGCTGTTGGTGATGCGTGAACCGCTGTTATCCAGCAGTCCGCCCACCACCACGGTGTTGCCGCTGCTGACCTGCACCGCATTGCGCACGGTGCGGGTATTGAACGTCGGGCCGAGATTATCTTTGCTGGCCGCTTCTGACACGCTCGAGACTTCCTGCTCAATCTCCATCATCACCGCATTGCCTTTACTGATTTGCGGTTTCACTTTGAGCTTAATGCCCACGCTGCGGCGCGATACGGTTTGGTAAATGTTGTCGCCGCTGGTGGTTTGGGAACCGGTCAGCACCGGAACATCCTGGCCGACGGTGAATTCCGCTTCCATGTTGTCGAGTGTGACGATGCTCGGCGTGGCGAGAATATTGTTTTCACTGTTGGTTTGCAGCGCGGTGAATAAACCTGACCAGTTGCCGCGATAAAAACCGGCGGCGAGGCCGTTCATCTTTGCCAGCGCCTCGCCCATACCGCCCGGTGAGAGTCCGGTTACCGGTGCGCCGCTATCCGTGAACTGCGTACCGCCGCCGCGCTGATTAAACCACTGCACGCCAAGCGCCAGACCATCGGCATCTTCAACTTCAACAATAATGGCTTCGACTAAAACCTGCGCACGATCGATATCCAGCAGATGAATCACGTGTTCCAGTTCGGCAACACTCTCCGGCGGTGCGTTGATCACCAGTGAATTGGTGTGTTTGTCGGCTTTTACCACCACGTCTTTCATCACGCTGATGGCCGGAATCGCGGTGCCGCCTTCGGTGCGGGTGTCGCCTTGCGGATTGATGCCCGTTAACACCTCCAGCAGGTTTTCGGCTTTAGCGTGTTTGAGGTAGATCACTTTGGCGTTGCTGCGTCGCACCTGCTTTGCATCAAGTTCGCGGGCGGCCTCAAGCAATGATTGACGGGCTGAGGCCTCGCCGCTGATTAGCAACGCATTGGTTCGGCTGTCGGCCACCGCTTTAGCCGCAGCTTTGCTGTGCAGATTGTTGAGCAACTCCGCGACCTGCGGCGCTGCGGCATTTTCTAACGTGATTTTATCGACGCTGTGATCGTCGGGCAGATCGACGCTCTCCACAATCGCCACCAATTGTTCGATAACGGCTGCGCGCCCGGTCATCAGCAGCACGTTGCTGGGATCGTAATGCACCACGCTGCCAGCGGCGGCATCATTCAGCTGGCGCAGCAGAGGCGCGAGATCTTTGGCGGTGACAAATTGCAGCGGCACCACGCGGGTAATCAACTCATCTCCGGCGCGGATCTCGCCATTTTTGGAGAGGGGAATCACGCCGCTTTTGGCATTCTTCGACGGCACCACTTTCAGCACGCCGTTTTTCATGTTGAGAACTGAGAAACCATACACATCCAGCACGCTGAGAAAGAACTGGTAATACTGCTCTTCATCCAGCACTTCATGGCTGCGCACGCTGATATGGCCTTTGACGCTAGGGTCAAGAATGATGGTTTTCCTGAGGTTTTTGCTCACCGTATTAATAAATTCGCCCATCTCGGCGTTCTTAAAGCTGGCGTCATACTCTTCTGCCTGAACCACAAACGTCATCAGACAGAGCAACAGAAGAAATTTTTTCATAATTGGTGCAATCATCGCTGACTGCCTGATTCCATTAAGAGCGATTCGTAGTGGCCGCGATATTGCACGATTACGCGATCGGGGAAGATGCGCGCCACTTTCGCGGCATAGCCCGGCAGCGCTTCACCGCTGGATACGGTGAATTGCTGTTGGTTTGCGGCAAGAATTGCCAGACTTTGATCTGCTTTTCGTTGATGAACAATGCCGACCACCTTTACGGGCAAAGCGCTGCGCGGCGCATCGTGTAGACGCGCATCGTCAGAGGTCATCTCACCCACCGCAAAAGGCGACCACGCCTGTTTTTCATTGAATAACGCGAGATTGAGCCCAGACGCGCGCGGAGCGTTTTGCCCGTTTTCGGGCGAAACTGGCAGCTCGATAGTGAATGCGTGGCCTGCAGTGAGCGTCATTATCAACCGCATCAGCGCCGCGATGAGCAGCAGCGCGCTGAGCAGCCAGATGAAAAGAGATCGCCATTGGATGCAGGCATGCGCAATTAAGCGAATATCCATTTGCTTAGAACAGTGAACGCGCAAAGGAGAGCAGTTGCGGCAGCAATTTACGCCGTTCTTCTGGCATTGCGGATCCGCAACTGTTCAGTTCGCGCAATAAGGGTTCATTCAACTTCAAACCGTAATAGGGCACGGTGACAATTAAGTTTGCCGGTAAACCATTGCGTTGTAACAGAGCGCGAAACTGAAACACCAACTGATGATAATTGTTATCGCGGATGCGCTGATGATTATCGTTCCACACCACTTGAATAATCTCGCGCTTGCAGCTTATTTTATTCAGCAGGCACAGCATTAAACGCTTTTGTGCTTCGTTAACTGAAAAAGTGATCGATTGCTTGGGTAGCGTAATTTTATTATAGGCAGAATCTAACAGCAGGATATCTTCGTAATTGTGCTGTCCAGAAATGAGTAATGTTTGTGCCTGTTCATCAGTGAGCATATGAATTGTCTCTGTGAATTTTTTTGCGCTAAAGTAATAAGATAAGAAGGCCTAAGCTATAAGAGCACTCTCGGAATGATCTTAAGATCACCAGCTCATACGACGTAGCAGTGCTTTGCCTTTCATTTGATGTTTTACTACCGCCAGCACATGGCCGATGACTAATAATCCCAGCGTGGCACATGAGAAGATATGAACGCGGTTGAAAACACGCGTAATCGATTCATTTTCAATCGGTTGTGGTAGAGAGAACCAATCAAATACGTTGATAGGGCGATCCATCATCAATACGCCACTGAGCATCACGATGGTCATATTCAGATAGAGTAAAGCATGCCCGATGGCGGATAATTTCTCTTCGCGTGAGGAGAGCAGATGATCATTGGGTTTACCGTGACGGAATGCAAACCACAATCTCATCACGAAGAAAGGAATAAATAGCGTAGTCAATGAAACATTGACGAAGCCCACCCAGGCTTTATGTTCAAAGGCGGGTTCAAAGAGCGCGACCATAAACCCGGAGAGAGTACCCCAGATAATAATTACGGCGGATAGCCAATGCAGAAATACCTGCGCGGCGGAGTATTTTGATTTCATGATTATTTGCCTGGTAAATAAAAATGGCTGAGGGAAATCTCCCTCAGCCTAAAAGGTCAACAGACCGAATGAGGATTAACGCATAAAGAATTGCATTCGCGGATTAAAATAATTTTTTGCAGGCGTTAAGAATATGAGAGCGCTCTCAAAAAGAACGTTCTGAGATCATCGGGTGAAAGGAAAAATAATAACTATTAAGTGTTATGACTGCTGCTTAAACAGCTGAATCGCTTCCTGCACGTTGCTGGTATTCAGTGACATCACGCGGTCGTTATTCAGGAACACATCGTAGTGACCGGCGTTATAGCGGAAAACATACAGATCGCCACGATAGCGCAATCCTTTGGTTTTCACCCCAATATGGTGGCGGCGCAGCGCTGCCTGAGAAAGTCTGTCAGTAGCCGTACTCATCGCATTATCCTCCAGACGTTATAAGACATATCCTGACTTAGTATAGGGTCAAAACCTTAGTTTAACCTTAAGAAATGTGCTGTTTAACGATGATAAACCGGCAAATTTGTCCCTTCCTCTACCAATCCTCAACGTGTCAGAAAAAGCCGACTTAGTACCATCCCCATTTAATGTTGCGTTAAGTTAACCCGCGTATTTTGGAATAAATGGCCGTTAAATAGTGCTTAATTCCAAGGTAACGTTATGAATTTTTTACCATTCTCACGTCCCTCGTTGGGCGAGGAAGAGTTAGCCGCCGTTAAATCGGTGTTTGAGTCGGGGTGGATCACCACCGGCCCGAAAAATGCCGAACTGGAAGAGGCTTTTTGCCAGCTCACGGGTAATCAGCATGCGATTGCCGTCAGCTCTGCCACGGCGGGCATGCACGTCACGCTGCTGGCGCTGGGCATCCAGCCCGGCGATGAAGTGATCACGCCATCGCTGACCTGGGTTTCCACCATCAACATCATCACGCTGCTCGGTGCGACGCCAGTGATGATCGATATCGATCGCGACACCTTAATGGTCACGCCCGAGCTGATTGAAGCGGCGATCACGCCGCGTACGCGCGCCATCATTCCGGTGCATTACGCCGGCGCACCCGCCGATGTGGATGCCATCCGCGCCATCGGTGAGCGTCATGGCATTCCGGTAATTGAAGATGCGGCGCACGCCGCAGGCTGCTACTACCAAGGCAAGCACGTTGGTGCGCAGGGCACGGCGATCTTCTCGTTCCACGCCATTAAGAACATGACCTGCGCCGAAGGTGGCTTGATAGTTACCGATGATGCAGCGCTGGCCGACCGCATGCGCAGCCTGAAATTCCACGGACTCGGCGTCGATGCCTACGATCGCCACACGCACGGCCGCAAGCCGCAGGCCGAAGTGACCATGCCGGGCTTCAAATACAACCTGCCGGATATCAGCGCTGCCATTGCGTTGGTGCAGCTGAAAAAGCTGCCTGCTATCAATGAACGCCGCGCGGCGATTGCGCAACGCTATCTCACTGAACTGGCGGATACGCCGTTTCTGCCGCTGGCGCAGCCAAAATGGGCGCATCAGCACGCATGGCATCTGTTCATTATTCGCGTTGATGAGGCGCAATGCGGCATTACCCGCGATGCCTTGATGGAAACACTGAAAGCGCAGGATATCGGCACCGGGCTGCATTTCCGTGCCGCGCACACCCACAAATATTACCGCGAACGCTATCCGCAACTCTCGTTGCCGCACACCGAATGGAATAGCGATCGTATCTGCTCAATCCCGTTGTTCCCTGATATGCGCGATGAAGATGTCACGCGCGTGATTAGCGCATTACGTCATATCGCTGGAGTTTGACATGCTGGAAGAAAAAGCCATTCGCAAAGTCTCCGTGGTGATCCCGGTCTACAACGAAGAGGAGAGCCTGCCGGAACTGGTGCGTCGAACCGATGCGGCCTGCGCAGGATTAAACTTGGCGTACGAGATTCTGCTGGTCGATGACGGCAGCAGCGATCGCTCGGGCGAGATGATTGCTGATGCCGCCGATATGCCGGGCAGCCATGTGGTTGGCGTGTTGCTGAACCGTAATTACGGCCAGCACTCAGCGATCATGGCGGGCTTTAGCCACGTCAGCGGCGATTTAATCATCACGCTGGATGCCGACCTGCAAAACCCGCCGGAAGAGATCCCCAATCTGGTGAAAGCCGCGCAGCAGGGTTACGACGTGGTGGGCACCGTACGTCAAAACCGTCAGGACAGCTGGTTCCGCCGCCGCGCCTCACGCACCATCAATCACCTGATTCAGCGCGTCACCGGCAAAGCAATGGGCGATTACGGCTGCATGCTGCGCGCCTATCGCCGCCATATCGTCGATGCGATGCTGAACTGCCACGAACGCAGCACCTTTATCCCGATCCTCGCTAACACCTTTGCGCGCCGCACCATTGAGCTGCCGGTGGCGCACGCCGAGCGTGAGTTTGGCGATTCGAAATACAGCTTTATGCGGCTGATTAACCTGATGTATGACCTGGTGACTTGCCTGACCACCACGCCGCTGCGTCTGTTGAGTATCGTCGGCAGCCTGATTGCGCTGGCCGGTTTTGCCTTCTCGCTGATTCTGATTGTGCTGCGTCTGTTCCTCGGTGCGGCCTGGGCCGGTGACGGCGTGTTCCTGCTGTTCGCGGTGCTGTTTATCTTTGTCGGCGCGCAGTTTATCGGCATGGGATTACTCGGCGAATACATCGGCCGTATTTACAACGACGTACGCGCCCGTCCGCGCTACTTCATCCAACGTGTGATTCACCCACAGCAAAACGCCTCATCTGTACAGGAAATTGAGCAATGAAAACTGTCGTCTTCGCCTACGCCGAAATGGGCTGTGCGGGTATTTCTGCACTTCTGAACGCTGGCTATGAAATCAGCGCTATTTTCACCCACTCAGACACTGGAACTGAGAGCCACTTTTTCGACTCCGTTGCGCGTTTAGCCGCTGAGCAGGGCATTCCGGTGTATGCGCCGGAGGATGTGAATCATCCGCTGTGGGTCGATCGCATTAAAACTATGGCGCCGGATTACATCTTCTCCTTCTATTACCGCGCTTTGTTGAACGACAGCATTCTCAGCAGTGCGCGTTTGGGTGCCTTTAACCTGCACGGTTCGCTGCTGCCTAAATACCGTGGCCGCGCGCCGCTCAATTGGGTGCTGGTCAATGGCGAAACCGAAACCGGCGTAACGCTGCACCGCATGGTTAAGCGCGCCGATGCCGGTGACATCGTGGCGCAACAGCGCGTGGCGATTGACGAGCAGGACAACGCGTTAACGCTGCATCGCAAGCTGGTTGCCTGTGCAACGCAGGTGCTGGAAGGCGCATTACCGGCGGTGAAACGCGGCGATATTGTTACCACGCCACAAAATGAGTGCGAAGCCACGGTTGTGGGTCGTCGCACGCCAGAAGATGGCCGCATTAAATGGGAACAACCGGCGCAGACGGTCAACAATCTGGTGCGCGCGGTGACTTATCCGTGGCCCGGTGCGTTCGCCTTTGCTGGCACAGTGAAATTCGTGGTGTGGAAAAGTCGCGTGCACAGCACTGAATATCAGGCCAAACCGGGCACCGTGCTCTCCGTTGAGCCATTCCTGATCGCCTGCGGTGAAGGCGCGCTGGAAGTGGTGACTGGTCAAAGCGATAACGGCGTGTTTATGAACGGCAGCCAGCTGGCGCAAAACCTCGGCATGGTGAAGGGCGCTTTGCTCTATTCACAGCCGGTGGCGGCGGTGAAACGTCGCACCCGCGTGCTGATCCTCGGCGTCAACGGTTTTATCGGTAACCACCTCACCGAACGTCTGCTGCAGGATGATAACTTCGAAGTGTACGGTTTAGACATCGGTTCTGACGCCATCAGCCGTTTCCTCGATCAGCCTCGCTTCCACTTTGTCGAAGGCGACATCAGCATTCACTCAGAATGGATCGAGTATCACATTAAGAAGTGCGACGTGGTGCTGCCGCTGGTCGCCATCGCCACGCCGATTGAGTACACCCGCAATCCGCTGCGCGTGTTTGAACTCGATTTTGAAGAGAACCTCAAAATCATTCGTGACTGCGTGAAGTACAAAAAGCGCATCATTTTCCCATCGACTTCCGAAGTGTACGGCATGTGTACCGATCAGCATTTCGATGAGGATCACTCCAATCTGGTGGTGGGGCCGATCAATAAACAGCGCTGGATCTACTCGGTGTCTAAGCAGCTGCTGGACCGCGTGATTTGGGCTTACGGTGAGAAAGAAGGACTGCGCTTTACGCTGTTCCGTCCGTTTAACTGGATGGGACCGCGCCTTGATAACCTCAACGCCGCGCGTATCGGCAGCTCTCGTGCTATCACGCAGCTGATCCTAAATCTGGTGGAAGGTTCACCGATTAAGCTGATTGATGGCGGCGCCCAGAAGCGCTGCTTCACCGATATTCGCGACGGCATTGAAGCGCTGTTCCGCATCATCGAGAACAAGCAGAACAACTGCGATGGCCAGATCGTCAACATCGGTAACCCGGAAAACGAAGCCAGCATCAAGGAGCTGGCCGAGCGTCTGCTGGCGAGTTTTGAACGTCACCCGCTGCGCAGCAACTTCCCGCCGTTTGCCGGTTTCCGTGAAGTGGAAAGCAGCAGCTATTACGGCAAAGGTTATCAGGACGTGGAACACCGCAAGCCGTCGATCAAAAACGCGCGACGTCTGCTGGACTGGACGCCCACCGTCGAGATGGATACCACCATCGATAACACGCTGGACTTCTTCCTGCGCACCGTTGAGCTGCAGGATAAGCCATGAAAAAAGTGGGTTTGCGTGTCGATGTTGATACCTGGCGCGGCACCCAATTCGGCGTTCCGGCGTTACTGGAGCAATTCAGTTTGCATCAGCTGCAGGCCAGTTTTTTCTTCAGCGTTGGGCCGGACAATATGGGGCGTCACTTGTGGCGCCTGTTAAAACCGCGCTTCCTGTGGAAAATGCTGCGTTCGCGCGCAGCATCACTCTACGGCTGGGATATCTTGCTGGCAGGCACCGCCTGGCCGGGACGTGAGATTGGTCGCGGTCTGGAAGAGATCATCAGCGCCACCGCCGATCATCACGAAGTTGGTTTGCATGCGTGGGATCACTTTGCCTGGCAAACCTGGGCGGGCGTGTGGCCGCAAGAGAAGCTGATTGAGCAGATTGCGCGCGGTAAACAGGCGCTGGAAGCGATCATCGGTGACAATGTCACATGCTCAGCGGTGGCAGGCTGGCGCGCCGATGGCCGCGTGGTGGCTGCCAAGCAGCAATTTGGTTTCAGCTACAACAGCGACTGTCGCGGCAGCGGTCCTTTTCTGCCAATCCTCAGTGACGGCAGCCTCGGTACAGTACAAATCCCGGTTACCTTGCCGACCTGGGATGAAGTGGTTGGGCAATCCGTTAGCGCGGAAGGTTTTAACGATTTCATCCTCGAGCAGATCCATGCCGCAAGCGGTTCGCCGGTTTACACCATTCATGCCGAAGTAGAAGGGATTGTCGGGCTTGAGGCGTTCGCCGATCTGCTGAGGCGTGCTGAGCAGCAAGGCATTCAGTTTTGTCCACTCAGCGCCTTGTTACCCGACGATCTCACTACGCTGCCACATGGCAACATCGTGCGCGGGCATATTCCCGGGCGTGAAGGCTGGCTAGGCTGCCAGCGCTAATTTTTACAGGAACCACGGATGCGTACAGGCACTAAAACCGCGTTACTCATCGCGCTCTTCGCGCTGTTTTACCTGATCCCGATTGAGTTCCGCGCCTTGTGGCAGCCGGACGAAACCCGCTATGCCGAAATCAGCCGGGAAATGCTGTTCAGCGGCAATTGGGTAGTGCCGCACTTCTTCGATTTGCGCTACTTCGAGAAACCAATAGCCGGTTATTGGGTCAATAACCTCGGCCAGTTGCTGTTTGGTCACACTAACTTTGGCGTGCGCGCCGGATCGATTTTCAGCACCACGCTGAGTGCGATATTGGTGTATTGGCTCGGCACGCAGATGTTCGCCAGCCGTAAAATCGCGCTGAGCGGCAGCATTATTTTTCTCACCTCGTTGCTGGTGTACGGCGTCGGCACGTACGCGGTGCTCGATCCGATCCTGATGCTGTGGCTGGTCGCCGCGATGTGCACTTACTGGCTGGCGTCGCAGGCCAGCAGCACGCGGCAACGATTGATCGGATATGTTTTGCTGGGTGCGGCCTGCGCGATGGGCTTTATGACCAAAGGTTTTCTCGCGCTGGCGGTGCCGGTGTTGGCGATTCTGCCGTGGGCCATCTGGCAACGTCGCTTTGGTGAATTGCTGCGTTGGGGACCGCTGACGATGTTGGTCGCTGCGCTGCTCAGCTCGCCGTGGGCGCTGGCCATCAATCAACAGGAAGGGGATTTCTGGTACTACTTCTTCTGGGTCGAGCATATTCAGCGTTTCGCCGAGTCGGACGCGCAGCACAAAGCGCCATTCTGGTATTACATTCCGGTGCTGCTGGCGGGCTGTTTGCCGTGGCTGGCGCTGCTGCCGGGATCGCTGATTGGCGCGTGGCGTCAGCGCAGCCAGCAAGCCGGGCCGATCTATTTATTGAGCTGGGTGCTGCTGCCGCTGCTGTTTTTCAGCATCGCTAAAGGCAAACTGCCGACCTATATTTTGCCGTGTTTCGCACCGCTGGCGCTGCTGATGGCGCATTACGCACACCGCGGTTCGGCGCAGGTGATTAAAGCGCTGAAGGTGAATGGCTGGATCAATCTGCTGTTCGGTTTGATCATCACCATTGTGGTTTTAGTGGTGCTGGCACCGTGGGGCGTTGCGCATCGTCCGGTTTATAGCGGCGATGAATGGCTTGGCGTGCTCTGCGCGGCGCTCTCCTTTATTGGATGGGGCATGATGGGCTGGTTGAGCCGCAAGCCGGAGAAGGGTCGCTGGCAGTTAGCCGCGCTCTGTCCGCTGGCGCTGGCGTTACTGGTGGGATTTGCCATTCCTGACAAGGTGCGCGATTCCAAGCAGCCACAAAGTTTTGTTAGCGCGGTACACGATCAGCTGGCGGATAGTCGTTACTTGCTGGCCAACAATCCGGGCGTGGCATCGGCGGTGGCCTGGGAATTGCAGCGCAGCGACATCAATTTCTACGATGCCAAAGGTGAATTGCAATATGGCCTGAGCTATCCGGATGCACAGTCACACTATATTGATGCGGATAACTTTGCCGACTGGCTGCGCGTGCATCGTCGTCTTGGCAAGGTTTCACTGGTGTTGATGATGAATTCCAGCGATAGCACGCCGGATAAAAACCTGCCGGAACCGGATGATGTCTATCGTCAGGGCCGCCTGGTTTACTACGGCTACGATGCTAAACCATGAATCTGCTGCTGATTTTACTGGTTAGCGTGCTGAGCTGTGCCGCCCAGCTGTGTCAGAAGCAGGCGGCCCATCTCGGCATCAAAAAGGGGATTTTCTGGCTAGCGCTCAGCATCCTGCTGTTGGGCATCGGCATGCTGCTGTGGCTGGCGGTGCTGCGCGTGGTGCCGGTAAGCGTGGCGTATCCGATGTTGAGTCTCAACTTTGTGTTGGTTGCCATCGCCGCGCGGCTGATCTGGCGCGAAACCTACAGCGTGCAGCAGTGGATCGGTACGTTGGCGATTGTGGCTGGCGTGGCGCTGATGGGAAGTCATCTATGAAAGGCGTGATGCTGGCGCTGTGCAGCGTGTTGCTGGTTTCGCTGGCGCAGCTGGTGCTGCGATTGGCGATGCTGGATTTCCCGCCGTTAAGCGAATTGCTCACTGTGCAGCACTGGAAAGCGCTGCTGCTGTTGGCTGTAGGTCTCGGATCATATGCGCTGTCGATGCTGTGCTGGATGCTAGCGCTGCGCCAGCTGCCGCTTAACCGGCTCTATCCGCTGCTCAGTTTGAGTTATGTATTGGTGTGGCTGGCCGCGATTTCCTTGCCGATGCTGGGCGAAACCTTCCGCTGGAGCAGCTTTGCCGGCGTGGTGCTGATTGTGTTTGGCTTGCTGCTGGTTTCGCTGCCGCGCCGCAGGTGAAGGTGTTTATTTATGCACATACCGTAGCGGCGCAATTCATTGCGCAATAAATTGCGCCGCTACAGTATTTGCGCTCGAAGATGCCTTTCCCCTAAATCCGCCAGCGACGCCGCGCCTAACATACCTAAATCGCGGCTCACCTCGCTGGTAATCAAATCAATGGCTAAATTGACGCCCGCTAAACCGCCCACCGCACAAGCATAATTAAACGGCCGCCCGACAAAACAGGCTTGCGCGCCCAGCGCGATGGCTTTGATGGCGTCGGTGCCGCGGCGAATCCCGCTATCAAACATCACCGTCATTTCACCGGCCGCTTCGACGATTTCTGGCAACACATACAACGGTGGGATCACTGTATCCAGCTGTCGCCCGCCGTGATTGGACACCACAATGCCGTCGATGCCAATGGCTTTACAGCGCAGCGCATCGTTGCGGCTGAGAATGCCTTTAATCACCATCGCGCCGGGCCAGCGCGCGCGGATATGCTCGATATGCTGCCAGGTTAAGTGGCTGCGGCCGCTGAAATCCCGCACCGCGTTTTTCGAAAACAGTGGCGCGCCACGTTGCGCATTATTGTTCTCAAAATAGGGCATGCCGCTTTTCAGCAGTGTTTTAAATAAAGTTCCAGTTAACCAGCGCGGATGCGTGATGCCTTGCCACGCCAGACGCAGGCTGGGACGGAACGGCGTGGCGAATCCGGCGCGCACATTGTTTTCCCGATTGGCTTTAACCGGCGTATCCACGGTGATCACCAGCACCGGGATGGCGGCACGCTTTACGCGATCGATCAGCGCATCAATCTCCTCCAGCGTTTTCGGCAGATACGCCTGGAACCACATATCAGGATTCACCTGCGCCACATCTTCCAGCCGCGTCAGCGAGGAGCCGCTCATGATAAACGGCACCTTCTTCTCCGTCGCCGCGCGGGCCAGCGTGCAATCGCCGTCAAACCCAGTTAACGCCGAGATGCCCATCGGCGCGATGCCAACCGGCGCCGCGTAGCGCTGCCCAAACAGCTCAACCCCAATGCTGCGCTGCGACACATCCACCATGGTTTCCGGGATCAGGTTGTAGCGCGCGAAGGACGCCAGCGTGTTGCGCAGGGCGATATTGTCCTCGACGCCGCCAGAGACATAGGCGAACAGCGGATGCGGCAGATAACGTTGGGCGTACTTCTCGAAGTCGTTCAGGGATAGGCAACGCGACTGCATATTGCGCATGAAGGTGATGATCCAGTTGGCGAGTCGGCAGGGGAAAACCAAAGGAATCAATGCTATTGCACTGGCGGGATTTCGCAAATCCATAATCTGGCAATGTTAATGCGCGATTTGCATAAAGGCGGCCGCCACAAATGGTCGCTATTTTCGTAGGGTCGCCATTTATGGCGACCTTCTATTTATATTCTTCAAAACCCGCCCCAAATAAACACATCCCCCCGTGATGTAAATCCATCAAAATAAAAATCCCAAAATGCTTGAAATCACATTTCGGAAAACAAATTCTAAATAAAAATTAACATGAAATAAAAACACCGTTAGCGTGAACGCTCTGTTTTGTTCTGCCGTATTTCCTTAATTGTTTTTCACCAGGAGGTATTATGGAAAGAGAACTTTATATATCCACCAACACCGCTTCCGGCCCCAATAGCACCACGCGCACCGAGCCATTTGTTAAAATTATTGCGCTGGTCGCCACGCTGGGTGGATTGCTGTTCGGCTACGATACCGGCGTGGTATCGGGCGCTTTACTCTTTATGCGTGACGATCTGCAACTCACGCCTTTTACCACCGGATTAGTCACCAGTTCACTGCTGTTTGGCGCTGCTTTTGGCGCGCTGCTCGCTGGTCATTTCGCGGATGCGCTGGGACGCCGCAAGATCATCATTTCTCTGGCCTTTATTTTTGCCCTTGGCGCCATCGGTTCGGCCTTCGCGCCGGATGTCATCTCAATGATCGCTTCACGTCTGTTCCTCGGTATCGCCGTCGGTGGCGCAGCGGCCACGGTGCCGGTGTATATCGCGGAAATCGCCCCGGCCAACAAGCGCGGTCAACTGGTCACCTTGCAGGAGCTGATGATTGTTTCAGGTCAGCTGCTGGCGTACGTTTCCAACGCCACTTTCAACGAAATCTGGGGCGGAGAACACACGTGGCGCTGGATGATCGCCATCTCAACTGTGCCAGCGGTATTGCTGTGGTTTGGCATGATTTTTATGCCGGAAAGCCCGCGCTGGCACGTGATGCGCGGTAATAGCCAGGAAGCACGCAAAGTACTGGAGAAAACCCGCGCGGCCGATGACGTTGAATGGGAGCTGGAAGAGATTGAAGAAACCATTGAAGAGAACCGGCAACAGGGCAATGGCCGCCTGCGCGATTTGCGTACCCCGTGGCTGCGCAAAGTGTTCCTGCTTGGTATCGGCATCGCGGCGATTCAGCAGCTGACCGGCGTCAACACCATCATGTATTACGCGCCGACCATGCTGACGGCAACCGGCTTGAGCAACGATGCCGCGCTGTTCGCCACCATCGCTAACGGCGTGATTTCGGTGCTGATGACGCTGGTCGGAATCTGGATGATCGGCAAAATCGGCCGTCGTCCGCTGGTGCTGGTTGGTCAGATGGGCTGCACCGCGTGCCTGTTCTTTATCGCCGCGGTGTGCTTCTTCATGCCGGAATATCATCAGGCGGGCGACGTCAATCTGCTGCGCGCCTATCTGGTGCTGGCGGGCATGCTGATGTTCCTGTGCTTCCAGCAAGGCGCGCTGTCGCCGGTCACCTGGCTGTTACTTTCCGAGATCTTTCCAGCACGCATGCGCGGTATTTGCATGGGCGGCGCGGTGTTTGCGCTGTGGATGGCCAACTTCGCCATTTCGATGGCGTTTCCGCTACTGCTGGCGGCATTTGGTCTGGCCGGAGCCTTCTTAACCTTTGCCGTGATTGGTATTGGCGGATCAATGTTCGTGTTGCGCACCATCCCGGAAACCAAAGGGCGTAGCCTGGAGCAGGTCGAGCACTATTTCCATGAGTTGTATAAATGATGTTGCGTTGATGTAAATCAATCAAAGTTCCGGCAGAGCAGCAAAACAACATCGCTTACTATCGCAAGATATCGACGCGCCATAACAAAACAGAAGCTAATAAATATTACTCTTTCAGGATAGAACACACCATGACCTACAAAATAAGCCATGACCGACTCTGCGTTAATCGTAAAATCGCGCCTAACCTTAGCCTCGATCGTTTTTTCTCGCTGGTTGAAAATCTTGGGTTAAATAAAGTCGAAATTCGCAATGATATGAAAAGTGGTAGCGTGACCGATAATTTAACTGGCGAAGAAGTTCGCCATCTCGCAACTCAGCATGCTTTCACCATCGAAACTATTAATGCGGTTTATCCGTTTAACCAATTAAGCGATGACGTGCTGGAGAAAACGCGCGATTTATTAAAAGACGCGCGTGCAACCGGTGCGAAAGCGTTAGTCCTTTGCCCATTGAATGACGGCACCGTTATTTCCCAGCAGCAAACCGTTGATGCGTTAAAAACCCTGGCGCCGCTGTTTGCCGAATATGGCATTGCCGGTCTGGTGGAGCCGCTCGGTTTCCCGCAAAGCTCGCTGCGTTCTGCCGCGCTGGCACAACAGTTGATCAAACAAGCCGGTGCGCCGTTCAAAATCGTGCTGGATACCTTTCACCATCATTTGTACGAAGGCGCTGAACAAGATTTTGCCGGCGGCGTCGACGTCAACAATATCGGGCTGGTGCATCTGTCCGGCGTAACCGACGCGCGTCCAACGCATCAGTTAACCGACGAAGAGCGCATCATGCTGAGCGCCGACGATCTGCTGAAATCGAAACAGCAAGTGCAGCGTCTGGAAGAGATGGGCTATCGCGGCATTTACGCTTTCGAACCGTTTTCCTCCGTGATGGATAACTGGAGCGAAGAACAAATTGCTCATGAAATCCAATCCAGCATTGCTTACCTGAATAACTAAGGAACACTTCCATGACGCTCAATATCGGTGTAATTGGCACGGGCGCGATCGGTCGCGAACACATTCGTCGTTGTAGCCAGGTGCTGCAACATTCGCGCGTGGTGGCGCTGAATGACATCAACCGCAGTAATTGCGAGCAGATCATCAACGATCTCGGCATTCAGGCGGAGATTTACGACAACGCACATGACCTGATTAACGCGCCAGAGGTGCAGGCGATTCTGGTCACCTCGTGGGGCCCAACCCATGAAGAGTTTGTGCTGGCAGCAATTAAAGCCGGCAAAGCGGTGTTCTGCGAAAAGCCGCTGGCGGTTACCGCGCAGGGTTGCATGAACATCGTGGAATCGGAAATCGCTGCCGGTAAGAAGCTGGTGCAGGTGGGCTTTATGCGTCCTTACGACGCGGGCTACCGCGCGCTGAAAGCGGTGATTGAGAACGGTGACATCGGCGAACCGCTGATGCTGCACTGCGCGCATCGCAACCCCGAAGTGGGCGATTCCTACACCACCGATATGGCGATCACCGATACGCTGATTCATGAGCTCGATGTGCTGCGCTGGTTGCTGAAAGATGATTACGTCAGCGCCCAAGTGATCTACCCGCGCTCAACCAGTAAAGCGGCTTCGCATCTGAAAGATCCGCAAATCGTGCTGCTGGAAACCGCCAAAGGCGTGCGCATCGATGTTGAAATCTTCGTTAACTGCGCTTACGGCTACGATATTCAGTGTGAAGTGGTCGGCGAAAGCGGGATTGCGCGACTGCCTGAACCGATGTCGGTACAGACGCGCAGCGCAGCCAAACTCTCCACCCGTATTCTTACCGACTGGAAAAAGCGTTTCATCGATGCCTATGACGTGGAGCTGCAGGACTTCATCAATAACGTGTTATCGGGTGAGATGACCGGCCCATCTGCGTGGGATGGCTACGCTGCGGCGGTTGCTGCCGATGCCTGCGTTGCCGCGCAAAACTCTGGTGACATCGTGCCGGTCAGCATGCCGGCGAAACCTGCGTTCTATGACTAAGTTCTTTTCCCTTCCTTAAACGCGCGTCTTGATGGCGTAATGCTCGTCAGTTAAGCGTCTTTCGGTCACCATAAATGGCGACCCTACAAAGGATTGGCGCTTTTTTCGTAGGGTGCGCATTAATGCGCACCTGCATTATGGCGCGCGTTTTGTCTCGTTTCAAACTCTCTTCTCAGCGTTTTCCCGTGTATCATCGCCGCCTTTAAGTGGTTTTGTAGGGAATAAGTGATGACGGAGATGACATTCTCCCGCCGCCAGCCTTCCGTATGGTGGGGCGCGATGATTATTTGCGGCACCGTGGTGGGGGCAGGGATGTTTACGCTGCCGGTGGTGATGGCGGGCGCGTGGTTTGGCTGGGCGATGGTGTTACTGCTGATCAGCTGGGGCGGTATGTTGCTGTCTGGCTTGTTGTTTATGCGTGTCAGTTTGAACTATCCCGCTGGTGCGGGCTACGACACCTTAACCAAAGATTTGCTCGGACGCGGCTGGGCAACGCTCAATGGGCTGAGCATCTTTTTTGTCCTCGGCATTCTGACGTACGCCTACATTTCGGCCAGCGGCCCGGTGTATCAGCACTCAATCAGTCAGTTGGGATTACCGATCTCAACCGCAGAAGCCAAAGTGTTGCTAACGCTGTGCGTCGCCGCCGTTGTTTGGCTCGGTACGACGGGCGTTAGTCGCTTGATGACCTTCTGCGTGCTGGCGAAAATTCTGCTGTTGATCGTGCTGTTTGGCGGCCTTCTGACGCAAGTGAACGTGCCGTCGTTACTCAGTGGGCCCGCTGCCGGTGAACGTTACTGGCCTTATGCACTCGGTGTGCTGCCGTTTTGTCTCGCTTCGTTTGGTTACCACGGCAACATCACCGGTCTGGTGAGCTATTACGGCGGCAATAAGCAGAACATCACGCGTGCTTTGGTGTTGGGAACGCTGCTGTCGCTGGCGTTGTATCTGTTTTGGCTGACCAGCACCATGGGAAATCTACCGCGCGACGGGTTTCCTGAGATTGTGAAGCAGGGCGGCGACATCGCTGCGCTGATGGCGGCGCTGCGTGCGCATCTGCACGTCAATGCGCTGGCGCTGATGATGTCGATCTTCTCGCATTTCGCCGTGATTGCCTCATTCCTTGGCGTCACCGCCGGTCTGTTTGATTTCATCGCCGATCGCCTGGGATACGGGAATTCACCCGGCGCACGCCTAAAAACCGCCAGCCTGACTTTCCTGCCGCCATTAATTGCCTCGATTTGCTGGCCGAATGGCTTTGTCGCCGCGATTGGTTTTGCCGGACTGTTTGCCACCTTGTGGGCGGTGATCATCCCCGCGCTGCTAGCGTGGAAATCTCAGCAACGTTGTTCGCTGGCGGTGGTTTTGCTGTTGGTGTTTGGCGCGATGAATATTCTTGCCTGGCTGTTGAGCTGGTTTGAGGTGCTACCGGAATTTGGTGGCCGTTAGAGTGATAAGAAGACAACGTCAGCACGACGTTGTCTTAAATTTAATGCGCAGAACCGGCTAATACGTTAAGTGCATGCAAGAAGAAGTCGCGCCGACCAAAATTCCCCGATTTAAGCGCCAGCGCCAGCGGCCGCTCGCCCTGAGCAAACAGAGCGGGCACACCAGGATCGATTTCGCGTCCAACCTGCAGCGAACCTAAATTCAGCGCGCTAACCACGGCCCCCGAGGTTTCTCCGCCGCCAACCACTAAACGCTCAATGCCCGCTTCAAGCACCAACTTGCGTGCCGTATCGCCAAATAGCCGATCAAGTCGCTGCGAGATGTTGTGTTGCCCAAACTGCTGCTGTGCTTGCTTCACCGTTACCGGATCGCCTGAGGAATAGATCAGCGGGCAACGGTCCTGATGGGTGAGGATGAAATCCACGAGATCGTCAGCATCAATACGTTCCGCCATCACATCCTCAATCCCAATGGCCAGCACCGCATGCTGTTTTTGGTGTTCCTCTATTTGTCCACGCGTCGCACCTGAACAGCTGCCAACTAAAATGGCGCTGGAACCTTCAATGGCAGGAAACTCACTGTTGTTACCTTGCGCTTCACCAGCGCTAATAAAATTGTGCGGCAGGGCCAGCGCGATGCCCGATCCACCACTGATCAACTTCTCACCCGCAGCAGCGATGCCGATCAGCGTTAAATCGTGATCGCTGATGGCATCCACCACCACCAATTGCGGCTCCTCGTCTGCGCGGGCTTGCAGAATCTCGCGCAATGCATCACTGCCTTGCACCACTTGCTGCCAGCTAATGTGGCTGACGCGCGTTTTGGCCTGACGCGCCAGCAAACGGCGGATATCCGCATCCTTCATTGGCGTCACAGGATGATGTTCCATGCCAGATTCATTCAGCGGACGGTCGTGCACAAACAAATTGCCCTGATAAAGCGTACGGCCCATCGCGGGAAAGGCCGGGCAGACAATCACATTGCGCGCCGCTAATCGCTGAGCCAGCGCGTCGAGTACCGGACCAATATTGCCGGCATCGGTCGAGTCGAAGGTCGAGCAATACTTAAACACGATCTGCGCACAACCTTGCTGCAACAGCCATTCACAGGCAGCCAGCGATTGTTGAACGGCTTCCTCGGCCGGCAATGAGCGTGATTTCAAAGCAATAACGCCAGCCTCCACCGCTTCGCCGGCCGGCTGGTGCGGTACGCCAAGATATTGTGTCGTGCGCAAACCGCCTTCGCCCACCAATCCTTTCGACAGCGTGACGGCGATATCGCTGGCACCGGTAAAATCATCGGCGATGACCCCAATCAGCATGATGAACCTCCAATCGCTAACTGAATTTTTTTCACCGCGGCATGCGGTGCCGTTAACACCGGAATCGAGACTTTCTCACGCACGGCATCGGCGGCGCGTGAGGTGGAGAAGTGCGCCAGCATAATTACATCGCAGTGACTCAACTGCGGCGCGAACTCTGCGACCAGACGATTGTGGCTGGCGACATCGCCTTTACGTAGCAGGTCGATGGCATTCGGAACCAGCACGGTTTCCAGCGTCGCAGATGAGCCAATTTGTGCGGCATAGTGCTCAAACTCATCGCACATCGTCACTAATGACGGACCAAAGGTCGCCAGCATGCCGATGCGTTCGCCTTGCTGCAGTGCAGCCTCGAACATCGCTTCATTCGGTTTCAGCACCGGCACCGGCAACGCCGCAGAGAGTTCATCAATCGCCGGGCCAAAAGCTGAGCAGGTCACCAGAATACCTTGCGCATTCATCGCATAGCCGTAGCGACCAAAAGCAACAAAGCGATCAATCAACTGGCGCGAAAGCTGTTCCTCTTTAGCGCGATCCAGCGTCAAACCATCATCCAGCAAATTCACCACTTCAGCCTCTGGCCAAAGATCGTTAAAGGCTTCCTGAATAGGGGACATCGCCACCGGCGTGGCATGCAGTAAAACTATGCGTTGGCTCATCATTTTCTCCGACACCAGCGATACATAAGTGAATTACAGCACACCATACCTGAGGCAAAATGAAAATGTAAGGGCTTACATTTGTCTTCATAAGGTGATGCTCGTCACACAAAAAAACTGCGTATCTGTCAGGATAGAAATGAATGCATTCGTCGGAATGTCTATTTTGAAATCGCTTACTTTTAGCTAACCCTGAGAACGCACTATGACCATTCGTGGAGAAACCACCGCTATTAACGTTAACGTGACACCCGAAGCGCAGGTGCGACCTGCGAATACGGTGCCACGCCATTTTCGTGATTTGCTGGCGCTGGAAGATTTTGAACGCCATGCGCGTAAGCGGTTGCCGAATATGATTTATCAGTATGTGAAAGGCGGCGTGGAAACCGGCAGAGGACTTGCTGCCGCGCATGAGGCTTATCAGCAATACGTCTTTGTGCCGCGTATGTTCCGTGATGTTTCGGGCCGGGATCAGCGGGTGAACTTGTTGGGCCATGATTGGGCGCATCCCTTCGGTGTGGCTCCGCTTGGCGGCGCGTCGTTTGTTAGCTACCGCGCTGACTTAATGCTGGCGAAAGCCGCACGGGCCATGAATGTGCCGATGATCCTGAGCGCCTCGTCGCTGATTCCGCTGGAGGAGGTGATCGCCGCGAATCCGGACGCCTGGTTTCAGGCCTATCTGGCGGGCGATCAACCGCGCATCGATCGATTAGTCGATCGCGTTGAACACGCAGGCTATAAGACGCTGGTGGTGACCGGTGATACGCCGATGCTGGGTAATCGTGAACACAACACCCGCAGCGGCTTCAGCATGCCGATAAAAATCACGCCGAAAGTGATGTGGCAAAGCGCCATGAGTCCGCGCTGGCTGCTGGGCACGGTGGCGCAAACCTTCCTGCGTCATGGTGCGCCGCACTTCGAAAATACCGATGCTGAACGCGGCCCGCCGATGATGTCGAGCAAAGTGCGTAACACCAATGCACGCGACAAACTGAGCTGGAAGCACGTTGAAGCGATCCGTAAAAAATGGAAAGGCAATCTGGTGATTAAAGGGCTGATGTCGCCGGATGATGCCTTCATCGCGCGTGATCTTGGCGCCGATGCGGTGATTCTCTCCAACCACGGCGGCCGTCAGCTGGATCACACGGTGCCACCGCTGCATACGCTCGCTGAAATCGCGGCGGCGAAGGGCAATATGAAGGTAATTATTGATAGCGGCATCCGTCGCGGCACCGATGTGATGAAAGCGATGGCGCTGGGCGCGGACTTCGTATTTCTGGGTCGTCCATTCCTGTATGGCGCGGTGATTGGCGCTCAGGCGGGCGTTGAACATGCCATGCATATCCTGCGGGATGAAATCGATCGTGATTTAGCGCTGATTGGCGTGACACGGCCTGAGCAACTTAATGCTGCGCTGCTGCGTCGAGCTCCCTTTTTCGCACGCGAGGATTAATCATGGCGTTAACGATTTATAGCGCGCTCGCACTGAGCGCGCCGTTTAACACGCTGGTTGCCCAATGGCAGTCGCAACATCCCGATATACCGCTGGCGATACGCTGGCATCCCAGCACCATCATCGAAAAAGAGCTCAACGCCGGCGCCGAAGCGGATGTAGTGATCGCCACGGTTGAGACGCTGGACCGCCTGACACAATCGGGTACGCGCATCGAACTGGTCGATTCTCCCATCGGAATTGCGGTGCGGGCGGGCTCTGCGCAGCCTGATATCAGCAATCGTGAAACGTTGATTCAGACTTTGTTAGCTGCGCGTTCGGTGGCCTGGTCAGAAGCCGGAGCCAGCGGTGTCTGGTTCTCGCAATTGTTGAAACAACTCAACATTGATGCGGAACTGCGCGCGCGTGGCACGGTAATTCCTGCTGGTTTCACCGCCGAGCAACTGGTGCAGGGCAACGCTGACCTGGCAGTACAGCAGATCAGCGAACTGTTGATGGTGGAAGGCATTGATGTTGTTGGACCGCTGCCTGCGGGTACACAGCAGGCGATTTCGCTCTCGGCTGCGGTGTTAAGCCGCGCCCAACAACCGGAGCAGGCGCAGGCATTTCTGAGCTGGCTGAAAACGCCGTCAGTTACTGAGGTGTTCAACCGTTTCGGCATGGACAGGCGCGATTAGCGTTCCTGACGGGGCACCGAGCCGCTGCTGCCCCGAACAATCAACTCGGTGCTTATCTGCGTCTGCGTTTGCGCAGGTAAGTTATTCAGCGTGTTCAATAAATAATGCGCCGCGTGTTCACCAATCGACGCTAAATCCACGCGCATGGTGGTCAGCGGATGCTCCAGATGCTCGGCGTATTCATAGTCGTTGAAGCCTACGATGGAGATATCATTCGGAATGCGCAGATAACGCTCGCTCGCCGCGCGCATGGCACCAAACGCCAGCAGATCGTTCCCGCAGATGATGGCGGTGGGCGGCTGCGGCGCATCGAGTAAACGAAACACCGCTCTGCGCGCATCATTCATGGTGAAGGCGTTATCAATTAAATGCGTATCCGGCAGCGTCAATCCATACTGCTGCAGGGCGCGGCGCGTACCGTTCAGACGTTCTGAAATACGATCGTTCGAGGGCGGCGTGCCGACAATCACCGCAAAACGCTGATGCCCCAATCCCAGCAAATGCTGCGCCAGGGTTTCAGCCGCACCCTCGCTGTCATAACCGACACATGGTCTTTCGCTGTCCTGCGAAAAGGTCTGTACGCAGGCGATATCCTGCTGAATGATGCGCTCCCACAGCTTTGGATGATGGGTATTGCCCACCAGCATTAAACCGTCGATACCGTACTCAATCAGCTTATTGACTTCTTTCAGCTCGGTTTCCGGATCAAAGTTGGAGTTGGCCAATAGCAGCGTGTAGCCGGCTTCATGAATCAGTTGCTGAAACGCCGCCAGCGGACGCGAAAAGGTTTCTGTCGCCAGCGTGGGGACCACCGCGCCAATTGTCATGCTGCGCCGTGAGGCGAGGGTGCGCGCGGCGCGGTTAATCACATATCCCAACTCTTCGCAGGCCTTTTCCACCGCTTCACGGCGTGACGCTTTGACCGTGGTGCTGCCGTTCAATACGCGTGAAACCGTCGCCGTTGAAACGCCAGAGAGACGCGCAACATCATCCAGTGATACGCGGCCAGATCCATTTTGCTTCTCACTCATCAAGTCACTCCTGCAGAAAGAGTGAGCTTGCCCACAAAAATTGCAGACAACTCACAATCAATTTTGAAAGCGCTTACTTTTGGCTTGACTGAACTTTGTAATCGCTTACTTTTGACATCATGTTATCAGTTTGGGTGTGCCTGCTCACGTTTTTTTAACAGGTTCGCGAACTGTCACCCCCAAATTTAACCCCAACGCGGGCTGCAGCCGCCCAAGGCCGCATAACCTCGTTAACCCTATATAAATCATAAAGGAATTCACCATGCGCAGATATCCACGAATTCGCTGGCTGATGATCGTGTTCTGCTTTTTCGCCATCGCAATCAATTACATCGATCGTATCAACCTCGCGATCGCCGCACCGCACATCAAAGCAGATTTAGGCCTCGATGACACCAGCATGGGACTGATTTTGGGCGCCTTCTTCTGGACCTATGCGCTGATGCAAATTCCGGCCGGACGGTTACTCGATCGTCTTGGTGCCCGTGCCGGACTCGCCATCGCCGTCGGCTGGTGGTCGTTGTTTACGGTGTTTACCTCATTTGGTAAAGGATTCACTTCTCTTTTTGCGGCGCGCTTAGCATTAGGTCTGGGCGAAGCAGGGGGAAATCCGGGCTGTGTCAAAGTGGTTTACAGCTGGTTCCCAAAAAAACAGCGTGCAACGGCCAGCGGGATCTTTGATGCCGGTCCGCGTGCTGGCAGTGCGCTGGCGCTGCCGCTGGTTGCCTGGCTGATCAGCGTGTGGGATTGGGAAACGTCGTTCATCGTGACTGGCGCATTGGGCCTGATTTGGGTGGTGATCTGGTTAGTCTTCTATCGTGAGCCTGAAGAGATGAAAGGCCTCGATGAAACTGAGCGCCAAAATCTGCTGGAAGATCGTGCTCTGCCCACCACGCAGGCCGACGCCAAAGTTGAACTGTGGTCACTGTTCCGCCATCGCAACGTGTGGGGAATGATGATTGGTTTCTTCTGCATGAACTTCGCTACCTATTTCTTTGTGACCTGGTTCCCAACTTATCTGACTGTGGCACATGGTTTCTCGTTGAAAGAGTTAGGGACGCTGGGTGCGATCCCTGCGCTGATGGGGATTCCGGGAAGCCTGCTTGGCGGGATTGTGTCAGATACCCTGTATCGCAAAGGATTTAGCCTGACGGCGGCGCGTAAAACTTGTCTTATCAGCGGCATGTTGCTCTCCAGCGTGATTGCTTTCGCCGCATTCACCGACAGCATTACGGTGATCTTGACGTTGTTCTCCATCACTTACGCCGGTTTAGCCTTCACCGCCGCCAACATCTGGACGCTGCCGGCCGATGTTGCGCCTGCTAGCAATTATGTGGCCACGCTGGGCGGTATCCAGAACTTTGCTGGCAACCTGGCCGGGATTGTTACGGCTTCCTTCACCGGCCTGATGCTGAGCCTCAGCCACGGCTCATTTGTAGTGCCGTTGCTGGTCGCGGGCGGCATCTGCGTGCTGGGTGCGCTGACCTTTATGTTTGTGCTCGGCAAATTGGAGCCATTACCGATCAGCCCCAAATCTGATGCCAACGTCATTGCCACCGCCAATCAATAACAGGAGAAACCGCATGCAAAACGAACAGGTCTTGCGAGAAGAGATTTGCCAGGTAGGAGCCGATCTGTTTAACCGCGGCTATACCACCGGCACCGCGGGAAACATCAGCGCTCGGCTGGAAGATGGCTGGCTGATTACGCCAACCGATGCTTGTCTGGGACATCTGGAGCCCGGCCGGATTGCCAAGGTTAATCGCGCCGGTGAATGGGTTTCAGGCGACAAGCCATCGAAGACATTGCTGTTGCATCGTCAGATTTATGATCGCAACCCGGAGGCGCACGGCGTGGTGCACACCCATTCCACGCATCTGGTGCAACTGACGTTAGCGGGCGTGTGGCAGCGCGACAGCATTTTGCCGCCGCTGACGCCGTATCAGGTGATGAAAGTCGGGCGGATTCCGTTAATCGGCTATCGCCGCCCTGGCCATGCCGATGTGGCTGCGCAGGTGGCTGAGCTGGCCAATGACGTGCGAGGCGTGATGCTGGAGAGACTTGGCCCGGTGATGTGGGGGAAATCCGTTTCAGCGGTGAGCTTTGCCCTTGAAGAGCTGGAAGAAACCGCGCGCCTTTGGCTGAACTGCGTGGATAAGCCCGCCGCGCTGCCAGAACAAGCCGTATTGGAGCTGTGCGAACACTTTAATACGCGCTGGTAATACCCGCATTGTTCCCTACAAAAACGAGATCCAAGATGAAAAAGACGGTAATAGCCGCAGGCATGATGCTTTTTGCATCAACGGTATTGGCGCAGGAGAAATCCTTTGTCTACGTATCCAACGGCGACAGCGGAACGGTGACGGCCTACGAGCTGCAAAAGGCGCAGCGCCAGCTGAAACCGATTGGCGAATACCCCAGCGGCCTGAAAAGTATGCCGATGGTGGTATCGCAGGATAACAAGACACTTTATGTCTCCGTTCGCAGTAAGCCTTACCATGTTTCGGCCTGGCATATTCAACCTGACGGCTCGCTGCAGCATTTTGCGGATACGCCGCTGCCAGAGGCGATGGCGTATGTCGCGCTGGATAAGAGCGGGAAATTCCTGCTTTCATCTTCCTACGGCGGCGATCTGTTTAGCATCAATCGCATTGCCGCGGATGGCAAAGTTGAGAGTGCGCCGGTGCAGGTGGTGCATACCGGAAAGCGTGCACATTCCATTCAGACCGATCCCAGCAACCAGTTTCTCTTTGTGCCGCTGCTGGGTGCCGATCAACTGCTGCAGTACCGTTTCGATAGCCACAGCGGAACCGTTACGGCGAACACGCCAGCTTTTGTGAATATTCAACGCGAGGCGGCAACCGGACCGCGTCATTTCACCTTTGCACCGCAACGGGATGAGAAGGGTGAGCAGAATCTCTATGTGCTGACCGAAATGGCCGGCAACATCTCCCGCCTGACTTTGAACAAAGATGGCACCTTGACGGAACATGAAGCGACACCGTCACTCGATCCGGCCATTGCCGCCAACATGCAGCGTGGCGAAGCGCGACCACTGACCGGCGATGATGATTTGCCAAAATCCGCCAAACCGCGTTTATGGCAAGCCGATATTCATATCACGCCGAATGGACGTTTCCTTTATTCCACTGAACGCACCAGCAGTCATATTACTGCATTTCATGTTTCACCGAGCGATGGTCGATTGACGTTGATTAATAGCACGCCAACAGAAGCTCAGCCGCGTGGATTTGCTATTGATAATTCCGGGCGCTATTTAATTGAATCGGGTCAGAAGTCGACACAAATTTCGCTCTATTCCATAGATCAAACCACTGGCAAACTGACATTAATTGAGCGCGTCCCCACCGGCAAGGGCGCAAATTGGGTCACACTCGTTGAGTAAATTTCTGCTCTACTTAATTCATTCGTAAGAAAAGGAGTGTTTATGTCGACTATTCGCAAAACATTATTCAGCACATTATTGTGCTCGACGCTGTTAAGCGCAGGATTACCGACACAAGCGGCTGAAAAAGGGGTTGCCACCGATCTGGAACCACTGCATCACGTCATTCTGGAAAATAAATATGTCACGGTGATGCGCGTATTAATTCAACCCGGACAATCGACGCTATTTCATGAGCAGCATCTGGATTATGTTAATACGCACATCGAAGGGAGCCCGGTCAAAATAGAGTATCCCGACAAGCCGGTTAACATGACAGAAATGAAAAGCGGCAATGTTAAATTTGGTGAGCATCAAGGAAAATCGGATACGGATAAGGTCACCAATACCGGAAATAACGTCAATCATCAGGTGGCATTCGAAATTAACATCCCAGGCCCGCAACATTTTGGTAACGCTTCGCGGCCTGCCAATGCCGCATTTAGTCAGGTTCTGGATAAGAAAACCGTGAGAGGCTGGAAGGTCACGCTCAAGCCTGGTGCCAGTACCGGCGAATATACGCAACACGGGCCTGGCGTGCGCGTGTTCTTTACCGAAGGGCGGGTACTGATTGCCGATCAAACTCATACCAATCGGGTAAAAGAAGTTTGGGTACATCCCGGCGATGCCTTTTTAACCGAGCCAGGTAAAGTCGATATAACGGCCGCAAGTGGCGAAAATATCATCTTCAATGATTATGAATTGTTATAGCACTGTTTGTATTTTGTGAATTGACGTTGTCTGATAATGTGCACTTCTGTGGGTTGCCATAGAAGTGCATTATTGTTTTTACCATACTAATAATTATTTACCGGAAGCAATTACAATGAAAGCAAGAAAGGTGAGACAGTGTTGTCTGCCTTTCGCGTTGAGCATTCTGATGTCTGCCACATTTTCAGCTCACGCTGAAGATGCGGCTGAGTCTGCGGCTCTTATTGCGAAAGGCAAGTATCTGGCTATTGCTGCGGACTGTGGAGCTTGCCACACCGCACCGAATCAGGGCAAAGAAATGTCGGGTGGCTATATTATCTCCTCGCCGTTGGGGAATATTGTTGCCAGTAATATCACGCCATCAAAAACCGCCGGCATTGGCGATTATAGCGAACAAGATTTCGTTAAAGCCGTGCGAAGTGGCATTAATAAACAGGGGCAGCATCTTTATCCGGCGATGCCTTACACCTCATACGCGAAAATTTCCGATGCCGATATGCATGCGCTGTATGTTTATTTTATGCACGGTGTAAAAGCAGACGATAATGTACCGCCAGCAACGGATTTGCCTTTCCCGTTTAATATTCGTTCAAGTATGTTTTTCTGGAATATGCTGTTTGCCGATAATAAGCCGTTTATTCCGGCAAACGATAAATCGGATGTGGTTAATCGCGGTGATTATCTAGTCAATGCATTGGCGCACTGCGATACCTGCCATACGCCACGTAATGCGCTGATGGGGCAAAACAATGCTCAGGCCCTCAGCGGTGGCAGCCTGGGCAGTTGGTACGCGCCGAATATCACTCCCGATCAACAAGCCGGCATTGGCAACTGGAGCGATGCGCAGATCGCGCAATATCTCAAAACGGGTCATGTTGCAGGCAAAGCGCAGGCAGCAGGTCCGATGGCGGAAGCGGTCGAGCATAGCTTACAGCATCTGTCTGATGACGATATCAATGCGATAGTGGCTTATCTGCGGCAGATCCTCGCAGTGACTCAGGCCACCAATTCGCCACGCGACGCGCTTGGCAAACCCGCAACAGATGAAGCAGCGCTGCGAGCGGTTAAAAATCCTGATGCGGGCTGGCAGGTTTACGCCAGCTCTTGCGCTAACTGCCATCAGGCGGATGGTGCGGGCAATCACTTCTATCCTTCGCTGTTCCATAACACCGCCACCGGCGCACCGCAGGCCGATAACCTGATTGCCACCATTGTCTACGGCGTACATCGCCAGGTTGATGGCAAAGATGTGGTAATGCCCGCTTTCGGCCCGGATGGATTATTTACCGATCGACTGAGCGATCGGCAAATTGCCGACGTCAGCAACTACGTGCTGAAAAACTTTGGTAATGCTCAACTGAACGTAACGCCTGAACAGGTGAAAACCGTGCGTGAAGGCGGCGAGCGCCCACTGATTGCACGCCTGGCGCAGCCTGCTGTGTGGGGCGGTGGTGTGGTAGTTATCATTATTTTACTGGTGCTGCTGGTTTCTATTTCGTGTAAGGGGAAAAAACATGGCGCATAACCTTTCCCGACGTCGTTTGCTGCAAGGCATGGGCATTTTGTCACTCGGCGCGATGTGTAATTCCCTGTTTCCGGCGCGCGCTCTGGCTGCAGATCAGCTGGCTGAAAATGGCTTTCTGACCGTTTCGCAGTTCCTGGTCAGTCGCCCGGTCGGCCCGATTTTGGGGCAGCGCTATTTCGATGCCTTAAATCGCCATAATGCCGACTTCACACACCGGCTCAGCAGCCTGCAGGCATTGTTGCAGCAGCATAATTTTGCCCATGTCGACGATTTTCTTGCCGCTTTTGGGGCCGATAATTCTGACTGGCAAACGGCAAAACGCATCATTTCTGCGTGGTACACCGGCGTGGTCGGCGACGGCAGCGATCTGGAGTTGATCGCTTATGCCGATGCGATGATGTACCTGCCCACCAAAGATATTCTGGTGGTCCCAACCTATGGCGGCGGGCCGTTCTACTGGGCAGTAACGCAAGATGGCAAAGTGGCAACCACAGGAGAAGGCGCATGAGTGCACAAAAAGTCGATGCCGATGTGATCATCATTGGCTCGGGCGTGATGGGCGGGTTGATCGCCTGCCAGATGGCGAAAGCGGGTAAATCGGTCATCATCCTTGAGGCGGGCCCGCGAGTTTCTCGTCAGGAAATCGTCGAACGTTTTCGAAATTCCCCGTTCAAGATGTCGTTAATCAACATCAAATTACAGGGCGTGGGTTCGCCTTACCCCAATCCACCGCATATTCCGTCCACCTACGGTGACTATTTGCAGCAGGTTGGGCCGGTTAAATATCCCACCAAATACCTGCGCGTTGTCGGTGGCACAACCTGGCACTTTGGCTCGGCGCTGTGGCGCATGATCCCTAACGATTTCAAACTTAACACCCTTTATGGTCGTGGCCGCGACTGGCCTTTTGGTTACGACGAGCTGGAATCGTGGTATGGCAAAGCCGAGCATGAACTGGGCGTTTCGGGCGTTGATGGACAAGATGAAAGTGGGCAGGGCGGCAAAGCCTGGCCACCGCGATCTACGCCATTCCCGATGCCGGGTTTGCCAACCAGTTATCTGTTTGATCGCCTCACCGAGATGCTGGGTAAAGGCGGTTATAACCCGGTGCTGGAACCGAACGGTCGCGCGACTAAGCCGTGGGGCAAGCGCCCGATGTGTGGCGGCAATAATAACTGCAATCCGGTTTGCCCAATCGCCGCCAAATATGATGGTTCGATGCACATTGATGAAGCGGAACGCTTGGGAGCAAAGCTGCTGGATAACGCGGTGGTCTACCGCATTGAAGCGGCGGATGACGGCAAAATCACCGGCGTTTGGTACAAAAAGCCAGATGGTTCCGAGCACCATTTAACCGCCGACTACTTTGTGCTGGCGGCCTACGGCATTGAATCGCCCAAGCTACTGTTGATGTCGACGTCGGAGAAATATCCCAACGGCATCGCCAACTCTTCCGATCAGGTTGGCCGCAATTTGATGGGCCACACCGGCATTAGTATGAACGTGATGATGTCGGAAGATGTGTGGCCAGGTCAGGGGCCGACCGAATTGCTGGTGTATCTGAACAACCGCGATGGCGCCTTCCGCAAGGATTTCCCCAGCTACAAGATCAAAGTGCGTAACACGGTGCCAACCGCTGATTATGCTGCATCGCTGATTGAGAAAGGCGTGCTGGGCTCCAAACTGGATGCTGAGATCCGCCGCCAGTCGGCGCGCTCGCTGAACTTTGCTATCGATTTTGAAACCTTGCCGCTGGCGGAAAACCGCGTTACGCCAAGCAAGACGAAAAAAGATGCGATTGGTATTCCGTTGCCGGAGATTTACTACAGCGTGACGGATTACTGGCATGCCGGGAAAGAAGCGGGCATCAAAGATTTTCACAAGTTTGCAGAGCTGCTGAATGCGGAGATATTGTCGATCGATACTAAGTTTCAGGATCGCCAGCACATCATGGGCACCACCATTATGGGCGATGACCCGCACAATTCGGTGGTAGATCGCGATTGCCGCACGCACGATCATCCCAATATGTGGATTGCCGGAACCAGTGTGATGCCGTCGGCGTCATGCATGAACCCCACATTAACCGGTGCGGCGTTGAGCTTGCGTTTGGCTGAGCATATGTTGCAGACCATGAAGTCGGAAGTAGCAGGTTAGGTGTGAATCGGTCGCCATAAATGGCGACCCTACGTTGTAGCGGTGCGCATTGATGCGCACCGGGTCAAACAATCACTTTTTATTCGAAATCAATGTGCCTTTCAGGCCGTGCGGCTCGGAGCGCAGATATTGCGGTGGCGCTTTGGCCTGCGCGCCCAATTCAGCGGCGGCATGCCACGGCCAGCGTGGGTCGTAAAGCACCGCGCGCGCCAGCGCGATCAAATCAGCATCACCTTCCTGCAATGCTTGTTCTGCCTGCTTCGGTTCGGTAATCAAGCCAACGCCAATCACCGGAATCGCCACCTGTTTGCGGATGTCGCGTGCGAAAGGCAACTGATAGCCGGGACCGACCGTGATTTTCTGCTGCGGTGACAAGCCGCCGCTGGAAACGTGCACGTAATCGCTGCCCGCCGCTTCGAGTTGCTGGCTGAAGACAATTGACTGCTCAACATCCCAGCCACCTTCAACCCAATCCGTTGCCGAGAGGCGCACACCTACCGCCACCGAATCCGGCAGGGCGCTGCGTACCGCATGGAACACTTCCAGAGGGAAACGCAGACGATTCTCCAGCGAGCCGCCGTATTCGTCCTCACGCTGGTTACTCAGTGGCGACAGGAACTGATGCAGCAAATAGCCGTGCGCGGCATGCAGTTCAATCAACTGGATACCGAGTTTGGCCGCACGCTGCGCGCTGTCAACGAAGGCCTGTTTCAGGCGCTCAAGATCCTGTTTAGTTAACGCCACCGGTGCGCGATCTTCAGGATTAAAGGCTTGCGCGGATGGCGCAACGGTTTGCCAGCCGCCTTGCTCCAGCGATAGCTGATTGCCACCTAACCACGGCGCGGCGCAGGACGCTTTGCGTCCGGCGTGACCGAGTTGAATACCTAAGGGAATGTCAGAATAGTGGCGGATATCTTGCAGAACGCTGGCCAGCGCCGCTTCCGTTGCATCGTCCCACAAGCCTAAATCGCCCGGAGAAATACGTCCGGCGGCTTCCACTGCTGTCGCCTCAATGATCAGTAAACCGGCGCCGGAAAGCGCCAGTTGCCCGAGATGAATGCGGTGCCAGGCGCTGGCTTTGCCATCCTCCGCAGAGTATTGGCACATCGGCGCGATCACGATGCGATTATCGAGCGTTAACTTACCCAGTTGCGTTGCACTAAACAGTAAACTCATTGAAACCTCATCTTCAGTGGCTGAATGGCTTTAAGCTTAGGGCTAAAAGCGCATTTTGCAGAGGGCTATGAGTTTGAATGTTGTAGCAAAAAGTAAGTTAAGCGGAATGTGCCGCAGCAAGTCGAAACGCATCAGACATTTTTTCCTGCTCACGTTGTGATAACCCCAAATGTCGGGCGACCACGCGCCATTGCGCAACAATGCTGCTGAAGTTTTCAATAATGGTTTCGGCTTCAGATGCCTTCAGCCGGAAATAGGGCGCAACTTCACGCGCCAAATCGAGATCAAGCGCATTATCAGCTGCCGTCACATTTAATTTCAGACCATCAGCATAGGGCACTGGATTGAGATCGAAGGCGGCAGATAACCGCCAGCCCTTGCCTGGAACCAGAATAAATCCATGATTGCGTAGATGATCATCGGTGTTAGAAACCAGCATATTAAAGACAATCCGCGACCACAGCTCGCGTAAATCAGCATTGGTTTGGGAGCCATGACGAATCAATACTTCCGCCAGTTCGAGATAACTCACTCCGGTGGATGCATCTTCGCCATCAATATGGCCAGTCATGGTCATCGCGGAGGCAAAGTGCAGACGCTTCCCTTCGGGCGTGCGATCGAAACGGCGCACCATGAAACAGTGATAATCGCTGGCAAATTTTTTTGCCATCGCAGTGGCAACGTTAAGTTCACAAGCCGTGGCGAGAGCATTGACGACCATTTCCCATCCACCCACATCATATTCATCGCGGATGCTGGGGAACTTGGCGATAAATAGCTGACCTTGCTCATCAACCACACTGGCTTTTGGTCGTGCGCCACCCAGAGAACCACCTGGAGCGATCAACATCCTGAGCCATTCATGTCCCTGAACAGCACGGTTATCCGGATCGCTTTCCAGCGCGCGGCTTGCACGTTCAAGTGCTGCGATTTCAGTAAATGGAGGAGCCGCAGTTTCCAATCTGTTATCAAGAAATTCCCCCTGATCCTCCAGCCGGTAACGCAAAGCACCCACGCGATACAGGTCATGAACCCCCAGTAAAAAATCGGATTCAAACATGCGCGTGCCGGAAGGCAATAATCCGCCACGGATATCGCGTTCCAGACGGCGTTCCATCAGCAAGCGTCCCCATCTGTCGGGGCTGGAGTCACCAAACACACCAAATCCAGCACGATTGTTGGCAGGATATTGTGGCCCTTCGAATAAGTGGATGCCGGGATCTAACTGGATCAACAGCAAATCGGGATCGCGAAGCGCTTGCGGATCATACTGAAATTCAAAAGATTCACGCGCCCGGCTGCGGCGAATATGCAGATAACCGAGACGTTTTGGTTGCTTGAGTCCGCTCCAGTCGGCGTAGACGCTAATCATGGTCATTGTCGGGTCCTATTTTTTCTTCCCTGAAATTAGCAGTGAGGCGAGGCCGGCAGAGGTGACTGTCTGAGCGTTTTTTTGCTCAACTCCGCGCTCATTAGCCTCAGCTACCTGCGTGCTGCTCTCACCCTCATCAACCTTATACGCTGATTTAGCTGCAAATAATTTAGTCGTTGAGGTAAGACGTGCATCCTGCAGTTGGCGACCCAAAGTATCCTCAGCAGCCAGCAGATTGAGATCCTGTTCGAGTCCTAACACCTGCATCACAGCCAGATAGGCTCCGATAGTCACACCCGCGCTACCCGCTTCAAGCGAACGCAACGTCATCGGGGTCATTCCCGCGCGTTCCGCCACCTGTTTAGCCGTAAGTTTTCTTCTTTTACGAGCGAGTTTTAATCGCTCTCCAAAAGCGGCAAGCATTTCGCTCGTTTGAGGAAGAAGCAGAGAAGTTCGCTGGGCCATTGTGTCACTATTTTATCTTTAAATGGGGTTAATGGATAAAATATTAGCACTTTGTCGATCTGCATTCCATTTTTAATGATTAAAATAAAAACGAAAAAGTGCTAATAAATTATCATTTAATGAACCTAAAGGATAAAATATTAGCACTTCAATTCAAAACGCCGCCGATCGCCAGCCGCGCGCTTTATCATTGCCGGTGCGCACCGCCAGTGAATGCGCTGCACGTTGCGAATGCGCCATCACCTCTTTTTGATTGAGCTGGGTAAACTCACCATTCCGTAGCAGATAAGCGCCATCAACAAACACATCGCTGACTTCGTGGCCGAGCGCCGAGTAGACCAGCGATGAAACCGGATGATGGATCGGCGTCATCGCCGGATGCGAGGTATCAACGATCACCACATCGGCGCGTTTGCCGACTTCCAGCGAACCCACCAGATGTTCGAGCCCGATTGCCCGCGCACCGTCAATGGTGGCCATCTCCAGCACCTTTTCCGCCGTCATAATGGTGGGATCGCGGTGCACGCCTTTTTGCAGCAGCGCCGCCACTTTCATCGCCTGGAAAAGATTGTGATTGTTGCTGCTGGCCGGGCCATCAGAACCTAAACCAACGGTTAAGCCGGCAGCCAGCATCTGCGGAATCGGCGGCACGCCGGAGGCGAGATAGAGATTGCTGCAGGGATTGTGCGACACGCGCGTGTCGTGATGTTTGAGTGCGCGGATGTCGCGCGAGTTGCACTGCACGCAATGTACCGCCAGCACATCCGGGCCGAGGAAGCCGATATCGCTGAGGAATTCGGTATCGCTGGCCTGAAAACGCAGCTTTGCCTGCTCGATCTCAAAATCGGTTTCCGCCACATGCGTAGTGATCAGCACGCCGGTTTCATTCGCCAGCTGGCGCGTGCCGCGCAGCACTTTCTCATCCAGCGCCCAAATCATGCTCGGCGCCAGACCGACTTTTACCCGGCCATCGACGTGGTGATAACGATTGATCACCGCGCGCGCATCGGCCAGCGCCTGTTCAGGCGTTTCGATCAGCTCAGCCGGAATACCATGCTCAGCGCCGCTGGTGAGAAAACCGCGACAAACATGGCCGCGAATGCCGCTGACTTCAAAGGCCTCAATCACTTTGGCAGTCAATCCCGGTCGCGGATGCGCGTACATAAAATCGACCAGCGAGGTGACGCCCGAACGCAGTGACTCCATGCAGCCGTGCAGCGCCGCCGCGTAAACGTCCTCTTCGGTCAACGCCAAGGCGCTGGGGCCGGTCATGCAGGTGAACCACTTTTTCAGCACCATGTCATCGCCGAGACCTTTCAGCAGCGTCTGAAACAGATGCGTATGCGTGTTCACCATACCCGGCATGATAATGCGTTCACGGCAGTCGATAATCTCCGCTTCGGGATAGCGCTGCTGCAAAGCATCGCGCGTGCCGATGGCGCGAATGGTCTTATCTTCAATCAGCAAACTGGCCTGTTCGAGAATCTCGCGCTGCGGATTCATGGTGATAATCCAGCCGTCAGCCAGCAGGTAACTCATGAGGCGTTCTCCAGTTGCTGCTGTAATTCGGCGGCATTGACCACAAAACCAAAGCATTGCTGCACGTTGTACAGCGTGGCATCGCGGCAATAAGCGGGCGAGGTGGTGGCGCTGCAATCTTCCAGCAGCAGGCAGTCGTAACCACGAAAGTTGGCATCCTGTAAGGTGCAAAGTACGCACTGATCAACGTTAACACCGGCAAACAGCAGGGTGGTAACGTTGAGATTGCGCAGAATGCTGTCGAGCTCGCTGTCCTGAAAACCAGACATGCGGTATTTGTTGACGCGAATATCCCCGGCGTCCGGCGTCAGTTCGTCCACCACTTCCGCCGCCCAGCTGCCCGCTTGCAACACCGGCGCACCGGAAACCGGCAGCGGATCGCCTAATCCCACGCCATCACCGTTCGGGTTATAGACGTGCAGCAGCGCGGGGCTGAGATTAAGTTTATCAGCGCGATTGCCCCAGTTGAGCCAAATCACCGGCACCTCAGCGGCGCGCAACGTCGGCAGCAAGGCTTGCAGCGGCGCAATCGGCGCGCGCGCGGGCGTGACATCGACGCCGATATGCCCGAGCCAGCCTTCGGGATGACAGAAGTCATTCTGCATATCAATCACCACGATCGCCGTACGCTGCAGATCAAAAATCACCGAACGTTCACGCGATCTGAGCTGCACGCTGCGCGACGCCTGCGCCGGACGCCGCGTATCAACCACTTGCGGTGAAACGCGCCACTGATTGTGTCGACTGCTGCCTAAAACGTTCTCCGGCATATCAGGCTCCCGTTAACACGCGGATATCTTCTGCATCGAGCGTGACAGGGTCACCGCTACGAATCAGTTCGGAGAAGCCTTCATTCGGCGTCATCACCGTCAGCGTATAGAGCTTGCTGCTGCCGGTGTTACGAATGGCGTGATCGTTACCCGGATGCAGCAGCAGTGAATCGCCTTTGCTTATCTCAAGTTCATCATCGTTGCAGCGCGCCACACCTTCGCCATGAAGTACATAGAAGAACTCGTGCGCGCTGGCGTGCTCATTCGGTGGCGTAGCGCCGCCGACGTTGAAGATCTCCACCACGAAGATGTTCTCAATGCCGTCTAACGGCTTGTCGAACAAGATGGCGAAATAGTTGCTGCTATCCGGACTGATACGGAACGCCTTAACATCCGCAAGATTGTTGAAACGAAACGATTTCATAAGTTATTCCTTTCGATAAGGCTGCGTTAATGCGCCGGGTTGCAATGTGCGTCCCACCACGCCGGACATCGCCAGAATAGTGAGCAAGTAAGGCAGCGCCAGCAGCACCTGCGGCGGCAGCGTGTTTTCAAACAGCTGCAGCGAGAGTTGCAGGGCATCTGCAGCGCCAAAGATAAAAGCGGCGACCAGCGCTTTGAGCGGGCTCCAGCGACCAAAGATGACAATCGCCAGCGCGATAAAGCCTTGCCCGCTGACGATGTTGTCGCGGAACAGGCCGATCTGCGCGGTGACCAGATAGCTGCCGGCCAATCCAGCGCCCACGCAGGAGAACAGCACGCCCCACGTGCGAATCTTCAACACGTTAAGTCCAGCCGCATGTGCGGCGCGGGGATTTTCGCCCACCGCGCGCAGCGACAGACCAAAACGGGTGTGAAACAGACCAAAGTGCGCCAGCACCGCCAGCAGCAAGGTGAGATAGAGCGGCAGCGGCTGCTGGAACAGAATCGGACCAACCAACGGCAGCGAAGAGAGCAGCGGCACATGCCAGGGTTCGAGCATTGGTATGGTAGGCGAGGATTCATTGCCCATCACCAGGGCGTAAATCCAGGTGGCCAATCCCGCGGCCAAAATATTGAAGACGATGCCTACCACAATCTGGCTGGCGTGGGCGCGCAAATAGAGTGCGGCCAGCACGCAGCCAACCAGTAATCCGCCGACGCCTCCGGCGATAAAGCCCAGCGCGGTCGATCCGCTCTCCACCGCCATCATATAGCTAGAGAGCGCGCCGAGCAGAATGGTGCCTTCAATGCCGATATTCAGTACGCCTGAGCGCTCGGCATAGATTTCGCCCAGCGCCGCCAGTAACACCGGACCGGCAAGGCGCACCGCAGCGGCCAGCCAGCTGACGAAAAAGGCGGTATCGAGATTTATCCACAAATTCATGATTGTTCCTCCGCCAGTTGGCTGCGCGATTTCCGCCCGCCGGGCAGGTTGATGTGGTAATAGCGCAGCAGATCGCCCGCCAGAATCAGTAACACCACCAGACTTTGCAGAATCAGTACCACCGACGTGGGCAAGCCGGTTTGACGCTGCATAGCGCTGCCGCCCACTTCCAGCCCGCCGTAGAGAATGGCGGTTGGGATCACCAGCAGCGGGTTGAGGCGCGCCAGTAAGGCCACCACCACGCCGATAAAGCCGACGCCGCCGGAGATGCCTTCCATCAGGCGATGCTGCACGCCTAATACGGCGCACAATCCTGCCAGCGCGGCTAATCCACCGCCGAGCAACACCGCGCTCATTTGACGGCGATTAACATCCACGCCGCTGTAGCGCGCCGCGCGCGGATTGAGTCCGGCGATTTTGATTTCGAAACCGGCGGGCGTGGCACGCATCAGCCAGAAGACGAACAGGGTGGCAACCAGCGCGATGGCAATGCCCCAATGTGCGCGCATCCCTGTCATCACAAACGGCAGCCAGCTCTCCATCGGCAAACGTGGCGTCTGCGGCAGATCGCCCGGCGCGCGCATTGGGCCGGAGACCAGATATTGCACCATGAACAGCGCAACATAGTTGGCCATCAGCGAAATCAGCACATCGTTGCCGCCAAACTTAACGCGTAACGCGCCGACCCAACCGGCCCAAAGGGCACCCGCGAGGAAGGCGGCGATCAGCACCATCGGCCAGTAGAGAGGCGCGGGAATCGCCCACGGAAAGCCTTGCGGCGTACCGGACAGCGCGATCCAACTGGCCGCCGCGGCACCCAGCAGAAAACAGCCTTCAAAGCCGATATAACCGAGCCCGGCGCGCCACACCACGATGGTTGCCAGCGCGATCAGCATCAGCGGCGTGGATTGCACCAGGCTGAGACCGAAGCTGCGCAGCGAGCCAAAGGCGGCATCAAACAGGAAGCCATAAGCCGAGAGCGGATTGCCGCCAAACGGGATAAACAGCAAACCGGCGATGAGGAAAGCGGCAAGGATGCCGCAGAAACTGGTTAGCACCAGCGCGCCGCTTGACTCGGCAGGCGCCAGACGTCGCTCAAGCAGCTTCTTCATGGTTGCCTCCGCTTTTTTTCAGGTGCGCGCCCGCCATCAGCTCGCCGAGGCGTTCCGGCGTGGCGTCGGCGGCGTCCATTTCTCCGGCAATCTGGCCGCTGTACATCACCGCGATGCGATCGGAGAGATTGATGATCTCCTCCAGCTCGGCAGAGATCATCAGAATGGCGCAGCCACGATCGCGCGCCGCCATCAAACCTTGCCACACGCTCTCAATCGCGCCGACATCCAGCCCGCGCGTAGGCTGTTCAACCACTAATAAGCAGGGATTGCTGGCGACTTCTCGCCCGAGAATCAGCTTCTGCAGGTTGCCGCCGGAGAGTTTCCCGGCTTCAAAATCGGCATCTGGCGTGCGAACCGCAAAACGGGCGATGATGTCGCGCGCATGTTGGCTGATGCGCTGGCGATCCAGCAGCCAGCCGCCCGCGCGGGTAAAGGTGCGTTGGCGGCCGAGCATGGCGTTATCGGTAATCGATAAATCGGTTACTGAACCGACGCCGCGCCGATCCGCCGGGATAAAGCTGATGCCTTTATGGCGGCGCGTAGCGGGGGAATCGTCGCTGATGTCTTCGCCATTCAGCAGAATGCGACCGGCCTCCAGTTCGCGCAGGTTGAGCAGCGCTTCCGCCAGCTCCGATTGACCGTTGCCTTCCACACCGGCAATGCCGAGGATTTCGCCGGCAGCGACGCTGAGCGAAACGCGCCAGATTTTCTGCTGTCCGCTGGCATCACGCACTGCGATGCTATCCACCTGCAACACGGTTTTGCCCGGCTGGCACGGCGTTTTCTCCAGGCGCAGCACCACATCGCGGCCAACCATGCGACGCGCCAAATCGCGCTCCGAGGTGTCTTTAATATCCACCGAATCAACCATTTTGCCGCCGCGCATCACCGAAACGTGATGGGCGATCGCCATAATTTCATACAGTTTGTGAGTGACGATGACCACCGAGCGGCCTTCTGCGCACAGCGATTTCAGGGTAGCGAACAGGCCGGCTTTCTCCTGCGGCGTCAGCACCGCCGTCGGTTCGTCGAGAATCAGCACCTGCGCGTCACGATATAAAAGCTTGAGGATCTCCACGCGCTGCTGCACGCCAATCGGCAGATGCTGCACTTTCGCCCAGGGATCGATCGCCAGCCCGTGTTTATCCGACAGCGCCTGCAAACGCGCCGCCGCCGCGGGCAGATTAAGTACGCCGCTGGCGCTCTCTTTCAGGCCCAGCACCACGTTTTCCACCACGCTCATCGGCTGCACCAGCATAAATTCCTGATGCACCATGCCAATGCCGCAGGCGATGGCATCGCTGGGGTCGCGAAAACGCTGCGCCTGGCCATCCACCTCAATGCTGCCTTCATCGGCCTGATACAGGCCGTAAAGGATTTGCATCAGCGTGCTTTTGCCCGCGCCGTTTTCACCCAGCAGCGCGTGGATTTCACCGGCTTTAATGCTGAGCGAGACGTCGTCATTAGCCACCACGCGCGCAAAGCGTTTGGTGATGTTTTTCAGCGCGACGCGGATATTTGCTGTTGCTGTCATGATGGTTAAACCACTGGCTTCAGCGCGCCGCTGTCGAGCTGCTGCCAGATCTGCTGGAAGCTCGCCCATGCGCTGGCGCTCACCAGTTTGGCGTTGTAGTGCTCGCTGCCATTGACCACCGACCAGGCTTTGCCGACGGTAGGATGCCATTCGTCGCCGCCTTTGAAGGTTTTATTCGCCACCGATTTGCCAACCTGTTCCACCATCCAGTCAAGATTCTGGCGGAAGCTGCAGGCAACATAATCGGGCGCGACATCACGCTGATCGACATAGCAGCCGATAGCTTTGACTTTCGCCGCCGCCGCGCCTTGCATCGCGCCGAGGCCAGTAACGTCCGCTGCATGCCAAATCACATCCGCGCCGTTACCGATCATGGTGGTGGCGGCTTCGCGGCCTTTGGCGGCGTTATCGTAATCGCCGGTCACCACGCCCATGCCTTTGATGCCTGGACGGGTTTTCTCAGCGGCCTGAATAAAGGCGCGCATCATCGCCTGCTGCGTGGGGTTATCCCCGCCGCCAACAAAACCAACCGCTTTGCCATTTTCCGAGATCAGCGCCGCCAGCGCACCGGCGGCATAGGCGCCTTGCAGATAGGCGAGGTTGACGTATTCGACGTTGCCCGGTGATTTCTCGCCTGGCTTGAAGGTGGACGCGAAGAAGTAGGTGTCAGGATATTCCGGCGCGATTTCGGCAAACGCCGAACCGTATTCAAAGCTGTGACCGATGATCAGCGTGTAACCATCATCGGCATAGCCTCGAATGGTTTGATCCATCTGTGCCTGCGATACGCTTTCGCTATGCGCCACGCTGAAACCGGCTTTTTGCAGGCTCTGCAAACCGGCATACGCCAGCGAACTCCAGCCGCCATCGGCAACCGAGCCGGGCAATAGCAAGGCGATTTTTATGGTGTTATTCGCCGCCAATGCTTTACGCGACAACATCGGTGCCAGCGCGGGTAACACCAGCGCGCCTGCCACTAACTTCGCAAACTTTCTGCGGGATACGTCTGCCATCATATGTTCTCCTGGTGTGGTTTTAATGTATTAATCACCGGAAGAGCATTATCTTAAAAGCATCATTTTTAGCACTTACCGATGCCTAAAAGGCAACGCAGGGGGAATATGCTGCAACATCGTTTGTTTGTGTATATCGATCAGGTGGCGCGCAGCGGTTCGATTCGCAAAGCGGCTGAAAGGCTGCACATCTCCGCGTCGGCGATTAACCGCCAACTGATTGCGCTGGAAGAGGAACTGGGCACGCCGTTATTTCAGCGTTTGCCGCGCAAAATGATCCTGACCGCCGCCGGTGAAGCGCTGATTCATCATGTGCGGCAGAGCTTTAAAGAGATTGAAATCGCGCAGATGAAAATCGAAGAGCTGAAAGGGCTGCGGCGCGGCGAAGTGACGGTGGCGATGATGAGTGGATTAGCGGCAAACCTGATTCCGCGCGTGGCAGCGGAGTTTCGCCGCGCCAATCCGCGCGTGAAATTGCTGCTGCAACAGCTTACCACCGGCGAGAACATCACTAACGCGGTGGCAAGCGGCGAGGCCGATTTGGGCATTGGTTTTGATTTCGACTTGCAGCCGGTGCATCGCAATATTGCCAGCGTGCCGGTGCGATTGGGCGCAGTCGTGGGCGCGGGGCATCCGCTGGCGGAGAAATCCAGCTTGCGTTTGAGTGATTGTTTGCCTTATCCGGTGGTGATTGCCGACAAATCGATGGTGATTCGGCCGTACCTGAATGAAGTGTTCGCGCGCGCCTCGATCAATCTGCAGCCGGTAATTGAAACTAACTCGATCGAGGTGATGCGCCAGTCGGCGATGATGGATCAAACGCTGACGTTTCTCACGCCGATTGATATTGAATCCGACCAGCGCAGCGGGCGGTTGATCTATATTCCGGTGCGCGAACTGGCGCAGCACACGCAAACGCTGATGTTGATCGGCCACGATCGCGGCACCAGCGCGATTGGTAGCGTGTTCGCCGAAACCATTAAAGGGATGATGTCGGAATTGCGTTAATCGTTTGCGCAATAAATTGCGCCGCTACGGTATGTGCGGGAACTGATATGCGCACAGGCTTTGTAGCGGCGCGATTTATCGCGCGTCTCTACGCGGTACGTTGAGTGAGGAAATTAATATCGAAATTATGGACTTCGCGCGCCAGCTTTAATAACGCATGCGCGGCACGATCGGTGGCAATCGCACCGCGTTCAGCATCCGCCGCTGCGGCGTTTCCGGTGGTACCAGACAGGTGCAAATCCTGCGCCATCCAGCCAAAACCAATGCCGCCTTCCGGGGTTAAAATTCCGCCAGTCGCCTCAAGTGCCACCGATGTGGAAACGAAATCAGCGGCGTGCTGCATCTGCACCAGCTCAGGGTGCAAATGCAGCATCATGCTGGTTTCTGATTCACCGCCATGAATGCCGTGATGGAGTTCATGCGCGCTATAAAGATCCGACGTATCAATGGTGCGGAACCAGCTGGCGCTGACGGCAAACATGCCCAGCTCGATGCGCAGTTGGCGACAGACGATCTCCATCAGTTGCGGCTGTCCGCCGTGCGAGTTCCAGAAAATCAGCTTACGAATCCCGGCGCGCCAGGCGCTTTTTGCTACCTCGAACCACACTTTGCCTAATACGTCATACGGCAGTGAAAGGGTGCCGGGATAGGCGAGATGTTCATCCGATTTGCCAATCGGCAGCGCGGGCAGCACCAGCAGCGGAAGATCGTCGGGCAATAATTCCACCGCACGTTGAATAATGCCGGCGTTGATTGCCGCATCCACACGCACCGGCAAATGCGGGCCATGTTGTTCTACTGCGCCAATCGGCAGCACGGCGACGATATTCGCCATATCCAGTTCACTGAATTCCCGGGTTGAGAGATCCCACCACCAGGGCGAAGACGGTTTGAGCATGTTTACCTCCATTTTTAACCCCAACATAGCGGGTTGATAGTGCAATGGAAGCAACAAAATTAGCACTTTGCGTTGCTTTTTAGGCATTGGTTAGAAGGAGGTCGCCAGGAATGGCGACCCTACACAGCGGCGTTACTTCTGATTTTTACTGGTGAATTCCTGGTAATTCTCTTTGGTCACCGTCTGATACGGCACCCAGTTGTAGGCTTCGGTCTTTTTGCCACTCAGCATGTCGTAAGCCACATCGACTGCGCCAGTCGCCTGACCTTTCGCATCCTGGAAAATCGTCACTGCCATTTTACCGTTCTTAATAAACTGCAAACCATCTGGCGTGCCGTCAATGCCAGCGACTAACACATTGCTTTTCTTCAACTGATCGAGCGCCATAATCGCACCGATCGCCATTTCATCGTTGTTAGCGATGATGGCGTTGATGTCATTCCCATCCTGCAACCATGACAGGGTTTTATCGACCGCTTCGTTGCGCTGCCAGTTGGCGCTCTGTTTCTGGATCACTTTCAGGCCGGGATGATCCTTCACATAATCTTCAACCGCTTTGGTGCGCTGACGTGCTTCCTCGGTGGAGAGGGCGCCCATCAGAATGGCGATATTTCCTTTGTTATCCAGACGTTTGGCTAACGCTTCAATCTCCATCTTGCCGCTCAACGCTGAGTCGGAACCGACATAGGCCATTTTGCCGGTCAGTTTCACTTCGGGTTTACGGTTCACGAAGATCAGCGGGATATTGGCTTTCTGCGCAGCAGCGATCACCGGCATCACGCCTTGTGTATCCACCGGGTTGATGATGATCGCGTCTGCGCCCTGATTGATGAAATCATCCACCTGCTGGATTTGCAGCGATACATCGCCTTTGGCATCGGCAAACTGGCTGTTAAGCCCTTTGTCTTTAAGCTGCTTTTCCATCTGGCTACGCAGGATGGAAACGAAATTGAGATCGAGATTAGCCAGAGCGACGCCAACCATGTAGGTTTTCGCCTGGGCAGTGAACACACTGAGCAAACCGCAGATAAGCATTACTACTTTGAATAATTTCATTTTTTTATCTCTGTAGGGGAGGTTTCTATTATTTTGCATCCGGGTGCAAAATCAACGGGATTTCTCCCGCTGATTGACATCATGTTCAGACGGACAACGCGATGTGCTGTCTTCACTCTCTGGCACGGTTGAAAAATAGTCAACGCAGCAAAAATCGATTTCATCACCACGATCACAAAATCATCACGATTTGCACCCGAGTGCATTACAAAAATGCAACCGGGTGCAAATTTTGCGAAATTCGCCTCTTGTTTACCTGAGGAATCGCTTTATGCTCATTTTTTGTCAGGTAATTTGCGGAAGGGAGCCGATGACGAGAACAGTTAAAAAAGCCACGGCCAGCGATGTGGCACTTCTTGCGGGCGTGTCGAAATGGACGGTATCGCGCGCGTTTATGCCCGGTGCTTCAATCTCTGAGAAGGCGCGCGAGAAGGTGATGCGCATTGCTAAAGAGCTGGGATATCGGCCCAATTTGCTGGCGCGCAGCCTGGTGAAGAAGAAGACGCATATTATTGGCGTGGTGATCGACGAGCTGAAAAATCCGCATACGCTGATGATTCTCAATGAAGCCACGCAGCAGCTGCAACGTCGCGGTTACATGGCGTTGATCCTCAACATCACCGACGGCGAGCCGTATCGATCGGTGATGACGCAGGCGGATCAGTTGCAGATCGACGGCATTTTGTTTCTCGGTACGGTGTTATCGGCGCAGCTGATTACGCTGGTGGAGGATATGTACAACATTCCGCTGGTGCAGCTGTGCCGCAATACGCATGCGCAGGGCATCCATGTGGTGGCGATTGATGGTTATGCCGCCGGCAAACAGATCGCCGAGCTGTTGCTGGCGCAGGGCGCGCAACGGTTTGGTTTTATGCAAGGTCCGGATACACCGACATCTCATCTGCTGCGCAAAGAGGGATTTGAAGCGACGCTGCAACAAGCGGGCTGTCAGATTGATGTGCTGCTTAAAGCCGGCAGTTACGATCGTGCACGCAGCTGGCAAGCGATGAGCGATTATCTGCATCAGCCAGATGCGCCCGCAATTGATGCGTTGTTCTGTGAAAATGATGTGCTGGCGCTCGGCGCGATGGAAGCGATGCGCGCCACGCCGACCAGGCCGAAAATTGCGGTGGTGGGATTCGATGATATCGAAGAAGCCAGCGCGCAAGGCTGCCAACTCACCACCTTTAGCCAGCGTATTGATCTGCTGATCGCCGAAGCGTTAAACCGCTTGATTGATGGTCGCGAGGGTGCGGATGAGCGCTGGCGGCAGGGTGAATTGCGCGTGCGGCGTTCGCATTTGAGGTCGCCATAAATGGCAACCCTACAAAGGATTGGCGCGTTTTTCGTAGGGTGCGCATTCATGCGCACCTGCATACATATGCAAACTCATGCTTAACTGAGCGGCATTACGCCATGAATGGCGCCCCTGCGGCGTGATACTTACTGTTCAATGCTGGTCAGCAACGCATTCTGAATAATTCTTTGTGCTTTCAGCGGGTTTTGTTCGCGCTGGGCTTCCTGCAATGCGGCGATATCCAATTTATCCAGCGCGCGATAGATATGTTTGAGGAAGCGAATCGACAGATTGGCGGCTTCAACATGATCTTCGCGGAACGGGAATTGATCGAGCTGCCACACGCCGTCCCAGTTGTTGATCTTCAGCACATAGAAGAACTCAAAAATCTCGGTCATGTGCACGGTACCGACCACCAGATCGTCATCCCAGCCGCGTAAGTTGTCGTTGACGTCCATGCCAAACAGACGTCCGCGATCGATAATCAGCTGGGCGGAATCCGCCGGGGATTCGCCAGCAAACAGCGCATGACCAAAATCGAGCAGCACACCGACATTATCCAGGCCAATGTCCTGGATGCCGAGTAGAGTTCGCGCGGCTGAATCCCAGGTCATTTTCACGCGCGGTTCACGCGGTTTGTACTCGATAGCAAATTTGACGTCTGGATTGGCGCTCGCCAGTTCGCGCATGCCGTCTACGGCCATCTTCCACAGGTTTTTATGGTCAACCTGGAACGGATAATCCCAGCCATCCTGACCAGGCCAGACTTTTACATAGTTGGCGCCCAGTTCACGCACCACGGTGGCGGCTTCGTGCATTAAATCAAACGCCTGTTTGCGAATGGCGGCGTCGGGATTGGTGAAGGCACCGCGCGAGAAGCGGCGCAGATAGATTTCCGGGGTTACGCCAATGGCTTTCAATCCGGCATCGTCCAGCGCTTGTTTTACCTGCGCGACCGTTACGCCTTCGGTGAACGGATAGGGCACATCAACGTAAGAGAGGTCTTCAACGCTACCGGCGAGTTTAATTTGGTCCAGGGTGCTGAGCGCCGGGCCGTAACCGTCCACGGCGTAACGATCGATATAGTTGGCAAAGTGCCACAAGCCGGCACCGAATTTCGGATACGTGTAGGAACTCATTCGACCTTCTCCTCAGATGATTGCGCTAATGAATATATATTCATGATTGGTTATATATTCCATTCTGCGCCTCAGCCTGGGCACTTAACCAGCAAGCAATGGCGAAAATGCAACCGCAATCACACAAAACTTGCTCAAAACCGTAGGGTCGCTATTCATGGCGGTCTAATTCCTGATGCGCCCACACGCGCCCTTATGAAGCAGAGTGGGAATTAGAAAGATGAAAGGATTAACCCATTGTGGCAGCTTAAATAGCGGACTGGGGAAGGGAGGTTTGTACGAAATTTCCTAAACTCACTGTTGCGCATTTTTAGGGCAGGCGCTGCACCAACAGCTCACCATTTACGCTTTTGCCAAAACGCGATAGCCCGCATTTCTCAATGCTTAGAAAGAAACTTCTGCTGAAAAACTCATGAATTCCGTATGTTAAGAAATATTGCTAGCAATAAAGCTAGTGTGGCATACCGCTTGCTTTACTCCTGACATCGCAAGTTATGTGTTCAATCAGGAGGCCGTTATGTCATCGCCGCAGGTTATGTGGGATATCGCCAGCCATCAGCGTTACGCCTACAGCTCAATCGAACATCAGGTATTGCCCGTCTGGCCAAAAGGCAAAGGTCTGGCGCTGTATATCGCCATGAATCTGGAGCATTTCGCGTTTGGCTTACCAGAAGGTGCAAAGTTATCGCAAGGGGCAAATCGTCTCGATGTACTGAACTATGCGTGGCGCGATTACGGTAATCGGGTGGGCGGCTGGTATCTTGCCGATCTGTTTGCCGAACTCGGTATTCCGCCGGCGGTAATCGCCAACACCGCCATCATCGATTATTGCCCGCAGCTGCTCGATCGCTGGGTCAGCCTGCCCGGAAGCGAATTGATCGGCCACGGTCACACCAATTCGCAGCGTCAGGGCGAACTGAATCTTGAAGATGAGTTTGCGCTGATCGCCCGCTGCCAGCAGCGTCTTACTGACTATCAGCAACGCCCGGTGGCGGGTTGGCTGTCGCCGTGGATCTCCGAAAGCCACGACACACCCGATTTACTGCGTCAAAACGGCTTCAGTTACACCCTGAACTGGGCGCATGACGATCGTCCGGTGGCGCTGCAAACCTCGCACGGCGATCTGCTATCGGTGCCGTATCCGCAGGAGATCAATGACATTCCCACCATCATTCCTAACGGCACTTCGATTGAAACCTTCTGCAGCATGATCGAAAGCCAGTTCGCCGAGATGAAACGGCGCGCCGAGCAGCGCCCGCAGGTGATGGGCATCGCGTTACATCCTTACATCGTCGGTCAGCCGTTCCGACTTCATCATTTACGGCAGACGCTAAAGAACATTATCGCGCAGTGCGAAGACGTATGGATTACCACGCCTGGCGAGATCGCCACCCATTCACTGAACGTGATGAACCAAGTCGCTTGATATCACTGGAGAAAAGCATGACCGCAGCATTAACAGCAGTAGAGATTGTGAAAGCGTTTCTGGCGGCATCAATGGCGCCGGATCCCGACAAAGCTGCGGCGCTGATGTCGCCGGATGTGGTCATCACCTTTACCGGCAAGCGCGTGATGCCAACCGTGCATGGCGTTACGGCGTTTAACGCAGGGCGTTATCAATGGGTAAAAAAACAGCTGGGCGAGTTTGACTGGATGGAGAAAAGTCCCGATCACGTAGTGGTCTACTGCACCGGCTTCCTTTACGGCGTATGGCCGGATGGGCGCGAGTTCGCCGGTAATCGCTACCTTGATCGTTATGAAATTATAGCAGGGCGCATCACCAAAATGGATGTGTGGAACGACAGCGCCGAGTGGATTCTGACGCCAGAACTTAATCAGTCGTCACGTTAACAACAAATATGAACTGGCATTGGCTTTGCATGCATTGCTAGCAATAACCTTAGCAAACTGATGAGAGATAAATGATGAAGCAACTTTTTCTGTCGTTGTTGGTAGCAGGTTCGTTAGGTGTGGCCAGTCAAGCGGCGCTGGCGGAGAACGTGGTGCGTTGGGCAACCGATGCCGATATCCCCACGCTGGATCCGGATGCCTACGCATCAACCAAAGCACTGACCTTCCAGAATCACATTTATGAATCGCTGGTACAGCGCGATAACGATCTGAAAATCCAGCCGTGGCTGGCGCTGAGCTGGCAGCAGCTGGATGACACCACGCTGCGCTTCAAACTGCGTGAAGGGGTGAAGTTTCACAACGGCGACGAGCTGACCTCAGAAGATGTAGTGGCGTCGGTTGCGAGGGTAACGGATCCGGCTTCAGGTATCCGCGCTAACGCCTCAACCATTAAAGACGCGGTGGCGGTAGACAAATACACCGTGGATATTCATCTGGTGAAGAAAACCGGTATCGCCATCAACGAACTGACTGGCGTGATGATCATGGACAGAAAGTGGCTGAGCGAGCATAACGCGCTGAAGCCTACCGATATCAGTCAGGGCACTGAAGGTTACGCCACCAATAATACCAACGGCACCGGGCCGTTTATTCTGCAGAGCCGCCAGCGTGATACGCAGATGGTGCTGGTGCGCAATCCTGACTGGTGGAATGCCGCTGCCGGTACCACCAATATCGACAAAATCATTTTCAAACCGATCTCGTCGGATGCCACGCGACTTTCGGGCCTGCTGGCAGGTGAATACGATTTGGTGACCTCGGTGCCGCTACAGGATATTCAGCGCCTGCAAAACAATCCTGCGGTGCAACTGCAGGTGAGTCCGTCGTTACGCATCGATTATCTGGCGCTCAACATGCGCGACACGCTGAATGCTAAAAACACCAAAGCGGAGAACCCGCTGAAAGATATTCGCGTACGTCAGGCGTTGTACATGGCGATCAATCGCGAGGCGATCACGCAAAAAGTGATGCGCGGTCTGACCAAACCAACCAGCAACTATCTGGCGCCGGATATTCCGGGTTACGACGCCAAAGCCGGCGTGGATTATGCGTACGATCCGGCGAAAGCCAAAGCGCTGCTGGCGGAAGCCGGTTATCCGCAAGGCTTTAATCTCAATTTTGATTGCCCGGAAGGCACCTATATCAACGCCGCACAATGGTGCCAGGCGGTGCAGAGTTACTGGTCGAAAATTGGCGTGAAAGCGGCCCTGAATGTGCATCCAGCCAGCGTGTATGACCCAATTCTGGTCAATGGACGTACCGATGTCGGCGTGCTGGGCTGGGCCAACCTGCCAATTATGGATCCCTACAGCGTGGCGGTGCAGTTGTTGCACACCAGCAATGGGAAAAGCCTCGGCACCTTTAACATTCCGCGCTACAGCAATCCGGCGGCAGACAAGCTGATCGACGACTCTGTTGCCGAGCTGGATAACACTAAGCGCCTTGCCATGCTGAGCCAGGCCGTCGCGCTGGCGAATAAAGACCTGCCTTATCTGCCGATGCACTTCGAACCCACCGTTTGGGCAATGAGCAAAAAACTGACGTTGAAACAGACGCCGGATAATGTTCAGCGCCTGTGGTACGGCAAGATCAGCAACTAAATCTGCCAGGTCGCCATCTTTGGCGACCCTACAGGAGGCCGTTATGGTGTTTTTTGTGCGCAAGTTGCTGCAGGCATTTATGTTGCTGGCGGGTGTGGCGCTGCTGTCTTTTATTCTGTTTCAGTATCTTGGCGATCCGGTGGCCAGCATGCTGCCGGAGAGCGCAACGGAGGTTGAGCGTGCCGCGTTACGCACCAGCCTTGGCCTCACCGACCCGGTAATAGTGCAGTTTTGGCACTACATTACGCGGCTGCTGCACGGCAACTTTGGTATTTCCTATTACAACCAGGTGTCGGTTTTCCAGCTGATCATGGAGCGCCTGCCGGCCACACTGGAATTGGTGTTTGTGTCAGTGGTGATGGCGATGGCCATCGGCTTCCCGCTGGGCGTCTGGTCGGCCATCAGTCGTAACAAAGTGCTGAAAGAGGGCGTGCAAATCCTCTCTCTGATCGGTGTTTCACTGCCGTGGTTTCTCACCGGCATCATCCTGATTATCGTGTTTTCGGTGTGGCTCGGTTGGTTTCCCTCCAGCGGCCGCGGTGAGGTGGTCAAACTCGGCTTCTGGAGCACCGGCTTTCTCACCGCGTCCGGTTGGCACTCGATCGTACTGCCCGCACTCTCTTTGGGTCTGTCGATGGTGACCATCATCATGCGTCTAATACGCACCGAGATGCTGGAAGTGATGAAGTCCGATTACGTCAAGTTTGCCCGCGCGCGCGGCATCGAGAACTATCGCATTTGGTTTCGCCATGCGCTGAAGAACGCGCTGCTGCCGGTGGTGACGGTGATTGGCTTGCAGATTGGCGGTCTGATTGCCTTCGCGATAGTGATTGAAACCGTATTCCAGTGGCCCGGAATGGGCTTGCTGCTGATTCAGTCGATCAACTTCGTCGATGTCCCGGTCCTGTCCGGCTATCTGCTGTTTACCGCCCTGATTTTTATCGTGATCAACACGCTGGTTGATCTGTTGTATTACCTGATCGACCCGCGTATGCGGGCTCAGTAAGGAGTTGTCATGATTAACGATAATTTTCCCCCCGCAGTGGCACCCGTACGCCGCCGCACACGCATGGCTCAGCAATGGCGCTCCTTTACCGACAGCGATCTACTTTGGTTGTTCTGGCGCAGTAAAAGCACGGTGGTAGCCTTCACCTGCTGCCTGATCATCTTGCTCTGCTCGCTGACCAGCCACTGGATTGCGCCACACAACGTGTTCGATACCACCACCTTTGACCTGATGGATTCCGAATTACCGCCATCGTGGATGAGCGGAGGCGACGCGCGCTTCTGGCTGGGAACCGATGTGCAGGGGCGCGATATTCTGTCGCTGATGCTTTACGGCCTGAATATCTCACTGATTATTGGCGGGATCAGCGTGCTGTTATCGGTGCTGCTCGGCGTGGCGCTGGGGGTGTTGAGCGGTTATTTCGGCGGACTGGTCGACACAGTGATCATGCGCTTTGCCGATGCGATGCTGAGCATTCCTACCATCATGTTCACGCTGCTGGTCAGCGGCGTCGCACGCGTAGTGATCCCCAAAGAGCTGATGGGGCACTTTGCGCCCGCCATCCTCACCGGCGCGATTGCACTGACCGGCTGGATGCAATACGCCCGGACGGTGCGCGGCCTGACCATGCTGGAGAAAGGGCGCGAATACGTGATGGCTTCACGCATCAGCGGCGCCAATCATCTGCATATTATGCTGCGCCACATCGTACCGAACGTGCTGCGCCCGGTGCTGGTGATGGCGACACTGCATCTTGGCGTGGCGATTCTGACCGAAGCGACGCTCTCGTTTCTTGGCGTTGGGATGCCACCGGATCAGCCCTCGCTGGGCACCTTAATCAATGAAGGCAACCAGTATCTCTTCTCCGGACAATGGTGGATTGTGGCTTTCCCCGCCGCGCTGCTGGTGATCCTCTCTCTATCTTTCAACATGCTGGGCGATTGGTTGCTGGACGCCCTCAACCCGAAATTACGTTAGGAGCTCAACAATGCAGACCGCCAGCGAGACGTTACTGGACGTCAAAGATTTGAGCATTGAGTTTCTCCATCGCAAAGGCAATCTACAGGCGATTCACAACTTGTCGCTCACCATGCAGCCGGGAGAAGTGCTCGGCATGGTTGGCGAATCCGGTGCGGGGAAATCGCTAACCGGCGCGGCAATCAGCGGACTGTTGCAGGAGCCCGGACGCGTCAAACAGGGCGAGATTTGGTTTCAGGGGCAGCGTATTGATAACCTGGATGATGACGCGCGCCGCCAGCTGCGCGGCAAAGCCATCAGCTGTATTTTTCAGGATCCGCTCACCAGCCTCAATCCGGTGCTGACTATTGGCCAGCAACTGACAGAAACTATCCGTACCCATCTACCGCTCTCGGCGGCGGAGGCCAGTGAACGCGCCATCAACCTGCTTACCGAAGTGGGGATGAGCAGCCCAGCGCAGCGGATGCATCAATATCCTCATCAGCTTTCCGGCGGCATGCGCCAACGTGTAGTGATTGCACTGGCGCTGTGCGTTGATCCGCAGTTGGTGATCGCCGATGAGCCCACCACCGCGCTAGATGTGTCGGTTCAGGCGCAGGTTTTACGCGTGCTCAAGCGTCTCTGTCAGCAGCATGGTACCGCGGTGATGCTGATCACCCATGATATGGGCGTAGTAGCGGAAGTGTGCTCGCGCGTGGCGGTGCTCTACGCTGGCCGCATTGTTGAGATGGGGCCGGTTGCCGAGGTTATCCGCTCACCCAAACACCCCTACACGCGTGGCCTGATTAACTCGATTCCCTCGATGCGCGAACGCCATGAGTTTCTGGCACAAATCGATGGTGCGATGCCGCGCCTCAATACGCTGCCGGGCGGCTGCGCGTTTCATCCTCGCTGCCCGCATGTCACTGAGCGCTGCCAACGACAACAACCGGAGATGCAGTTCAGCCATCTGTCACAAATCGCCTGCTTTTATCCGTATGGAGAGACGCCATGAAAAGTGAAAAAGCACTGCCGCCGGAAGTGTTAAGCGTGCGCGATCTGCACATTCGTTTTCAGCTTGGGCGCGAAAAGCGCAGCTCGCTATTTCGGCGCGGCGCGAAGCGCGAACTGCATGCGGTGCGTGGGATCAACATCTCCATCCGGCAGGGCGAAACCTTTAGCATTGTCGGTGAATCCGGCTGCGGAAAGTCCACTATTGCGCGCGCCCTTGCGGGGTTGTATACGCCGTCCGAAGGCGCGATAAAATTTGCCTGGCAGGGCGAGGCGAACGGCACCAGCGCCGCGCAAAATGGCACCCAAATGATCTTCCAGGATCCCTATGCCAGCCTCAATCCGCGCTGGCGTATCGGACGTTCACTCGCCGAGCCGTTAGTGTTGAGTAAAAAGGTAGGCAGCACGCGCCAGGCAAGAAGCTACTGCGGGCAGCTGCTGGAGCAGGTTGGGCTTTCCGCTAACGATCTGGATAAGTTTCCGCATGAATTTTCCGGCGGCCAGCGCCAGCGCATCTCGATTGCCCGCGCATTGGCCACGCAGCCAGGCTTTCTGATTTGTGACGAGCCGACCTCGGCGCTCGACGTCTCGGTGCAGGCGCAGGTGTTAAATTTGATGCGTCGTTTACAGCAAGAACATGGGCTGACCTACTTTTTCATCAGCCATAACATGGCGGTGATTTCTCACATCTCGGATCGGGTTGGCGTGATGTACCTCGGTCGTATTGTTGAGCAAGGCACGGTGGAGGAGATTTTTTCTCGACCTGCGCATCCTTATACGCGTTTGCTGATTGCCGCGATTCCACAGTTTGATCATCCCTCGACTGAACGTGAACCGATTGTTGGCGAAGCGCCCAATCCGATGTCGCCGCCGCTCGGCTGTGCCTTTGCTGCCCGCTGCAGTTACGCCCAGCCGCTGTGCCAGCAAGCGATGCCGCCGGTCCACGCGTTGTCGGAAGAACATCAAATTGAATGTCATTTCCCTGCGGCTGTCGCCGCGGCCTGATCATCACAAGGAGAGCATAGATGGAAAGCGTGTTAATTCAGAATGTCATGCCGTTTGATGAAAGTCAGCGCATAGACCTGTTGCTTGAAGATGGCGTTATCGCGGCGCGTGGCCACAATTTGCCGGTGCCCGCAGGTGCGGAAGCAATCGATGCCAGCGGCATGCAGGCATTTCCTGGCTTCGTTGATGGCCATGCTCATCTCGATAAAACCTTGCTGGGACGTGACTGGTATCGCAACGAAGTGCCGCGTAATCTGGCGGCGATCATTGCCAATGAGCGCGATTATCGCCGTGAGCAGCAGCCCGATCCCCAACTCCAGTCAGAACGTATTACGCGCCGCGCCATCGCGGCGGGAACCTCATTTATTCGCACCCATGTCGATATTGATAACGAAATCGGCCTGGCAAATCTGGAAGGGGTGCTGGAAACCCGCCGTCGCCTGGCGAATCAGGTTGATATTGAGATTGTCGCGTTTCCGCAAAGCGGCATTCTGCAAAGCCCTGGCACCGAAGCGCTGTTGGATCGCGCGTTGGAGATGGGTGCGGAGCTGGTGGGCGGCCTGGATCCCTGTTCATACGATAAAGATCCGGTACGCCATCTGCAGATCATCTTTGACCTGGCCGTTCGTCACGGCAAGAAAGTGGATATTCATCTACACGAACGCGGCGAACTGGGCGCGTTTAGCCTTGAGCTGCTCATTAATTTTACCCGTCGCTATCAGATGCATCATCGCGTCACGCTAAGCCACGGCTTTTGTCTCGGCATGATCGAACCTGCGCGCCAACAGCAATTTGCCGAAGAGATGGCGGAACTGGGCATGTCGGTGGCGACGACCGCGCCGGCAGATATCGCGGTTCCGCCTTATGAATTACTCACCGAAGCCGGCGTGGCGTTTTGCGCCGGTAATGACGGCGTGCGCGATACCTGGAGCCCTTATGGCAGCGGCGATATGCTGCAACGCGCGGTCACCATGGGACTGCGCTATCGCTGGCGTCAGGATCAGGAGATTATGCGGGCGGCACAGACCATTACTTTTGGCGGTGCGCGCGTTATGGCGCTGGAAAATTATGGTTTGCAGCCCGGTAATCGCGCCGATTTAGTGTTGATTCCCGGCCGCAGCATGGTGGAAGCGCTGGTGGAGTTGCCGCGTGAGCGTAAGGTGATTAAAGGCGGGAAACTGATCGCTGCTAACGGGGAGTGCCTGTTCTGATGAACGCAAAAGTGACCCGACTGCGCGCCGCGTGGGTGGTGGGCTATCGTGATGGCGATCACTGTCTGCTGCCGGATGGCGAAGTGGTGTGGCAGGGCGAACGGATTCTGTTTGTAGGTTTTGATTATCCCGGCCACGTGGATGAAGAGATCAACGCCGGAAATTGTCTGGTCGGACCGGGATTTATTGACCTCGATGCACTCGGCGATCTCGATACCACCGTGCTGGCCTTCGACAACCAGCCCGGCTGGAAAAAAGGGCGTATCGTCGCCGCTGACTGGCAGCGCCGCGATCTCTACAGCCGTGAGCAGCTTAACTTCGCCAAGCATTACGCTTACAGCCATTTGCTGCTCAATGGCATCACCAGTTTTGCGCCTATCACCTCAATTCTGTACCGAGAATGGGCCGAGGATGTCGATGAGTACCTGTACGCTGCGGATGTGGCCGAATCATTAGGGGCGCGCGCGTGGCTGGGACCGGCTTTTATGGCCGGCTACTACGCCAGCGATGAGCAGGGGCAATTTTCATGGGTCGGCAACCGCGAACGCGCGAAAAAGGGGCTGGACGATGCGGTGAAGTTCTACCAGCGTATACAGCAGCGCGGTGTTTCAACCCTGAGCGGCATGCTGGCTCCCGACCGTATTGAAGGCGGCGATGCCGTTTGGCTCAAAGATCTCGGTGACATTGTCACGTCTCTCGCCTGCCCAACACGCCTGCATTGTTGCCAGAGCGAGCTGGAAGTGCGGGAAATCGCCTATCGTTATCAGGGACGCTCTTCGCTGCAAGTGCTGGCCGACAACGGTTTGCTTAATCGCCATATGCTGTTGCCACACGGCCAGTTTCTCGGTGGAGTGAACCCCGACGCGGTGCGTGTAGCAGATGACATCGCTCGATTGGCACAGTCTGGCGCTTCGCTAGTGGCTTGTCCGCTGGTATCCGGTCGCCACGGCAAATATCTCGAACATTATCCGGCGCTTAAAGCCGCTGGCGTTAATCTGGCGCTTGGCACCGATACGTTTCCCGCCGATATGTTCACCAATATGCAGATGGGCGTGGTGCTAACGCGCGTGGTCACCGGCGATATCTCAGCGGCCAGCGCCGCCGATTATTACCGCATGGCAACCTTGGGTGGCGCACAAGCGTTGGGACGCGATGATCTTGGCCGACTGGCGGCTGGATGTCAGGCCGATATGATGATGGTCAATCTTGATCAACCCGCGCTGGGACAAGTCTTCGATCCGATTACCACGTTGGTGCTGAATGGCAATGGCCGCGATGTTACCGGCGTGATTGTGGCGGGCCGCAAAGTGGTATGGGACCGCGAACTGGTTAACAGCGGGCAGAGCGCAGCAGCGTTACATGCCGCATCGCAACAGGTGTTTTCGCACATTATCTCAACCTATCCAGAACGAACCGTTGGGCATCCGCCGGTTGAGGAGATCGTGACATCCTCATTTCCTCGTCTGAACAAAGGCGCAAACCATGACTGATCACTTCATTCTCATCAACGTCAGACTTGAGACCGGCTTTATCGAAAATGACGGCCATATTCAGGGCACCCAATGCGATCTCTTTAATATAGAAATCAAAGACGGCCAAATGGTGGCGATTTGCGGACAGAACGAAGTGCAAAGCTTGCTACCACAGATTGATGCTGGCGGCATGCTGATGCTGCCAACCCTGCGCGATATGCATATCCATCTCGATAAAACCTTCTACGGTCGCGCATGGCGAGCGGCGAAACCGAATAACGAGCAGGACATTTTCCAGATGATCGCGTTGGAGCAACAGCTTTTGCCGACGCTGCTTCCCGATTCGGTCGAGCATGCGCAGCAGTTGATTGCGTTGCTACTGAGTAAAGGCAGCACGGTGATTCGCAGCCACTGCAATATCGATCCGGTCAGTGGGTTGCGCAGCCTTGAACATCTGTTGCAGGCGTTAGAAGCGTTTAACGGGCAGATTGAGTGTGAAATCGTGGCGTTTCCGCAACACGGTTTGCTGCGTTCTGGCGTTGCGTCTCTGATGCGCGAAGCGCTGGCGCTCGGTTGCCAATGGACCGGCGGACTTGATCCTGCAAAAGTTGATGGCGATATGCAGCGTTCACTGGATGCAATGCTGACTTTGGCGCACGACAGTGGCACCGGCGTAGATATTCATCTGCATGAAGCCGCCAGCACGGGCATTCCCTGTATTCACCATCTCCTGAATGCGCTGGAATACACGCCAGAACTGCAAGGGCGAGTGACGATCAGCCACGCTTACTGTCTGGCGCAAATCAGTGATGTTGAGGTGCAAGCGTTGGGTGAACGTATGGCCGCGCTGGGCGTTAGCCTGTCATCGGGTTTGCCGCTAGGCAAAAATGTGATGCCGCTCCCGCTGCTGAGAAAGTGCGGTGTAAAGCTGATGACTGGCACCGACAGCGTCATCGATCACTGGTCACCCTTTGGCAGCGGCAGCATGCTGGAAAAAGCTAACCTGTGGGCGCAGCTGTATGGACGCGGCACCGAGTTTGCGCTGAATCGGGCGCTAGCGATTGCGACTGGCGACATTTTACCGTTGGACGAGCAGGGCGCACGCATCTGGCCGCTAGCTGGCGATGCGGCGGATTTTATCTTGCTCAACGCCAGCTGTTCCGCCGAAGCGGTGGCGCGTCAGCCAGCAATTTCAGCCAGTTACTTCCGCGGCCAGCAAGTTTACCGCGCATAAATGATGTATATTTCGGGGGACGACTATGACCGATACAGGATTGAGTATGGGCGCGAAGCAAACCCCCAGACAAAAAGAGATCGCTCGCATTTATGATTCCCTCACCATGGCGATTGCCCAGCATAAACTGCGGCCCGGTACGCGCTTAATTGAGGCGCAGGTGGTGGATGCGCTGAAGGCGAATCGCAACCATGTGCAGGCTGCGCTTCAGCGTATGGCGCTGCAGCATATCGTCACTATCGAACCCAATGTCGGCGCGATTGTTGCTCAGCCTTCAGCGACGACCGCGCGTGAAATCTTTACCGCGCGTCATGCCATTGAATCGGCGATCATTGCCTGTATTACCCCGGAAAAAATGGCGGCGTTTGCTCTGCAATTGCAGCTGCAGCAAAAAGAGGAACATGACGCCATTCACAGTCAGGAACGCCAACGCGTGGTGTATCAGCTTGGCGCGTTTCATCAGCTGCTGGGCAAAATCGCCCATAATAAAGTGCTGGAAGATATCCTCAATAATTTGATGGTGTTGAGTTCATTAATTGTGATGTTGTATCAGCGCAACGAGATGCCGGTTTGCCAGTGCGACGAGCATCAGCACATTATCGATGAGCTGATCGCCGGAAATACCGCTAAAGCGCAGCAACTGATGCGCGATCATCTTATTGAACTGGAGCAGCAGCTGGATATTTCTGAAGCGTCACCGTATGCCATGACATTGGTTCAGGCACTGCATAAAGCGAATTAGCGCTGGAGGAATAATGCAATTAGAAACAACCCGACTGCGGCTGGAACCTTATCAACACGCGCATTTCGATGGCTTAAGAGCGATGGAAAGTGATCCAGAAATTATGCGCTACATCAGTAATGGCGTGGCTAAATCCCCGGAAGAAACGCAGGCTAATATCGAACGCGTGATGTTGCGCTGGCAGCAATATGGTTTTTCCTGGTGGGCGATGCGGGAAAAACAGTCTGGCGATATCGTCGGTGCAGCTTGTCTGCAGCACCTGGCCAATCAGGATGGCGCGCCACTGGAAATTGGCTGGCGTCTGAATGCCAATCATCACGGCAAAGGCTTTGCGACGGAGGCCGCGCAGGCAATTATTAAATTTGCCGTCGAAGACGTTGGCGTCAATTATTTGGTCGCGGTGGCAGATCCTGAAAATGCCGCCTCGCAAAAGGTAATGCAGCGACTGGGAATGACCTATAAAGCGATTGAGCAACACTACGATGTGCCATGCGTGGTGTATGAGCTGCATATTGCGGATTGAATGCTTGAGCTAGCGTCACTCGAGAGGGTGACGGCTGGTAGATGGGTTTTGTGATGAAAGAGTGCGCGATGAGATATCTCATTTAACATAATCATGATTATGCGCACTTCAATTGTAGTGGCTAAATTCAGATGTCCGCCTCGGAGATGAGGATATTTTGTTGGACTGGTTATGTTGAGGTCCTCAGATACTGCCGGTACTTCACCGGGCTCATTGCGCCTAATGAGATTTTAATACGCTCCTCGTTATACCAGCGTATGTACCTGTCCAGGAAGCACATAAAATTTTCCAGCGTTGCGCCCGCCCAGTTTCTGCCGTAGTACATTTCATTTTTGATCCGCCCGAAGAAGCCTTCGCACGCTGCGTTATCCGATGAGCAACCTTTGCGCGACATAGACCTTATAAGCCCCGACGCGTTGATACGATCAAGCCAACCCGGCCATCGATAATGACCGCCTCTGTCACTGTGTATCACCGGCTTTTCATTTTCTGTCAGCGTATCGATCGCATCATCCAGCATGGTATTCACCAGCTTTGCGTCCGGACGCGTTCCGATCGTCCAGCTGACCACTTTGCCGTCAAAGCAGTCAATAACTGGTGACAGATAGACTCTGCCTGCTGGGATCTGGAACTCGGTTATATCGGTCAGCCACTTTTCATTTGGCCTGCAGGATCGAAAATTTCTGGCGAGAAGATTTTCAGGTGCCGGACTGATTTCTCCGCAGTAAGAGCTGTAGCGACGCCTTCCGGCTCGTTTAACAACAAGCTGCTCTTCAGTCATCAACCTGCGGACGACCTTCTCGGAGATATAAGTGTTATTTTCACGCAGCATCGCGTGTAGACGCCGGTAGCCGTAGCAACGGTAATTCCCGTCAAAGAGTTTTGTCATCGTCACGCGTATTTCAGCGTACTTATCGTGCCGACGCAGCTTTGCTTTGTGATAGAAATAGCAACTGCGCGCAAGTCGCAGTGCATTAAGCAGCTCAGCTAAAGCATAGATTTCCTTAAGGGCATCAACGACCTGGGTTTTCTCCCTGTTCTTCAGGTTCTGGAAGCTGATGCCCATGTCTTTTTTTATCAGTTCATTCGCTTTAGTCAGAATGTCACGTTCAAGCTGCAGCTGATGAACCTGCTGTTTGAGCCGTGCGACTTCTTCATGCAGTGCATCCTGGTTTTTATCCGGAGAACCTGATTTACGTTTACGCATGGATTGATAAGCCTCATCGCCGATTAAGTCTTTCTTCCACTTGTACAGAACCGGAACGCTGACGCCTATATTTTGTGCAACTTTAAGAGCCGTTCCGCGCCGGTTGCAGAGTGCGCGAACAGCCTGGGTTCTTTCGTCCGGGCTGAAGCATTTGTTGGTATTCGAGCGAATAATCAGCGGACGTCGTCCCGGATAAATCTCTGTGACCCAGCGTTTAAGCACTTCGCTGCTGGGATATCCGATGGCGCGGCAAGTGAAAGCCAGACATCCACCATGCGTAAGATCATGCTCAACAGCGGCGACTTTCTGCGCATGCGTGTAACGTTCCCTTGGCCTTAATTCTCTCGGTAAATCACCCTTCTCTTCATAAATACGGACCCAGCGGCCGAGCTGTTTTATGGACGGGAAACCTAATTCCCTGACTACTACGGACGCTTTTCTGCCATATCGATAATAGAGTTCAACAGCGCGAATCCGGTCATCATAAGAATGCATAAATCATCTCCTGAAGGTCCAGGAAAACATCCGCACTCCCGGGTGCTATTTGATAATGTCACTTTTTAGCTAGTTCATAATGTCACCCAGATATGGCGCGTTTGCCATCTTTTCTGGGAGATCTCTGCTGATGCTGGTGACCATGTCGAACAAAGAACTTCACCGCCTTGCCGTCATTCAGGCTGTTATCGAAAAACGTCTGCGCCGCAGTGATGCTGCTTCACAGTTGCAGCTCACTGAACGTCAGGTTTAGCATACACGCTCGCAGGCGCTTCCCGCTGGAACTGGGCCAAGTCGCAAGAGTGCGAAGAAAGATCCAACTAAAAAACGGCAACCTGCGGTCAATGAGGGGTCAGTTTGGATATCGAAAATTATTGTACGTTAAGACTATTTTTTAACCTCTCCTACCCATTCACCTGTGTGTGATAGCATGTGCCATCAGCAACTATCAGGGAAAGATAATGAGACCCAGTATCCGAGCGAAGATTGTGAAAGTATGTGAATCGAAGATTGCGGCGAAAGGGGATGATGTTGGCGTGTCATTTTATGCTTTCTTTGCCAACAGGAATGATGACCCGGAATTACTCATGGAAGTAGCCCAATGGTGGATCATGGAAATGAAACTGGACCACTTTGAAAAAGCCAGAAAAATCATATCTCTCGTATAGATCAGTCACCCCACTTCTGATTGACTTTCTCGGTACAGTGCCTGAATTCGACATATTTGAGAGGGACTGTAGCCCGTGGCATCGGCTGTTTCACGGATACTCAGCTTTTTCACCTGACGGTAGTACAGCACTTTCTGGTGCCGCTCCTGATCCGCCTGTTTCCCCCGATATTTCCCCAAATTATGCGCTCGTTCAATTCCCTGTTTTTGCCTCTGTCGGCGGCTCAGCCAGTCTTTGTGCGACATCGCGGCCATCAGGTCGATAAGCATGTTATTGATGGCGGTTATCACAGCGCGGGTGATCGGATCAGCCTGCGAGGTATCTTTTTCTGACAGCGCCTGCCATGAAGTGGGGACATCCAGGCTGACAATTCGCAGCTCGTGTTGTTCTATCTGCTTTTTCAGCGTCATCCAGTCGCTGTTGCTCAGGCGGGTCAGGCGGTCTATCTGCTCAACCAGCAAAATATCATTACGGTGACTATCCATCAGCAAGCGTCCCAGCTCCGGGCGGTCAAGCTTTGTCCCGCTGATATTATCCCGGTAATAGCTTGCGATTTTATGCCCTCGTTCCTGAACGAACTGCTCCAGCATCTCTTTTGCCCGATCGGCGAACTGATCTTCCGTCGATGCCCTCAAATAAGCTCTGATGAACATTTTTCCACCGCATTATCGCATTTAGGTTATTGCATTTACTCTATCGCATATAGGTTATGTCATTCATTGTGTGCCGTCACGTTTTGATTATGGCGTCAGGGTGTACCCTTATGCGATA
>NZ_JACAPA010000024.1:0-8854 GCF_013385945.1 Pantoea sp. B9002
GTTTTTGTTGACCGCTACAGTTAGCAACAGCTACCCTTAAAAATATAAAGGGAAAGTGTCTCAGGGCACTTTCCTTTTTTCATTGCCGGCATAACAAAAAACGCCAATGTTAAATAAAAAAGGTTCAAACATATAAATATGCTCGAACCTTCATACACTCCTTCTAAAAACTAATACCTACAGATTCCCGATGGGTGGAGATGTGTACCGGGAATTTTGCAGCAATTAGTAAGCGTAAGTTTCTAAGCTTTCCGTTGCATCGATTAATGGATAGGCCAGAATGAGGTTCTGGAGAGCGTCAGCCCCCTCACTTGTATTTGATAATAGCTGTTGATTAACATCATCCAGAGACAACTCCTGATAACTAACCGGAGTCATTGATGAGAAAAATGCATCCTGCCCAGCTGATAACAACTCATTGAAATTCAGAGTGGATGACATATTTTCATCCCCCATAAAGCGTGTAGCTGCGGTTATTGGCGTAATCGTGATGTTAAATGGATCACTGGTTACACCATTTGCTGACACGGTAACTTCGTGCGTTCCGACCGGCAGCGTTTTGCCATACTCCCAAAATCCATATGGCGATGAAAGCACACTATCAAAAACTTCACCATTAAGCTTAATGTCAACCCAACTGTATATGGCTGCTTTTCCGGTGAATATGGGTGATGAGTCTTGAGTTACAGCACCGTTTGAAAGATTAACAATATTTACACCATAATCATCGTAAACATGTTCAATAACAGGTTTCAAACTCGCATTATTATCAGGCGAGTTTACTTCGATGAGGAAGCCCTGACTGCGAATACCATCAGACTCAACGTGCAGATCGTTGGTGCCAATGTTTAGCTTCGGCTCCATCATCCACTGCCCGCTGCTGTCAACACGCACGCTGGCTACCAATTCGCCGTTAGCATAGAGCGTCACCCATTGATTCGCCGGGCCGAAACCGTAGATTTTTGGCGTGATGTCATATGCCACACCGCCAGGGGTGATCATGTTGAACTCATCTGCCCAGACGGTATTGATAAACAGGTCTGATGAAGAAGGTACCGGCTGAACTCCGCTGTTTGCTCCATCTACCTCGATCATGAAGCCCTGACTGCGTATACCGTTGGCCTCGATATGCAGATCGTTAACTCCGTTTGTCAGCTCCGGCTCCATCATCCACTGACCATCGCTGTCAGCGCGTACGCTGGCAACCGGAACGCCGTTAGCATAAAGCGTAACTAACTGATTCGCCGGAGCGAAACCGTATATTTTTGGCGTGTTGTCATTTGACACGTTGCCCGGAGCAACCATGTTGAACTCATCTGCCCAGACGGTATTGATAAACAGGTCTGATGACGAAGGTACCGGCTGAACTACGCTGTTTGCACCGTCCACCTCGATCATGAAGCCCTGACTGCGCAGACCGTTGGCCTCGATATGCAGATCGTTAACTCCGTTTGTCAGCTCCGGCTCCATCATCCACTGACCATCGCTGTCAGCGCGTACGCTGGCAACCGGAACGCCGTTAGCATAAAGCGTAACTAACTGATTCACCGAAGCGAAACCGTATATTTTTGGCGTGTTGTCATTTGACACGTTGCCTGGAGCTACCATGTTGAACTCATCTGCCCAGACGGTATTGATAAACAGGTCTGATGACGAAGGTACCGGCTGAACTCCGCTGTTTGCACCGTCCACCTCGATCATGAAGCCCTGACTGCGCAGACCGTTGGCCTCGATATGCAGATCGTTAACTCCGTTTGCCAGCTCCGGCTCCATCATCCACTGACCATCGCTGTCAGCGCGTACGCTGGCGACCGGAACGCCGTTAGCATAAAGCGTGACTAACTGATTCGCTGGAGCGAAACCGTAGATTTGCGGCGTGGGATCAGAAGTCTGGTTGCCGGGAGTAACCATCTGCTGCCCGTTATCATCAGCCCAAACGGTATTAATAAATAAGTCCGGCATTTTTACTGGACGTGGATGAGAAAAATCATAGATATCAATCCGGAAACTATTGCCACTATTTCCGTTAGAAGAAACAGTAAGAATGTTCTCTCCATAGGAGAGCGTAGGATAAATATTCCATAACCCATTCGCATCAGCTACGGCACTGCCTACCAAAACACTATTTGAATAGAGTTCAACAGTCGCAAAAGATTCCGCCGTACCTCGCACAACAGGTGTTAAGTCATCTGTTTCGTCACCCTTGTTTAAGTAGCCGGGATTTGCTCCTTGATTATCAAATACTGCTGTAATTTCCGGAGAGCGACTGTTATATGATAAATTCATGTACTTCTTCCTTGTTATGTATTTCCCTGACTAGCTGTCAGGAAAAACAAACATACCCGGTTGCTATTGGCATGCAATGCGACGGGTCTTGGATTTAAATGAATCAATTACCATTAATAAGGATTGTTTATACTTTCAAATAATATAACCTTGCATCGCAGTACAAGCATCAGTATCGCCTAAGATTTTATTATTATTTTGACTAAGATATAATTCCCGCTCATGTCAATATAGTCTCATTTAAGCGGGAATTTTTTTGCTTATTAATTCGGTTCCCTTAATGTCTTTGCGTCTTTATTTTTCAACTCAACTGACCAGCATTGTGCCCTTTATGGCGACCAAAGCATCAAATCGACCAGACAACCTTTGAGTACACCAAACGCATCCTGACACTGCCGTTCATCGACGCAGGCAAAACCCAGCAGCAAGCCGCGCCGTTCCTGCGGATGCATATAATATTGCGACAGCGGTCGCACCTTCACGCCGCGCCGCAGCGCCAGTGCGGCGACTGCCACATCGTCGCAACCGGTTGGCAGATTCATCACCAGATGCAATCCCGCTTCGTGATTCACCACCGGCAAAAAATCGGCCCCTAAATAACGCTCAATCAGGCTCACCATAAAGCGCCGCCGCTGGCTGTAGAGCTTACGCATGCGGCGAATGTGCGACATGTAATGCCCTTTCTGAATAAACTCCGCCAGCGCGCGCTGCACCAGCAGATGCCCGCCGCGATACAGCTCAGCTGCCGCCACACGCAGCGGCTGTGCCAGCGCTTTTGGCACCACCAGATAACCGAGACGCAGCGCCGGATAGAGCGTCTTGCTGAAGGTGCCCATATAAATCACCGGCGCATCCGGCTCAAAACCTTGCAAGGACGGAAACGGCTGGCCGGAGAAGCGAAACTCGCTGTCGTAATCATCTTCCACCAGCCAGGTTTTATGTTTACGCGCCAGATCGAGCAACTGCTTGCGACGTTCCAGGCTAAGATGCACGCCCAGCGGATATTGATGTGACGGTGTCACGAAAATCATCTTCGGTGCGCGACTGCGCGGCGGTAAATCGGGGATCAATCCGTGCTCATCCACCGCAATGGCATTGATTTTCAGGCCGTTAATGCGCAGCAGATTGCGTGTCCCCCAATAACCGGGCTCTTCGATCCACACCTGATCGCCGGGATCGCACAATACGCGTGAAACCAAATCCACCGCCTGGTGAATCCCTTCGGTAATGATGATTTGGTCGGCATCAGCGCGCACTGAACGCGCCACGCTGAGGTACTCCGCCAGCGCGGCACGCAGCTGTGCACAGCCGCCGTTGCTGCTGTAAATCAGCCGTTCGATATCCGGTTCACGGTTCAAACGCGCCTGAATCTGGCTGAAGAGTTTATGCGGGAACTGCGTGACATCCGGCGCGCCAGGCACAAAAGCGCCCCACTGATACGGCGACGCATTGGCATGGCCGAGCAGCGACGCGCCGCGTTTGGAAATCGCCGCCGGTTTCGCGCTTAAGGGTTCGATAGTCGCCACATTGCGCGGCGTATTTAGCGATCCCTCAGGCAAATTTTCTGCAATCCATGTACCGCTGCCGGTACGCGCCGTGACGTAGCCTTGTGCCATCAAATTCTCATACACGTTCAACACCGTGTTGCGCGACACCGACAGTTCGCGCGCCAAATCGCGCGTGGCAGGCAAGCGCGTGGCGCGCGGAAATATGCCTTCTGCGATAGCGGCTTGCATACAGCTCAGCAACCGCTGCTGCAACGTCCCTTCCGGCATAAACTGCATGCGCTCTAATACATGATCGGCGTACAAACTTCGCAATTGGCTCCCCTCTTTTCACTGAAAGTGGCTCTGGCAAGATAGCTCAGCGCAGGCATAAATAAGCGTGTTTGTCGTGATTTGTAAAGACGCTTATCGCTAAGGAAAGGTTATGGAAGGTAAAAACAGCCAGTTGCAGCAACGTAAAGATGATGCCCTGCCACGCGGCACCGGCAATCTTTGTCAGTGGTATGTAGAGCACGCGGAGAACGCCACGCTACGCGATGGTGAAGGCAACAGCTGGATCGATTTCGCCGGCGGCATCGCGGTGCTGAACACAGGTCATCGCCATCCACGCATCGTACAGGCGATTGCCGATCAGTTAGAGAAATTTACCCATACCGCATTCCAGGTCACGCCGTATGAGAGCTACGTGGCGCTGGCGGAACGCCTCAATCGCGTGGTGCCGATTGCCGGTAAAGCCAAAACCGCCTTCTTCTCCACCGGCGCAGAAGCGGTAGAAAACGCGGTGAAAGTGGCGCGTGCGGCGACGCGTCGTCACGGCATCATCACCTTCGGCAACTCCTTCCACGGTCGTACTTTTATGACCATGGCGATGACCGGCAAAGTGGCCCCCTACAAACGCGACTTCGGCCCGATGCCCGCATCGGTGTGGCACGCGCGCTATCCCAACAGCGTGACCGGCATCAGCGTTGATGATGCGCTCTCCAGCTTGCAGGACATCTTCACTCAGGACATCGCGCCACAGGATGTTGCGGCTATCGTGCTGGAGCCGATTCAGGGCGAAGGCGGCTTCCACGTCGCGCCGCCTGAATTCTTCAACCGTCTGCGGGCGCTGGCCGATGAACACGGCATTCTGCTGATTGCCGATGAAGTACAAACCGGCTTTGCCCGCACCGGCAAACTTTTTGCGATGGATCACTATGCGGTGAAACCGGATCTCATCACCATGGCGAAAAGCCTCGCGGGCGGCATGCCGTTATCGGCGGTGAGCGGCCGCGCCGAGATTATGGATGCGCCGGGTCCGGGCGGCCTGGGCGGCACCTACGCCGGTAATCCGCTGGCGATTGCCTCAGCGCATGCGGTGCTGGACGTGATCGCCGACGAGAAGCTGTGCGAACGCTCTCAACAACTCGGCGCGCAGTTAACCGACTTCCTGCACAGCGCGCGCAGCCAGTGTTCGTCTATTACCGACATTCGCGGCCTTGGCTCGATGATCGCGGTGGAGTTCGCCAGCGCGCAAACCGCGCAAACTATTCAGCAACAAGCGATGGCGCGTGGGCTGCTGCTGCTCACCTGCGGCCCGCAAGGCAATGTCATCCGCTTCCTCTATCCGCTCACCATTCCTGATGCGCAGTTCGGCCAGGCGCTGGAGATTCTCAGCAGCGTGCTGAGTCAACACGCCGATTCGTAACAATCTACCCAGCTCGCGCGGCGGGCTGGGCTTCTCACCTGTTGTAACCCGGTTGCGCGTGGCGCGGCCTGAGAGACGCTTTGGAGAAATATTGATGAGTTCACAGAATGCCGATGTACTGGCGCAAGGCCTGAAGCCGCGTCATGTGCGGATGTTATCGATTGGTGGCGTGATTGGTGCCGGATTATTTGTTGGTTCTGGCCATGCGATCGCCGAAGCCGGTCCGGCGGTGCTGCTGGCCTACATCGCCGCGGGCGCGTTGGTGGTGCTGATTATGCGCATGCTGGCGGAAATGGCGGTGGCGTCGCCGGATTCCGGCTCATTCTCCACCTACGCCGACAAATCGCTGGGCCGCTGGGCTGGCTTTACCATCGGCTGGCTTTACTGGTGGTTCTGGGTGTTAGTGATCCCGCTGGAAGCCAACGCCGCCGGCACCATCCTGCACTCGTGGTTTCCGCAGGTTCCGGTATGGGAATACACGCTGGCGATCACCGCGTTCCTGACCATCAGTAACCTCTTCAGTGTGAAAAACTATGGCGAGTTTGAATTCTGGTTCGCCCTGCTGAAAGTGGTGGCGATTGTGGCGTTCCTCTGCGCGGGAAGTTTAGCGGTGTTCGGTTTGATGCCGGGCAGTAGCACGCAGGGAATTTCACATCTCTATGACACCCAAGGCTTTATGCCGAATGGCATCGGCGCGGTGCTGGCGGCCATTCTGACCACCATGTTCTCGTTTATGGGCACCGAGATTGTCACCATTGCCGCCGCCGAATCGCGCGAGCCGAAGAAGCAAATCACCCAGGCCACCAACTCGGTGATCTGGCGCATCGCGCTGTTCTATCTGCTGTCGATCTTCATCGTGGTGGCGCTGGTGCCGTGGAATACGCCGTCGCTGATGAAAGCCGGTTCTTACCAGACGGCGATGCAGATGATGAACGTGCCGTACGCTAAGCAGATTGTTGATGTGGTGGTGTTAATTGCGGTATGTAGCTGTCTTAACTCAGCGCTGTATACCGCATCACGCATGATCTATTCGTTATCGCGCCGTGAAGATGCCCCCGCCGTCGCGTCGCGCACCACCCGCAGCGGTACGCCGTGGGTAGCGGTGCTGCTCTCCACGGCGGCCGCCTTCCTCGCGGTAATTGCTAACTATCTGGCACCGAGCGCAGTGTTTGAGTTCCTGCTCGCCAGTTCCGGTGCCATTGCGTTGCTGGTGTATCTGGTGATCGCCGCGTCTCATCTGGTGCTGCGCAAAAAGCGCGAGGCGCGCGGCGAAATCCTCAGCTATCGCATGTGGCTGTTCCCGGGTCTGACGTGGGCGACGATGGTGTTCATCGTCGGCGTGTTGGTTGCCATGCTGTTTAACCAGCAACACCGTCCAGAGATTATCGCCACCGGCCTGCTCACGCTGGGTGTCGTCGCCGCCAGCCGCATTGTGCAGCGCAAACGCGTGGCGCGTAAAAACGAGGAGATGGTGGCGTTGCGTTCGTAACGCATTGATTCCGGGCAAGGATGCCACGGAAGTTAGTCGTAATGCACGTCGATGCTGATGGCTTCTTCCAGCACGTTGAGGTTAATCGCGCATTTGCGCCACACCGGCAGACCGTTGGTCATGTTGTTATCCACGAAGTACTGCTGAAAATCTTTCAGCGCCTCCGAGAGATCGCCAATCGCGCGCGCATCGGGTTCAAACCAATCCGGTTCACCGTTTTCATCGATGTAATCGAACTGAAACTGCCCGCCATCATCGTCCGCAAACAGTTCAGCCTGAACGATCAATTCCCGCGCACCTTGCGGGCCACAGCTAAAGATGATCTGGCCGATACGGCGATAAAGGTCTTCGTATTGCATAGGTTTTGGGTTCCTCAAATAAATTAACTGCGCGCAATAAATTGCGCCGCTACGAAATCCCGCACGTATCTGTAGCGGCGCGATTCATCGCGCAAACAATGACACCAATATTGACTTTAGTCCGCATGATAAGAGAATGAGGCTCTTAGAACAGAAAGTTGCAAAAAAGGGAGTTTACCATAGCCTGTTCACATCGTTTTCCCTGGGTTAACACCAACAAAAAATCCGCTGCGCTGATCGCCATTGCTGTCGCCCTTTCACTGGCCAGTTGCTCCTCGCCGCCACCGAAATCGCTGGTCACGCCGTTGCCGACGGTCAGCAAACCGCCAATGCCCACCAAACCTGCGCTGAGCAAAGAACCGGTACGCGGCGTGTGGCTAACCACCGTTTCACGCCTCGACTGGCCGCCGATCAATTCAGTGAATGCCAGTCCGGCCAACCGCATCCACCAGCAGCAACAAGCGTTGACCGACAAGCTGGATAAACTGAAAAGCCTCGGCATCAATACGGTATTTTTCCAGGTAAAGCCGGATGGCACCGCGCTGTGGCGCTCAAGTATCTTGCCGTGGTCAGACATGCTGACCGGCAAGATTGGTGAAGATCCCGGCTACGATCCGCTGAAATTTATGCTGGATGAGGCGCACAAACGCGGCATGAAGGTGCACGCGTGGTTCAACCCTTATCGCGTCTCGACCAACGTCAAACCCTCCACGGTTAACGCGCTGAATAATACGCTTGCGCTGCAACCAGCCAGCGTGTTTGTGCTGCATCGCGACTGGATCCGCACCGCCAGCGACCGCTTCGTGCTCGATCCCGGCATTCCCGCCGCGCGCGACTGGATCACCAGCATCGTTGCGGAAGTGGTGTCGCACTATGCGATCGACGGCGTGCAGTTTGACGACTATTTCTATACCGAAACGCCTGGTTCAACCCTCAACGACAACGCCACGTTCCGCCAATATGGTCAAGGTTTTGCATCGAAAGCTGACTGGCGACGCAACAATACGCTGCTGTTAATTGAGCAGGTGTCGCGCACCATCAAGCAACTGAACCCGAACGTTGAATTTGGCGTCAGCCCGGCAGGCGTGTGGCGCAATCTGTCGCATGATGCGGCGGGCTCCGACACGCGCGGTGCGGCCGCCTACGACGAAGCCTATGCCGATACGCGTCGCTGGGTGCAAATGGGACTGCTGGATTACATCGCGCCGCAGCTTTACTGGCCGTTTGCGCGCCAGGCCGCCCGCTACGACGTATTAGCCAATTGGTGGGCGGACGTGGTGAAGCCAACGCATACGCGGCTCTATATCGGTGTGGCGCTGTATAAAATCGGCGAAGCGTCGAAAAGCGAGCCTGACTGGACGGTGAATGGCGGCGTGCCGGAGCTGAAAAAGCAGTTGGATCTTAACGAGTCGCTGCCGCAAATTAATGGCACAATTTTGTTCCGTGAAAATTACCTCAATCAGCCACAAACCCAGGATGCGGTGAAGTATTTGCGTGGGCGTTGGGGCCGGTCGCCATAAATGGCGAC
>NZ_JACAPA010000025.1:0-12316 GCF_013385945.1 Pantoea sp. B9002
TTGCGAACAGCGGCTGAACCGTCTGTCGCGAGGTGGCGTATACTACGCTTTCCTCTTTAGGAGTCAAACACTTTTTTCAGCGTTTTCATCCGGCGGGATGAATTTCTTCACTCCCTGCTGAGCCGTCTGCGTTGCCGCTTTGCCGTCTCAGTGGTGGCGCATTATAGGGAGTTATTCGGAGCTGACAAGTGCAAATTTCAAGTTTTTTGCTGTTCGCTTGAAATTTGCGCAAAAGGCCCGTTTTCAGGCCTTTTTGATGCGTGCCGGCAGCTCTGCCAGACTATTAATCACCCAATCCGCCGCCGCTTCACCTTCTGCCGTTACCGGCTTGCCACTACGCACCAGCACTTTGGTACCTACACCTGCAGCTAACGCCGCCTGCATATCTTCTATTTTGTCGCCTACCATATAAGAAGAAGCCATATCGATATCCAGATGTTGCTGCGCGGAGAGCAACATGCCCGGCTGCGGCTTACGGCAATCACACTCCTGGCGATACGCTTCAACCGTTGCATCCGGCAAATGCGGACAGAAATAGATGCCATCCAGATCAACATCACGATCGGCCAGCGACCAATCCATCCATTCGGTGAGTTGCATAAACTGATCTTCGGTGAACATGCCACGCGCAATGCCCGACTGGTTAGTCACCAGCACCAGCGCATAGCCCATCTTCTTCAGCGCCTGTAGCGCTTCGATTGTGCCATCAATGAATTCGAAATTATCGATTTCATGAACATAGCCGTGATCGACATTCAATGTGCCATCACGATCAAGAAAAATAGCCGGGACTTTGTTCGCCACGTAGAAACTCCTGCTGAAAATGTGTCGCTAAGTATCGCATGATTGCGTATAGCGAGAGAATGGCAGTTTGAATGACTTCCATTGATTTAGCCGTCTGGATGCCTTAACATCCATCCAAATTTCGCACAGCCCTGCTGAGTGAAGCCCGATACACCACGGACTATGCAACACGATAATAAATAAACTAATGATTAAACTCGAAAATATCACCAAAGTGTTCCAGCAAGGCTCACGCACCATTCAGGCGCTGTCCAACGTCAGCCTGCACGTGCCTGCTGGACAGATCTATGGCGTCATCGGTTCCTCCGGTGCCGGTAAAAGTACACTGATTCGCTGCGTCAATCTGCTGGAGCGCCCAACGTCCGGACGCATACTGGTTGATGGCCAGGAATTAACCACTCTTTCTTCTGGTCAATTGACGCTGGCACGCCGCCAGATTGGCATGATTTTCCAGCACTTTAATCTGATGAACTCCCGCACCGTCTCCGGCAACGTGGCGCTGCCCTTAGAGTTAGGCAATCTTTCACGCGAACAGATAAAGAAGCGCGTAAGTGAATTGTTGGATCTGGTGGGATTATCAGACAAGCATGATAGCTGGCCAGCGAATCTCTCTGGCGGACAAAAGCAGCGTGTTGCAATTGCCCGCGCACTGGCGAGCAATCCTAAGGTGCTGCTTTGTGATGAAGCCACCAGCGCACTGGATCCCGCTACCACGCGTTCGATTCTGGAGCTGCTTAAGGACATTAACCGTCGTCTCGGCATTACTATTCTGTTGATCACCCATGAAATGGATGTGGTGAAACGCATCTGCGATCAGGTTGCCGTAATCAGCAATGGTGAGTTAATTGAAAAAGACAGCGTGAGCGAAGTGTTCTCGCATCCGAAAACGCCGCTGGCGCAGCAGTTCATTCAATCGACGCTGCATCTGGATATCCCCGACGACTACCAGCAACGCATGGCGCCACAGCCAACAGCTGATAGCGTGCCGCTGCTGCGTCTGGAGTTCACCGGCAAATCGGTGGATGCTCCGCTACTGTCAGAATCGGCCCGCCGCTTTAACGTTAATAACAACATCATCAGTGCGCAGATGGATTACGCCGGCGGCGTGAAGTTCGGCATCATGCTGGCTGAGATGGATGGCAGTGAAACAGATACACAAGCCGCGATTGCCTGGCTGAAAGAAAATCATGTGAAAGTAGAGGTGTTGGGTTATGTCTGAAGCGATGATGTGGTTACTGACGCGTGGCGTCTGGGAAACGCTGATGATGACCTTCGTCTCTGGTTTCTTTGGTTTTGTCCTCGGTCTTCCGGTTGGCGTGCTGCTGTATGTGACGCGTCCCGGCCAGATTCTGGCCAACAACGCGCTTTATCGCGTGCTGTCGGCGCTGGTCAATATCTTCCGTTCAATTCCGTTCATTATCCTGCTGGTATGGATGATTCCTTTCACCCGCGCCATTGTCGGCACCTCGATTGGCCTGCAAGCCGCGATTGTGCCGCTGACCGTCGGCGCCGCGCCGTTTATTGCACGCATGGTGGAAAACGCCCTGCTGGAACTGCCAACCGGATTGATCGAAGCGTCTCGCGCCATGGGCGCCACGCCGCTGCAGATCGTGCGTAAAGTCCTGCTGCCAGAAGCGCTGCCAGGTCTGGTGAATGCCGCTACAATTACCCTGATTACGCTGGTTGGCTACTCCGCAATGGGCGGAGCGGTTGGCGCAGGCGGTTTGGGCCAGATTGGCTACCAATACGGTTACATTGGCTATAACGCCACGGTAATGAACACCGTACTGGTTCTGCTGGTTGTGCTGGTCTATTTAATCCAATTCTGTGGCGACCGCATTGTACGTGCTGTGTCCCATAAGTAAGCAAGCAACATCAATAGTCCTCTATTAAGGAAAGGATATGTCTTTTACATTTAAAAAGATTGCCGCTGTGGGTGCTCTGATTGGCGCAATTGCGCTGGCAGGATGCGATCAGAAAGCAAAAGATCCAAACCACATTAAAGTGGGTGTGATTGTCGGCGCTGAACAGCAGGTTGCTGAGACTGCAGTGAAAGTGGCGAAAGAGAAATATGGCCTCGATGTTGAGCTGGTTACCTTTAACGATTACGTGCTGCCAAACGAAGCGCTGAGCAAAGGTGATATTGACGTTAACGCCTTCCAGCACAAGCCGTATCTGGATCAGCAGATCAAAGATCGCGGTTACAAGCTGGCCATCGTAGCGAACACCTTCGTTTACCCAATCGCTGGCTACTCGAAGAAAATCAAATCACTGGATGAACTGCAGGACGGTTCACAGGTTGCTATCCCGAACGATCCAACCAACCTGGGACGTTCACTGTTGCTGCTGCAGAAAGTCGGCCTGATCAAACTGAAAGATGGCGTTGGCCTGCTGCCAACCTCACTGGATATCACTGAGAACCCGAAAAAGCTGAAGATTGTTGAGCTGGAAGCGCCGCAGCTGCCACGTTCACTTGACGATCAGCAGATCGCACTGGCGGTGATCAACACCACTTACGCCAGCCAGATTGGTCTGACGCCAGCGAAAGATGGCATCTTCGTGGAAGACAAAGATTCACCTTACGTGAACCTGATTGTTAGCCGCGAAGACAACAAAGACGCTGAGAACGTGAAGAAGTTTGTGCAGGCTTACCAATCAGACGAAGTGTCTGAAGCGGCCAACAAGATCTTCAACGGCGGCGCAGTGAAAGGCTGGTAATTTTCACCTTTCATGCCTTGCAGGGCGGCTTCGGCCGCCCTTTCTTTTGCCATAAATTGCACCTGACTTGTTATTTATTGTCGTCCTTGTTTCAATAACGCCACTTTTTATTACTTGAGGATGTTGCCATGCGTTTTTTACCGCTCTGCTTGTTGGCATTGATGCTAACCGGGTGTGTGCGTGAATATCACCCGATAAGCAGTGCTCCTTCTCGTCCGCAACAGGCATCCAGCGAGCCAGAACGCAAACCGACTCCACGTCCCGCGCCGGTGAAGATCTACACCGATGCGGCCGATCTGGTCAGCAACCCGTTCCGCGATTTGGGCGAAGTCTCCGCTGAAGATTGCCAGAGCAGCAGCCAGGATTCGCCTCCTAACATCAACACCGCGCGCAAGCGCCTGCAGATCCGCGCAGCCGGCATGAAAGCCAACGCCGTCCTGCTGCATAAGTGCGAAATTGTCACCAGCACGCCGGGATGCTATCGCCAGGCTATTTGCCAGGGCTCCGCACTGAAAGTCTCGAATCAATGAGTGAGTTTGCCTTCGCGCAAATCGGCGTAATTCGTTCGCCGTGGAAAGAGAAGTTTGCCGTCCCGCGCCAGCCCGGTCTGGTGCAGGATGGCGGCGGCGAGCTGCATCTGCTGCCGCCTTACAATCAGCCGGAAGCGGTGCGCGGGCTGGAAGCGTTTAGTCATTTGTGGGTGCTGTTTGTGTTCCACCAAACCATGGAAGGTGGCTGGCGTCCGACTGTGCGTCCACCGCGCCTCGGTGGAAATGCGCGAATGGGCGTATTCGCGACACGTTCAACCTTCCGTCCCAATCCTATCGGCATGTCGCTGGTTGAGTTAAAAGGCATTCGCTGCGAGAAGCAGCAGGTAATCTTGCAGCTCGGCAGCCTCGATTTAGTTGATGGTACGCCGGTGGTGGATATCAAACCTTATCTGCCGTTTGCCGAAGCGCTGCCTGATGCGCGCGCCGGGTTTGCGCAGGCGGCGCCTGATGCCGCCATGCCGGTGCGCTTTTCGCCGCTGGCGCAGAGCCAGCTTCAGCAGCAGCAGAAAACCTATCCGCAGCTAGCGCGTTTCATTAGCGAAGTGCTGGCGCAGGATCCGCGCCCGGCTTACCGTAAAGGTGAGACGGAAGATCGTGAATATGCCGCCTGGCTACTCGACTTTAACGTGCGCTGGCGCATTGATGAGGCAGGAACCGAGGTGATCGCCCTCGATCCCCGTTAAAACCCGCTTTTGAGTGATTGATCTCGCTGGTACACTAGCCGCCAGAAAAATTTTGTCAGTTTCCTTCCGTATAACTGGAATCGTAATCAATGCGTACTACTCAATATCTGCTCTCCACTCTGAAGGAGACACCTTCCGATGCAGAAGTGATCAGCCACCAGCTGATGCTGCGCGCCGGCATGATCCGCAAACTGGCTTCCGGTCTCTACACCTGGTTGCCGACCGGGATTCGCGTGCTGCGAAAAGTTGAAAACATCGTGCGTGAAGAGATGAACAACGCCGGTGCGATTGAGATCTCCATGCCGGTGGTTCAGCCTGCCGATCTGTGGGAAGAGAGCGGCCGTTGGGAGCAGTACGGCCCGGAACTGCTGCGCATTAAAGATCGTCACGAGCGTCCCTTCGTGCTGGGTCCAACCCACGAAGAAGTGGTCACCGATTTGATCCGCAACGAGCTGAGCTCTTATAAGCAGCTGCCGCTCAATCTGTATCAGATCCAGACCAAATTCCGCGATGAAGTGCGCCCGCGTTTTGGTGTGATGCGTTCACGCGAGTTCATCATGAAAGATGCTTACTCGTTCCACACCACGCAGGAATCGCTGCAGGAAACCTACGACGCGATGTACCGCGCCTATAGCCAGAGCTTCAGCCGTATGGGCCTGGATTTCCGCGCCGTACAAGCTGACACCGGTTCTATCGGCGGCAGCGCCTCACATGAATTCCAGGTGCTGGCGCTGAGCGGTGAAGATGACGTGATCTTCTCCAGCGAATCCGATTACGCGGCCAACATTGAGAAAGCCGAAGCCTTAGCACCAGCGGGCGAGCGTTCGCAGGCCACTGCAGCCATGACGCAGTTCGATACGCCAAACGCCAAGACTATCGCCGAGCTGGTTGAGCAACATCAGCTGCCGATTGAGAAAACCGTTAAGACGCTGTTCGTCAAAGCCACCGAAGAGAGCGGCCACACACTGGTTGCCCTGCTGCTGCGCGGCGATCATCAGCTGAACGAAATCAAAGCGGAGAAGCTGGATATCGTCGCTGAACCGCTGGAGATGGCGAGTGAAGAGCAGATTCGCGCGCTGCTGGGTGCCGGTCCAGGCTCGCTCGGCCCGGTCGGTTTGACCATGCCAGTGATCGCCGATCGTACCGTGGCGAAAACCAGCGACTTCTGCGCCGGCGCGAACATTGATGGCAAGCATTTGAGCGGCATCAACTGGGGACGCGATCTGCCAGAACCTCGTGTGGAAGATATCCGTAACGTAGTAGAAGGCGATCCAAGCCCAGACGGCAAAGGAACGCTGCTGATTAAGCGCGGTATCGAAGTCGGCCACATCTTCCAGCTGGGTACCAAGTACTCCGAAGCGATGAAAGCGGCGGTACAGGGCGAAGATGGTCGTAACCAGGTGATGACCATGGGTTGCTACGGCATTGGTATCACGCGCGTTGTGGCGGCTGCGATTGAGCAGAACAACGACGAGCGCGGCATTATCTGGCCAGCGGCATTGGCACCGTTTGAAGTGGCAATCCTGCCAATGAACATGCACAAATCTTTCCGTGTGCAGCAGTTGGCTGAAGAGCTGTACAACACGCTGCGTGCCAAAGGCATTGACGTGATTCTGGATGACCGCAAAGAGCGCCCAGGCGTGATGTTCGCCGATATGGAGCTGATTGGCGTGCCGCACACTATCGTGATTGGCGATCGTAATCTCGATAACGAAGAGATTGAGTACAAGGCGCGTACCGCCAGCGAGAAGCAGATGATTAAGCAACATGACATCGTCGACTTCCTGGCGAAAGCCCTGAACAAGTAACGCTAAAACGCCTCCAGCCGGAGGCGTTTTTTATTGCACCTTTCCACGCATTGCCTTCACGTTACTGCGCCGGGTTTTACCTTCCAGCCGCCTCACTTTAGAGCCGTGCGTCGGTTTGGTCGCACGCCGCACTTTTTCCACCGTGGTTAACTCCTGAATCAGATTAATCAGCCGCTGCACGGCCGCTTCCCGATTCATTTCCTGGCTGCGATGTTCCTGGGCTTTGATGATCACCACGCCTTCCGCGGTAATCAAATGGTGGCTCGCCGCCAGCAGTCGCTCTTTGTAGAACGGCGGCAGCGACGAGGCATGAATATCAAACCGCAGGTGAATCGCCGTAGAGGTTTTATTCACATGCTGGCCACCGGCACCTTGCGCACGGATGGCACTGAGTTCCACTTCATTATCTGCAAGTGAAAGCGATCGAGACAGCACAATCATCTGTCACCTACCGTTTGGCTCGACGTTGCGTCGCGTAATAACCTGTTCATCAACTTAACCTTTTGTGCGCACGCTGAGTGCATAAGACCAGCGCGAAATGTCACTTTTGCCCATTTCCTTGCATCATTCCCGTGACGACCGGGCTGATTTCCATGAAATTCCTGTGATATAGTCGCCTATCATCCAGAGTATCAACTCTGCTGAGGAGGTGTATGTGCAAAAGTATTGTGAGTTAGTTCGCCAGAAGTATGCCGAAATTGGTAGCGGCGACCTTGGGTATGTGCCAGACGCCATAGGTTGTGCGTTGAAGGCTCTCAACGATATTGCCGCTGATTCTGCGCTAAACTCTTCTCTCAGGGAACAAGCAGCGTATGCCGCTGCAAACTTATTGGTGAGCGACTATGTTGACGAATGAAGCCTACAAACCCATCAACTGCGATGATTACGACAACCTCGAACTCGCCTGCCAAAAAAACTGGACGCTGTCGTTAGAGTTAAAAAACGGCGATCAGCTCAAGGCGAAAGCCGTGGACATGGTCTCACGTAAAAACGTCGAGTACCTTGCCGTCGATCTCTCAGGCGAGACCCGCGAAGTGCGGCTCGACCACATCGCCAGCTTCACACATCCGGAGCTGGGCACCGTTATCGTCAGCGAAGACGAGTAAAACCTCTCTCGGGCGGGAATCACATCCCGCCCACCTCGCTTAAGGTTTTAACGAACTGTAATACACCGATAAATCTGCCATATCCTGATCGCTCAATCCCGCCACAAACGCTTTCATCACTTCCGCCTGACCGCCGCTCCGCTCGCCTTTTTTATAGGCTTGCAGTGAATGCAGCAGATAAGGCGCGTGTTGCCCGGCCAGATTGGGATAGAGCGGCACCGCGCTTTTGCCTTCCGCACCGTGACACGCCATGCAGCTTGCCGCTTTTTGCGCGCCCGCATTCACATCGCCGTCGGCCAACGCCGGCAGCGCCGCAGCGAATAACGTCGCTGCCAGCCAAAGTTTCATCATTGCTCTCCATTTTATTGTTGTGGTAACCAGAACGCCTGCCAGCCTTGCTCATGGCTGGCCGCGCCTTCGCGGGTGATAAACAGCCCCGGCGCGCTAATTAGCGTCTGGTTAAAGTAAATCAACGGGATACGTTCACGCAGCCAGGGCGCAATGCCCAGCTCTTGCCACAGCTTTTTCATCTCGCGGCCACCTGCGCGCCCCTGCAGGTGATAATAACCTTGCGCCTGAAAGCGGACCGTGATCGCTTCATCCGCTGTCGGCTGGCGCAGCTCGCCAATCCACGCATTCGCGTGCAGCGAACCTAATCCGGCCGGTAAATCAAGCGGCTGCGTGCGGTCCTGCCAGGTTAGCGAGTGCTGACTAAGCGATGGCTGCGGCGTTAACCAATAAAGTTGCTGGCGATAGCGGCGCAGCTCAAAAGCGCCGAAGCGCAAACAAGGTTTGGCATCTTCACGGCTGTTGATGACTTCATCGGTGATGCGTTTCAGCGCCTCACGCGAAGGCATCGCGCCGCCCTGTTGCGCAATCCAGCGGCGTAACAGCGCATGACGCCGCGCTTCACTCATATTCATTAACGGCGGGAAGTACAGCGCGCCCTGTGCATCGCTAAGCTGCGCCAGCTGTTCCGCCAGCAACTCGTCGAGCAGTTGCTCCTGCTCGCCACAGAGTGCGGCGCTGCGCGCGCTGGCGGCGCTGAAGTGCGGCCAACGTGCCTGCAACAGCGGCAGCACCTGCTGACGCAGGAAGTTGCGGTCATAGCGGCTATCGGCGTTGCTTTCATCTTCAATCCAGCGCAGCTGATGCTCGGCAGCATAGTTTTCCATCTGCTGACGGCTGACGTCGAGTAACGGACGCAGATGCCGATGTTCACCAACGCTGCGCTGCAGCGGCATCGCGGCCAAGCCTGCCGGTCCGCTGCCGCGTTTTAACGCCAGCAGCAGCGTTTCCGCCTGATCGTCAAGGTGCTGAGCAGTAAGTAAGTGCTCACCGGGTTGCAGCTGCTGAAACACCGCCTGATAGCGCGCCTCGCGTGCGGCCGCTTCAATGCCGTGGGCGCGACCATCAACCTGCACATGCAGCACTTCACAGGGAATCTGCCACTGTTGGCAAACTTGCTGGCAATGCAGCGCCCAGCTATCGGCATTCGGGCTGAGACCATGATGGACGTGTAACGCGCGCACGCGTAGTGCTGGCTGCTGACGTTGCCAGCAGACCAATTGATGCAGCAGCACGGTGGAATCAAGTCCGCCGCTGAACGCCAGCACATAGCCAGCGTCGGGTGTCAGCAGCGAAGCAAGATGAGATAAAGACATGAGCGCGTTCCGTCCGGGCGAGCCACCGAATTGCGGCTCGCGGCGGACGCTAGTTTACGCCTGATACAGCTCCAGCGGCAAACCATCCGGATCGGGGAAGAAGGTGCAGGCTTTACCGGTTAACGCATCGATACGAATCGGCTCGCACGTCACGCCCTTCTCCGCCAGCGCCGCTATGGACTGCTCAACATCCTCAACGCAAAACGCCAGATGACGCAGGCCGCAGGCTTCCGGTCCACTTACGCGTGGTGGCGGCGAGGGGAAAGTGAACAGCTCGATGGTGTAAACCCCGTTCAGGCCAAGATCGCCTTTCCACGAGTCACGCTCGGCGCGGTAATATTCACCCAACAATTCAAAGCCCAGCACATCACAATAAAACGCCTTACTGCGCTGATAATCGGTGGCAATAATGGCGATGTGGTGGATCTGTTTTATCTGCAGCATAGCGACTCCGGTTTTCACATAAGCCGCTTACCCTACGTGGCAAATGCGGCGATGAAAAGAGGTGATTGTCCTAAGTTAGCCTTCGTCATCTTCACGCAATACGCGCACCAGATAACGCCCATCCTCCGTCAACGTCGCACCGTGAATGTCGGTCTCGAAGCCGGGATAGTGCCGACCAATGGTGCAAAGCATTAGCAGAAAATCGAGCACGGAACGGCTCTCTTCGGTGATCATCTCACCCGGCATCACCACCGGCACGCCTGGCGGATACGGCAGAATCATGTTGGCGGAAATGCGCCCCACCAGCTCGCGAATATCCACCGTTTCCACCTGACCTTTTACCTGGCGCTGGAACGCCTGATGCGGCGTCATCTTCATCTCCGGCAGCACGTCGAACGCTTTCAACATCAGGCGCGGCAGATCGTGTTGCAGGATCAACTGATGAATGCCCTGCGCCAGCGTTTGAATACGCATGTTGCGGTAGAAGTCGGGATCTTCAGCGTAGAGATCCGGCAGCATGTTTTTCACCCGCAGGTTGAGATCGTATGCGCGCTTAAACTCCGTCAGCCCACGCAGCACGCTCATCGCTTTGGTTTTATCAATGCCGATGCTGAACAGGAACAGCAGATTGTACGGCCCGGTTTTCTCCACCACGATGCCGCGCTGATCGAGGAACTTCGCCACCAGCGCGGCTGGAATGCCCTCTTCCGCCATGTTGCCCAGCTCGCTCATGCCCGGCGTCAGAATGGTGACTTTGATCGGATCGAGGTACATATGATCGCGATCGGCATGGGTGAAACCGTGCCAATCCTCCTCGCCCGGCTGGATCGGCCAGCATTCGGCTTGATCGACCTGCTCCGGCTGCCAGATATCAAAAAACCAGCCGTCAGACTCTTCCCGCAAGCGCTGAATCTCACGACGGAAATGCAGCGCACGTTCAACCGAGCGGTTGATCAGTCGCTTACCCGGATTGCCGCGCAGCATCGCCGCTGCAGTTTCAATCGACGAGACAATCGCGTAGCTCGGCGAGGTGGTGGTATGCATCATGTAGGCTTCGTTAAAGGTGTGCTCGTCGTAATCGCCTTTGATGTGAATCAGCGAGGCCTGCGAGAACGCCGCCAGCAGTTTGTGCGTCGATTGCGTTTCGTAAATCACTTTGCCGGGAATACGATCGCCGCTCATGCCACTTTTACCGGCATAGATCGGATGGAAATTGGTGTACGGCACCCACGCAGAATCAAAGTGGATCGACGGCACATCCAGCGTCTGTTTGATGAACTGCGTGTTGTACAGCAGGCCATCGTAGGTTGAGTTGGTGATCACCGCATGCACCGGCCAGCTGGCACGCGGCGTGGCGTTGACCTTTTGCTGGATGCTGTCACGCGTAAACTCGCGCTGCGGAATGCCGCCCAGAATGCCCAGCGCGTTGCGCGTCGGTTTGAGCCAGATTGGGATGATGTCGCTCATCATCAGCAAATGGGTCAGCGATTTATGGCAGTTGCGGTCAATCAGCACCGTGCTGCCCGATGGAGCCGCATACATGCCGACGATTTTGTTCGAGGTCGATGTGCCGTTGGTCACCATGTAGCTTTGCTCAGCGCCAAAGGTGCGCGCGACGTACTCCTCCGCTTCCAGATGCGGGCCGGTGTGATCGAGCAATGAACCCAATTCCGTGACCGAGATCGAGACATCTGCTTTTAAGGTGTTCGAGCCGAAGAAGTCATAAAACAGGCTGCCCACCGGGCTTTTCTGAAAGGCGCTGCCGCCCATGTGGCCCGGCGTGCAGAAGGTGTATTTGCCCTCTTTGACGTAGGTGAACAAGGCTTTGGTCAGCGGCGGCGTAATGTTATCAATGTACTCATCGGTGTACTGACGAATATGCAGCGCGATGTCATCGGCGGCGCTCAAGGCATATTCAAAGAAGTGCAGCGCCATGCGCATCTCGTTGATGCTGACATCCATCTGCGAATGGGTGTTGATGAAGGCATACAGCGGCAGATATTCATTGAGCTGATTAATGTCGCTACACAACGCCAGACTGTAATCGTCCCAGTCAAAAATCACACCGCAGATACGCGGATTGTGTTCAATCAACTTCAGCAGGTCGCTGGCATTATTGGGGTAAACGGTTTGGAAGCCTTGCAGCTTAAGGGCGGCATCCAGTTCGCGAATAGGCTCATCTTTGTAGAAAGCGCCGTGCGGTCCCATGATCGCAATAATATTCAATGCTCACCTCCTGTGGTGTTGTGGCACTGAATAAGGATAGCGAAAAGCGCGCGCGGATAAACCTGGAATGCTCTGCTGTTGAGTGATTGCAACTGAATGCTAATGCAGCAGAAAAGCCATGATCAAGCCTAAGGGGACAGGAAAGACCAGCCCGAAGAGCAAAGCGTCCGAGCCATGGACGGCGAGGCCGATCTGCATGGATGCAGTTATTCTTTGCGATCGGGCTGGTCTTTTCTGGACCTTGCACCGGAGTCACAGCGAAATCGTCGAACCAGGTAGCCATGAATGGCTACCCTACGGACTGAGGGATCC
>NZ_JACAPA010000026.1:0-48393 GCF_013385945.1 Pantoea sp. B9002
CTGGCAAGACGGTATCTACGAAATTAGCCCCGATCATCCTTTTCGCCGAGGAAGAAGTACCACAGCGGAATCGACGTCAGCGCGGTAAATACCGTGGTATACAACGCAATCATAAAGCCCTGCGTGATGTACATGGTCAGCGACCAATGGCTGAACGGAATGCCATATTGATCGATAACGCCGCCGATAATCGCATTGCTCATCACCGTGCCGACAATCAGCGCCAGGATAAACAAACCGCGCAGGAAGTAGCGCATCTCTTTACGCTTCACGGCAAATCGCGCGCGAATGATGCCCAGCGGAGATTGCTGCGAGGCCAGCAGCGCGGCTTCATCCAGCGGTGCGCGTTGCTGTTTGCGCCAGCGCAGGATGTCCAGCAGCAGGAACGCCAGCAAACTCGCACCCATCACCGGCAGCGCATAACCCAGCGCCAGCGCCACCATTAACCAGGCACCTTTGGCGTAATGCGGCAGCGCCATCCAGGTTTCGGTCAGGGTTTGTGCCGGATTCGCTTCGACATCTTTTGGCCGACGAATCCACCACATGCGATAACCGAACACGATCATGCTGCATAAACCGAGGCCAAAGAACGCCAGCAGCAGCTGATTAGCCAAACCAAACAGCACGCCCATATGCGCATCCACGCCCCAGCGCGTCAGCTTCGCCACCAGCGGGAAACTGGCAAAGTAAACGTGATCCACCACGCTAAAGTCCTGCGGATTCACCGACACCGCATCGACTCGCGTTGGCCAGCTGCGATCGATCTCCGTCACCGCCCACGCTTTTTCTGCGCTTTTTGGCTGACGCAGTTCGAGCTTCGCCGCGCTCAATCCATCCTGACGCGCCGCATTCAGCACGCGATCCCAGTCGGCATCAGCGGCGTTATTGCGCGCTGGTTTAGCGGGCGCCGCCGTTGGTTTGGTCATCGACGACATCGGCATACTCATGCCCGACATATCCATATCCGCCTTGTGCTCGGCGTGCGGATCGGCCGGTGCAGCAGGCGCATCGCTGTTGAGCGAGGTATTCACCTGTGGCGTCAGCCAGTTCAGTTCGGTACGCATGCGATCGATATTGCCGCCCGCCCACTGCGACCACGTCAGGCCGGTCACCGAGAAGAACACCAAACCGATTGCCAACGTCAGACCGAGCGTAATGTGCCAGTGGCGGCTGAAGGCGAAACCGCTGCGCGGCTGTTTCAGCTTACGTTTCGGACGCGTTCCCAGCCACAGCACCACGCCGCCGAGAGCGGCCACCCACAGCCAGGACGCCGCCAGTTCACTGTAGTTACGACCGAAATCGCCGAGCAGCAGGCTGCTGTGCAGTAAGTCGATGGTGGTGCGCAGCGGCAACACGCCGCTGGTGCCGTAAACCGGCATATCGCCTTTCACTTTCAGGCTGTAGGGATCGATAAACACCGCACGCGACAGTGACGCACCGAGCGTGGCGTCGCTGAACTGCACGCGCGTGGTATCCGTTGCGCCCGGCGCAGGACGCACCGCGTAGATGTGCTGATTTTGGCCCGCATAGGCGCGTGCCGCGCTGATTTGTGCGGACAGCGGCTGCGCGTTGCCTTGTGGTTCGGCGGTTAGCGCATCGGCATAAATCAGGTTTTCCAGCTGGGGCGTCAACACATAAAGCGTGCCGCTGAGCGCCGCAACAAAGATGAACGGGGCGACAAACAGACCAATATAAAAATGTAAGCGACGTAGCAAATTAAGCACCGCGCCGCGCGGTGCTGCAGAGTGAGCAGCAGACAAAGCCGTCTTCCTTCCAAAAAGAAATTGTCTTAGCACAGCGCTCAAGCTGAGCGTGCGCTGCAATAAATGAGGTCAGCAGGAAAGCGGTGCAGGCGGGGCGCGCGGACGATGAATGCTGCTAATGCGACGCACAATCGGCGCAACCACGTGGGGCAGCGGCGGGGCGCGCGAGATCACCATGATCAGCCAGATGAACGGAATAAACACCCACATCAGGAGCGGGACATGCACCAGCAGATCACAGTAGCCGCAGGCAAACTCGCCGTCGTCCATCATGTGATGGCTCATGCCGGGCATCGGCATATCCGCCATCATCATTTCATGATGGCTCATTGAGCTATCCATCATGCTGTGCTGCGGCATCGCCTGTAGCTGGCTTTGACGCTCCATCAACGTTTTCGACACAATCGGCGCGACGAACAGCAGCAGCACCGCCACAATGGCGACGCAGGCAGTCAAACGCTGGCGGAAGTGATGTGTAAACGTCATGGTTGCTAGTGGATGATTCCGTAATTGAGGCGGAAGTGTAACGCGATTGACGTTGATGGGTTAAAAAAATAGAGGCTATTTTAGAAAAAATTCGCACCTTTTGAAAATAGTCACTTAAAGAGATGCGGCTGTTAACGTTAATGCAACCTGATAAAAACAGAGAGGAAACATAAGGGCAAGGATGGAGAAGTGAATGGCGTTTATTGCGTAATGCAGGTTAATGCGGGGCGGTCGCCATGAATGGCGACCCTATGGGTATTTTGCGGGTTTTTCGTAGGGTGCGCATTCATGCGCACCTGGATACAGCGGCAATCTATTGCGCGTAAATCGCGCCGCTACGGCTTGTGCGGTGATGCAAAACTGTATTTGCAGGGCGCTTTAGAATATCGATCTTCCCAATCGCTCGGTGAGTTTCTCCAGCAGCGCGGTGCCCGCTAAGGAGTTTCCCGAATGATCCAGCGCGGGCGACCAGACGGCGATACTCATGTCGCCGGGGATCACCGCAACAATGCCGCCGCCGACGCCCGACTTCGCTGGCATGCCAACGCGCCAGGCGAATTCGCCGGCACCATCGTACATGCCGCTGGTCATCATCAACGCGTTCACCTGACGTGCCTGGCGCGGTGAGATCACCGCCGATTCATCATCCTGAGTGCGGCCATGATTGGCGAGATAGAGGAAGGTGCGCGCCAGTTCTTCGCAACTCATCGCCAGCGAGCAGTAATGAAAATAGGTTTCCATCACTTTGCTGACATCGTTATGGAAATTGCCGAAGGATTTCATCAACCAGGCGATTGCAGCGTTACGTGCCGAATGTTCGTATTCGGAGCGCGCGACGACGCGGTCGTAATTGATGTCATGTTGCTGCGCCAGACGACGCACAATTTCCAGCATGCGCTGGCGCGGCGCGGTCAGGCGGCTTTCCAGCAGATCGCACATCACCAGCGCACCGGCATTGATAAACGGATTGCGCGGTTTACCCTGTTCGAGCTCCAACTGCACCAGCGAGTTGAATGCCTGACCGGACGGCTCCTTGCCAACGCGCTGCCAGATTTCGTCCTCTTCATACAAAGTGAGCGCCACGCTGAGCGACAGCACTTTGGAGATCGACTGAATAGAGAAGCGCGTCGCGGCATCGCCCGCCTGAAAACAGCGTCCGTCGGGCGTGCAAATGGCGATGCCGAGCTGATCGGCATCCACGTCGGCCAGCGCCGGAATATAATCCGCCACTTTTCCCTGTTGGGTGAGCGGGCGAACTTCGCTGACAATCTCTTCTAGCAATGCATTACTGATTTCCGACACCTTTACGCTCCTGCTGCTGCGCATAAATGCGCACCCTACGAAAATCTCGCCTGACTGTAGGGTCGCCATTCATGGCGACCTGCCCGCACGTCTCTGACAACTCTGGACATTGGTGGCCAGGATGATGGTGATTTGCGTGCAGCGCGTCAATCGGCGACGCGAAATTCTGTGAGCCTTCTGGGTGAAGCCTGCGTTACAGTGCGGGCTGATTTCATTAAATGTCGAGCCCGCGCGATGATAACTAACCTTTTTCGCGATTTCCCCGCCGCCGCACAGATCGGCAACGCAGAGACGTTTGAAGCGCTGCTGACGCAGCCCAATCTGCATATCGAACGCATCGTTTCAACTGGACAAGCCAGTCCACCCGATTTCTGGTACTGCCAGACGCAAGGGGAATGGGTGATCGTTTTACAAGGATCGGCAGGATTTCAGCTGGAAGGGGAAGCACAGGAACGTCACTTGCAGGTCGGTGATTTTGTCGAGATTCCCGCTGGCTGCCGCCATCGCGTCAACTGGACGGACAGCCGCGGCCCAACGGTGTGGCTCGCGGTGCATTACGGCGCGCTTCCGGTTAGCGAAATCTGAAGTGAGAACCTCATCACATGCGAAAAATATATTCCATGATATAAAATATGGAAAATTTATTTCAAATTGAGAGGATTCTATCATGTCATCGTTGCCGTCCCTTGAAACCCTGTTGCAGCAGGAAGCCGAGCATCGTTTACCGCAGTTTGATTTCGATTTAGCGTGGCAAATCGGCCAAAGCATTCAGCAGCGCGCGCGGGAAGACAATGCGCCTGTGGCTATCGAAGTCTATGCGTTTGGGCAGGTGCTGTTTCTGGCGGCGTTGCCAGGATCAGCCCCAGAAAATCTGGAATGGATGCGTCGCAAGCGCAATACCGTGCTGCTGACCGGCCATTCTTCAATGTATGTGGGGCTTTTCAATGAGCAGAAGGGCGAGCGGATGGCGCAGCAGGGTTATACCCGCCAGGAAGATTACACCGATCACGGTGGCTCTTTCCCGCTGCTCACTTCTCAAGGCGCGATCATCGGCGCAGTGACTATCAGCGGTTTACCGTCTGAAGACGATCATGCGTTAGCGCTGTGGGGGATTGCCCAGCTGCTGCGATGAGTTTGTTAGAAGAAAGAATGCCGGAGATTGAAAATGGCCTCCGGCGTTTTAATTCTCAAAATAACAGCGTTGCTGAACCAACGCCGCAGGCTTTGGCGTATCGCGCGATAGTATCCAGGCTGGCAGAGGTAATATTTTTTTCCATACGCGAAACGGTGGGCGGTTTTACTCCCATTCGCTCTGCAACCTGAGCGCTGGTTAAACCCGCATTCTGGCGCCACTCTTTGAGTAGCGATTGCATTCGCGATTTACGCTCCTCAGCTTCCCATGCTGCACGGTATTCGGGGTCTTGCAGCATCTCTTCATGAATTTGATTGTGAGTTTTATATTTCATTCTGCATTTCCTCCAGCCTTCGCAGGGCTTTCTCTATTTCTGATGATGGTATTTTTTGACTCTTCTTAATAAAAATACGCAGCATGTAAATTTTCTGTCCTCGCAGGTACACCCAAAGTCCGCGTGAGATATCGGTACCAGAGGTTCTAATCTCATACAGCCCATTTCCCAGCGGTTTGGTATGAGGCTCACGGAGACTACAAGGATCGGTTTGTAAACGATTGACCAGTTTTACAAATTTCACGCGAATGATAGGTGGTAATGATCTAAGTTCATCCTCAGCGGCGTCATGGTAGATAACCTCGAACACTGGCTGGCCTCCGTGCGATAATTCTAACGATGATTTTGTATTAGCTCAACAGCTAATATTAGCCTGTGGGCTAATGCTCAATACTTAACCGAACGGAAGTTTAAAAGTATTCAAAAAACAAAAACGCCCGATGTGATCAACACACCGGGCGTTTTATTGCACAACAAACGCTATTTCATTGCCGGGACTTTCAGCTTATCCCCTGCGCCGGTGGTTTTGCGCAGATCGGCGACCTGGCTAGCTTTCACCTCGGCAGCCTGATTACCCCACGAATTCCTCACGTAGTTCAGCACATCGGCCATCTGCTGATCGTTAAGCTTCCAGGAGAATGCTGGCATGCCTGCGGACGTTGGGCGGTCTGCGGTGTGCGGCGCGCGAGCACCGTCCAGCAGCGCGTGGATCATGTTGGTGGGATCGTTCTGCATCGCGCCATTGCCGGCAAAGGCGGGCACCATGCCGGTGATACCTTCACCTGACAAACCGTGACACGCCGAGCAATCCACTTCATAGCGCAGTGCAGCCTGATCGTGACGCGTTTTATCCATCACAAATCCGGCGGTTTGCGGCGTGGAAGAGGCCGGTAAGCTGCGCAGATAAGTGGCGATAGCGTGCAGATCGCGATCGTTGAAATACTGCGTCGAATGCTCAACCGCTTCCGCCATTGGACCCGCCGCCACGCTTGCACCGTTCGAGCCGGTTTTCAGATAGTCAGCGATCTGCTCATCGCTCCATTTGCCAATGCCAGCGTGAGGATTCGGCGTGATATCCGGCGCGTACCAGCTTCCCAGATTGCCACCTTGCAGATATTGGCTGCTGATTTCGCCGCCCAGCGCGTTGCGAGCGGTGTGGCAGACGCTACAGTGCGCCGGACCATCAACGATGTACTTACCGCGATTCCACTCATCATTCTGCGCGGTTTGCGGCTTGAATGCGTTGTTATCGAAGAACAACAGGTTCCAGCCAGCCATCGCCAGACGAATGTTGTAGGGGAAATTCATGCCCGCATTTTCATCGATGGCGTTGTGCACCGGTTTTTGCGCCGAGAAGTAGGCCCAAAGATCGTGCATATCACCATCGCTCATCTGGGTGTAAGCGGTGTACGGCATCGCCGGATAGAGGAAGCCGTGTTCACCGCGTCCCTGACGCACCGCGTTGAAGAAATCGCGCTCGGTCATATTGCCGATGCCGGTTTCACGATCCGGCGAAATGTTCGAGGTCTGCAGCGCGCCAAATGGCGTATCAATTTTGTAGCCGCCGGAGAAGTCCGCATTGTGACAGGCGGCGCAGTCGGCGAGGCGCATCACGTATTCACCGCGTTTGATGGCGGCATCGTCGTTGCTGTGGAAATCGGCCAACTGCACTTTATCGTCAGCAACGTTGGAGCGCGCGCTGTCTAACACCACCCACAAACGGCCTGACGCCACGATGCCCGCCATCACCGCCAGTGCGGCGAGCGTGTAGGTAATTTTCTTTGCTTTCGCCATGATTACGCCCCCACCAGCGGTGCCGGATTATTGATGTACTTCTGGTGGATCGCCTGCGCAGCACGCACCGCCAGCGCACCAATGGTAATGGTCGGGTTATAACCGCCGTTGTTGGGGAAGGCGGATGCGCCGACCACAAACAGGTTGTGCGCATCCCAGCTTTGCAGATAGGGATTGAGTGCGGAGGTGCTGGGATCGGCGCCCATCACCGCGCCACCAATGGTGTGCGAGCTGTGCTGCTGGTACGGATTCCAGCTCTTCTCCGCCTGGTTATCCACCACGATGTGCTGGCCGCCGGTCTCTTTCATGATGTTGATGGCGCGATCGGTGACATATTTCGCCATGCGTAAATCGTTCTGGTTCCAGTCGAACGTGGTGCGGATCAGCGGCTGGCCGTGACGATCTTTGTAGTTGGGATCGAGATCGAGATAGGCTTCGCGCATCGGCATCGAGGTGCCCTGGCAGAAGATGGTACCGGCGGTTTGGTAATCACGCTTGTAGCCCGTTTTCCACTCGCTGCCCCAGCGTTTAGTGCCCGGACGCAGGCCGTTCATGTTCTGAATCGGACGACCGTTGGTGGAGAAGCCCATGATGCCCGCACCGCCGATGAAATCGAGATCGCTGTGGTCGAAGTTATCGCCGTTGAAGTCATCAATCTGCACCGCCAATGCGCCGCCGCCGATGAACGGGTTCATGTATTCGTTATCGAAGAAGCCGGTGACGCTGGAGCAGGTTTGAAAGTTGTAGTTACGGCCAATGGTGCCGCGACCAGTCAGCGGATTGTATTGCTCGCCCACGCCGGAGAGCAGCATCAGGCGCACGTTATCCATCTGATAAGCGGTGATACAGACGATATCCGCCGGCTGGAAGCCTTCCACGCCATCCTGGGTGATGAATTTCACGCCTTTCACCGTTTTACCGTCGTCATGCTTCACGGCGTGCAGCACTTCGGTTTCGGTCAGCAGCGTGAAGTTTGGACGGCGCATCAGCACCGGCAGAATGCACGCTTGCGGCGATGACTTGGAGAAGTTGCCGCAGCCGTGGAAGTCGCAGAAGCCGCAATAGGTGCACGGACCCATGCTGACGCCGAGCGGATTGACATAAGCTTGCGACAGGTTACCGGCAGGCACCGTGAACGGGTGATATCCCATGCTTTCGGTGGTTTTGCGGTACTTGCTCATCCAGTGCGTATCTTTCAGCGGCGGGGTGGGATAGTCACGCGATCGCGGGCCTTCAAAGATATTGCCGCCTTTTTGCGGCTGGCCATTGAGATTGCCCGCGATACCGGAAGTGCCCGCAATACGCTCGAAGCGATCGTAGAACGGTGCCATTTCGTCGTAGGTCACGCCCCAATCCTGCAGCTGCAAACCCTGCATCTTCTTCGCGCCGTAGCGTTCACGGGTTTGCTTCGCCACTTCAAAATCCCACGGCGTAAAGCGCCATGACATGCCGGCCCAGTGCGTGCCTGCACCGCCGACGTTCCAGCCAAATTGAAACGCCGACCAGTTACGCACCGGCGCCGCCAGCTGATCGCTGCGGTTGCGGAAGGTGGTGGTTTCCACGCTCATGGGTTGCAGGATTTTGCGACGCGTGTGGAAACGCAGTTCATCGGCATCAATGGCGACCGGGAAATCGGTCGAGGTATCGCGCCAGGCTCCGCGCTCAATGGCGACCACGTTGAGTCCCGCGCGGGTAAGCTCTTCCGCCATCACCGAACCGGCCCAACCTAAGCCGACGATCACCACGTCAGCTTTATTTCTTACTAATGACATTGACTCAGCTCCGGCTATTTAATCGTTAGGAATTAGGCTGACGGGAATAAGCGCCAGATTTTCGTTGCGGCGTTCGATATAAGGGCGATAGTCATAGCGTGCGCCAGGAAAACCGATCATTTTCCAGCCCGCCATATTTTTATTTCCGCCATAAATCGGATCCGCTAAATAGCTTTCGCGCGCGTTTTGCAGCATTAATTCAAACAGCGCCTGGCTATTTACGTCTTTTCCTAAATCGATCTTGCCGTCTTCCATTGCCGTCAGGAATGTATCGATCTGTTCAGCTGATAAGGTATGCAATGAAGCCTGATGCTGTTGCTGCGCCCACTTTTCCAGCGCGGCTAAGCCGGTTAAATAGCGTGCTTTTGGCGGGGTGAGAAATTGCGGGCTGCCCATCAACGCCGCTTCATTTTCCGGATGCAGCGGCGCCTGCAAATAGAGCGCCGCGCCGGAGCCATAATCACCGGCTAACTGGTTATCGAGGAACTCAATCGCGCCCGCTTCACTGGCGGATGGGCCAAGGTCATCGGCGGGGATCAGGCGATCAAAAATGGCGGCAAGGTTCTGGCGATCCAGCGGGTTAGTGAGCACCTGATAACCGCCTTGCCATGCCGGTTGCGGCAGGTGATCGGTGCTGAGTTTCGTTTCCAGCGGGACACTATGCAGCTCTTTCGCCCGCAGCTGCGGCGCGACGGCGAGGGATGCCACAATTCCACTGAGCGAAAAGAGCGCTTCTCTTCGGTTCATACTTTTTATCCCTTAAACTTCAACAGATGAATATTGACAGAGCACGACGTTCAGATATTTCAGACGCAATGACCGCGCGCTGAATAGCGCGCAGGCGCTAGCGACGAATCTGCGTTCGTTATTATTTTTTTCAGAGGTAGGGTAAATATACGGTCGCCATTTATGGTGACCGTATTCGCGGGAAACCCGTTTATCGGGCTCCCTTTATGTTAATGAATATATTTATTCATATCTTCATAGCAGTGACGGGAAATATCCCACAAATCGTCTTCCCAGTTTTGCGGGCTTAAGAGTTCCGGTGACCAAACGCCGTCGTAGCCGGTGGCTTTAACCGCCGCCACCCAGGCGGCAATATCCACGTCGCCTTCGCCTGGTGCATAGTCGCGCTGTACCCACTCATCCCAGGCTTCGCCCGGTTTGGCCGCACGGCCATCGCAGAAATGGACGCCGTAAATCAGCTCTTTATCCATGCGCGCCACTTCATCAGGCGTGGTGCCACCGCCAGCATGCAGGTGCCAGAAATCCACCACCACGCCGAGATTGTCTTTGCCGCTCTGTTTAATCAGATCCAGCGCGTGTTGCAGCGAATTGAACGCGGTGAAGGCGACGACTTCTATCTGGAATTTGATGCCGTGCGGCGCGCCGATATCGGCGATGGCGGAGATATTCTCCAGCAGGATGGCATCGCGCTCGGCGGCGGAAAGGTGATCGAGTTCGGTCAGCGCCATGATTTGCACCACCGGACAACGCAGTTCCACCGCGGCCTGGCAGATTTTTTTCGCTTCGCGCAGCAGCTCAGCCCGCGCTTCCGGCTCATGGCGACCAATGCGTTTCAGCGCATTGATGCAGGTAATATCGACGCTGTATTTCGCCATCAGATCGCGGTAGGCAGCATAGCTGCCACCATTTTCCAGATAGCGATACAGATGTTCTGGCAGGATTTCCAGCCCGCTAAAGCCAGTCTCATGGGCGATGCGTAACTGAGTGACGGCATTGCTGTACCAAACAGACACGCCATGCAACGACAACTTCATCTCTCCTCCTTGTTACCTCAGGGCTTCAGGTGAGAGCGTCGAATACGCAATTCTCCCTGAGACCAAACGCCACCCGGAGTGGCACGTTCATCAATCAACCGGTTCAGGGCTTCAGTGATGATCAAATCAATACGCTGACTGAAAGTGGTGAGCTGCCAGCTGGGCAAGCTGGCTTCATCGATATCATCGAAGCCCACCACCGCCATAAATTTGTTGCCTGCACCTTCGCGCAAGGCCGCTAGCGCGCCGAGCGCCAGCACATCGTTTTCGCAAAACAGCGCTTCAACCCGCTGATCGGGCGCGTGCGCGTTGAGATAATCGGTCAACGCCGCGTAGCTGCGTTCGCGGGCGTATTCACCGGCGGTTAGCAGCACTTCCAGCGCCAGGCCGGCTTGGTTCAGCGCAAGTTGCAGACCTTCTAAACGCAGCGTGTGATGGCTGCTGGTGGCCGGGCCCATCATGTACCCGATGCGCGTATAACCTTGCGCCAGCAGCAGCTCGCCCAGCTGTTTGCCCGCCTGCAAGCCATCGATATTGACCACTTCAATATCTGGCTCGTCGTTGTTACGGCACACTTGCACCAGCGGAATGTGGTGCATTTCACGCGCCACGGCGACCAGCTCATCGCTTAGCACCGTGCCGAGAAACAGCATGCCATCGACCTGCAGCTGATCGGCCAGCGACAGCACCGCGCGGTAGTTTTCACCGCTACCAATATTCAGCAGCAGCGCCATGTAGCCGCGCTGCTGTAGCTGGCGGGTGACGGTGTCGAGCATCAGCATCGAGTGCGGATTTTTTAGCTCGTCGATTACCACGCCAATAATCTGTGTCTTCTTCTGCGACAGGCTGCGTGCCAGCAGGTTAGGGCGGTAACCCAACTCGGTAGCAATCGCTATTACGCGTTCGCGCGCTTTCTCGGAAATAGACGCGCCGGGCGTAAAGGCGCGCGACACCGTCCACTTTGAGACGCCAGCCAGTCTTGCCACATCGCTGGCGGTGGCTTTGTGAGATTTTGCGGTTGGTTTACTCATAGCACCTGCATAGGGGAAAAAGCGGAGACCCCCAGCATTGAACGTGAAACCCAACGGAAAATAAACACCTAAGCGTATGCAATTGGCGTAAAGCGCGACAAATAACCCTGTTTTTATGATGTTGCGATTATGTTTGATCTTTGCACCCGATTGCAACGTTTTTTGCAATCGGGTGCATTTCATTAACTTTTTGTGATCGATTTCGCTGATTTGCACTTTGCCAGATTGACTAAAAAGTCGTCTTAGCTGACATTTTGCTCACCACTACCAAACAAATCTCATTTTTACCTAACGCGTGCAGCTTATTTTGCACCCGGTAGCAAAATGATAAACAGCTAAAAATTAGTCTCTACCTCTTACCTCAAACCATTTTGCACCCGAGTGCAAAATAAACAGGAGTTGTTATGCTCATCGGTGAAAAGAGTATTCCACGCCCACTGCGCTGGGCCATGATCGGTGGCGGCCGTCTCAGCCAGGTTGGTTATAAACACCGTTGCGGTGCGTTGCGGGATAACACGGCGTACCAGATGGTTGCCAGCGCCTTTGATATCGACGCTGAACGTGGCCGCGATTTCGGCGTCAACTTAGGGCTCGATGCGGATCGCTGCTACGCCACTTATCAGCAGCTGCTGGCCGAAGAGGCGAAGCGTGCGGATGGCGTTGAAGTGGTGTCCATCGCCACGCCAAACGGCACCCATTTTGAGATCACCAAAGCGGCATTGAATGCCGGTATTCACGTGATTTGTGAAAAGCCGCTGTTCTTCACCACCGCCGAAGCGCTGGAAATCAAAGCACTGGCGGCGGCAAAAGGGCTGATCGTTGGCGTGACCTACGGTTTCTCCGGCCATCCGCTGCTGATGCAGATGCGCGCGATGATCGCCAATGGCGAAATTGGTGATGTGCGCATGGTGGAGCTGCAATACACCCACGGCTTTAGCGCCAATGACAGCGCCGACAAATTCAGCGAAGCGCAAAAATGGCGCGTCGATCCGAAGATTGCCGGTCCGTCGTTTGTGCTCGGCGACATCTCTACCCACACCTTCTACATCTCCCAGCTGGTGCTGCCAGAACTGAAAGTGAAATCGCTGCTGTGCGATCGCCAGAGCTTCATTCCGTCGCGCGCGCCGCTGGAAGATAACGCCATGGTGCTGATGCATTACGACAACGGCGCGGTAGGGCGCATGTGGGCCTCATCGATCAATGCCGGTTCGATGGACAGCCAAAGTATCCGCGTAATTGGTTCGCGCGCCAGTCTGGAGTGGAGCGACTACAACCCAGGCGAGCTGAAATATGAAGTGCAGGGCCAGCCGAATCAGATTATGCATCACGGCATGCCGTACCTGCATGAAAGCGCCTTGGCCGATGAACGTCTGGGCGCGCTGCACACCGAAGGTCTGGCGGAATCCTGGGCCAACATCTATCTGAAATTTGCCATCGCTATTCACGCCACCCAACAGGGCGACCAAACAACGCTCGATAACCTGATCTATCCCGATATTAACGCCGGGATTGAAGGTGTGCGCTGGATCGAAAACTGCGTGCGTTCTGCGGACAACGGCGCGAGCTGGGTTAACTACGAATAAGGATTGTCATGAAACTTTCGTTTTGTACCGATAGTCTGGGTCATCTGTCGTTTGAACAGATGCTGGATAAATTGCTGGAGCTGGGCGTTTACGGCGTGGAGATGACGACCGGAGGTTGGTCACCGGCACCGCATCTGCGCACCGAAGAGTTGCTCGGCAGCGCCACGCAGCGTCAACAATTGCTGCAGGCGCTGGAGAGTCGCGGCATGTCGATTGCGGCGTTGAATGTGTCGGGTAATCCGCTCGATCCAGGCGAGCTGGGCAACAAGCACAAGCGCGATACGGAAAACGCGCTGGCGCTAGCCGGTGAACTGGGCGTGAAGAAAATCGTCATGATGAGCGGTCTGCCGCCCGCCAGCCCGCACGACACCATTCCAAACTGGATCACTTACACCGTGAGCTGGCCGCCGACGCTGAAAAACTGCCTCGATTATCAGTGGAATGAAGTGGCGATTCCTTACTGGCAAGGGCTGGTGCAGCGCGCCAAAGAGAGCGGCGTGGAGAAATTCGCGCTGGAGAACTTCAGTTCGATGCTGGTGTGGAATCCGGAAACCTTGTTCCGCCTGCGCGACGCGGTTGGCGATATGGTGGGCCTGAATCTCGATCCCAGCCATCTGCTGTGGATGGGCGCGGACCCGATTGCCGCAGCGCGCGCGCTCGGCCCGGCGATTCATCACTGTCACGGCAAAGATGTGCGTCTGGAGCGCGGGCTAGTGGACATCAACGGTCTGCTGGAAACCAAACCGGTGGAAGATGTCGCCAATCGCGCCTGGAACTATGTTGCAGTTGGTTGCGGCCAGGATCTGCAGTGGTGGAAAGAGTTCTTCTCGGTAGTACGCATGATGGGCTACAACGATTGGGTATCGCTGGAGATGGAAGATCTCACCATGTCGGTGGAAGCGGGCGTGACCTCTTCGATCGCGGCGCTCAAGCAAACCATTAGCCAGTAATGTTAAACCCACGGCGGGCAACCGCTCGCCGTGTTCTGTACATCCAGCCTTGCCTGCCTGATAATTCGTGGTTCACTCATTATTAAGAGGCACGGCATGCTGGAAAACCACCCACAGCGCGATGAAATCAGGCTGGAGAATGTGCTGACGGCGTTGGGCAATCCGATGCGTATGACGGTGATCAGCATTCTGGCGGACGGCGGTGAACACACTTGCGGTTCGCTGCTGAAAGGTGTATCCAAATCCACCTTAACCCATCACTGGCGCGTGCTGCGCGAGGGCGGCATTATCTGGCAGAAACCGTCTGGCCGTGAAAATCTGCTGTCACTACGCCGCGACGATCTCGATGCCCGTTTTCCGGGTCTGCTCGATTCGCTGTTAAGCGCCACCCAGCAAGATCCCTTGACCCGCACCACGCTGGATGACTTCCAGGTTAAATAACCCGCGCCCGCCCAGCCAGTGTTGCCACAATCATCTGTAGTCCCGCAATCACCAACAGCAGCATCAGTGGCCACTGCCAGTTGCCGCCGACGTCATGCAGCAGGCCAAAACAGAGCGGGCCCAGCGCCGCTAAACCGTAACCGACGCACTGCGCCATGCCCGACAATTTCGACGCCTGCAAATGATCATGAGTGCGCAGATTAAACAATGACAGACAAATCACCATTGATGCACCGGCGCCTAATCCCGCCAGAATCAGCCACAGCAGCGCGTAATTCGGTGCCATTAACAGTCCGGCGACGGCGATAAAAATCGACAGCGAGGCGAGAAAACCAATCGCCCGCTGATCGCGCATTTTTTTCAGTGCACTCATGCAGGCCAGATTCGAAACGATGGCCACAATCTGATAGACGAACAACATGCCACCCGCTTCCAACTGGCTAATGCCACTGTCTTGTGCAAAAGGCGTGAACCAACCAATCAGGGTGTAAAACACCAGCGATTGGCAGGCCATAAACAACGAAACCTGCCAGCCCAAGGCCGCACGCCACGGTGAGCGCATTGACGTGCTGTTGGCGCTGTTTTTTGTCTGAGGCGCAGGCTTTTTCAGATACGGCAGCCAGGCTAACAGCGCGACGATCGCCGGAACCAGCCACACTGCTAATGAGAGTCGCCAGCCCGCGCGACTCAGCTCTGCCAGCGGCACCACCACGCCCGACGCAATGCTGGCGGTGATCGCCATGGTCATCGCGTACAAGCCAACATATCGCGCGGTGTGTTCAGTGAAGTCACGCTTGATCAGCGGCGGCAGCAGCACGTTGGCCGCCGCAATCCCCGAACTCAGGATGATCGTTCCCGCCCACAACGCAGATTCACTGCCGCTGATACGCAGAATCGATCCCAGCGTGATGAGCAGCAATGCGCCCCATAAACTGCGCTCGAGACCAAAACGGTTGCCGAACCACGCTGCGGGTGGCGCTAAGGTAGCGAACATCAACAGCGGCAAGAAGTTGATCACGCCCGCCGCACTGGCGCTCAAGCCAAACGTCAGACGGATGTTTTCCAGCACCGGGCCGACCGCAGTAATTGGCGTGCGCAAGTTGGCCGCCGTGAGCAGCAGTAAGAACAGGAAAAAACCAGAACGACGCAGGACAGGATTCGCAGATAAAACGGAATGGGTCATATTTTCGCACCATAACAATGAGGCAGACCGAGTCTGCTTATGGTGCGTTGGTTGACGTTAACGCTTACGCAGCGGCGATGGACCGCTGAAAGGAGGGCAATACTAACGAGTGAGTTGGGATATGTAAAGTCGGTTAGAACGTCCTGTACTCATCTGACAAAAGCCCACACAGATCTGAAATTCGGTTAAGTTCCTGCAAACCGCTGAGATCTTCTGCGGACAATCTTCCAGTTTTAATCACATCCTTAAAATCGGGCAGGTTTTTATCTTGTGGACGTTGTAAAACATCATCCTGAACAGGTTGTTCATCAATGGATTTAGAGACGATTTTTAACATTTAAGCGCTTTTCCTCTTCATTTTACTGACCAGGTGAAAGAAGCAGAGTGGGACTTTTTGAAAATCACGTCCATGATCATCAACAGGAATTGCGGCTTGCATAAGGATGAATTAAAGATGAAAATTGTGCGTACAAACGTGATTACAGCGAGTGAGTTTATGGCCAATATTAATCTCAGAATCGATGATGAATTAAAAGCGCGTGCTTTCGCCGCGCTTGAAAAAATGGGCATTACTCCCTCAGAGGCATTGCGGCAGACCCTGGAATACATTGCTGATAATGAAAGACTGCCTTTTAAGAAAACCTTATTGAGTGATGAAGACGCCGAATTAGTGGAGATAGTGCGTGAGCGCTTACGAAATCCGCAGCCTGTAAGAGTGACATTGGATGATCTCTAATGAAGTATCTGTTGGAGTTCGACCAGCGTGCCTTGAAAGAGTGGCGAAAACTGGGTGAACAAGTTCGTGAGCAATTGAAAAAGAAGCTCGCAGAGATTATTCAGGCCCCACGAATCGAGGCTAATAGACTGCGAAGATTACCAAACTGCTACAAGATTAAGCTGCGCGCGAGTGGTTACCGACTCGTATATCAGGTGCAAGATGATCGCCTAATAGTATTTGTTGTTTCAGTCGGTAAGCGAGAGCATGAGGATTCATATGAAAATGCCAAACGGCGGCTACATGAGTAGACTTGCGCCATCGCGCATCCGCGTCCACCTTTAGTGTTTCCCTTTTCCACAAATGGACGAACAATGCTCTGGTTATGGAACGTGCTTATCTTGCTGGCAACCGTGGTGGTGATGGAAATCGTCGCGGCGCTGTCGCATAAATACATCATGCACGGTTGGGGATGGGGCTGGCATCTGTCGCACCACGAACCGCACAGCGGCAAGTTTGAACTCAACGATCTGTATGCGGTGGTGTTTGCGGTGCTGGCGATTGTGCTGATTTATGTCGGCGTACAAGGCATCTGGCCGCTGCAGTGGATTGGTGCCGGGATGACGACTTACGGCGCGCTCTACTTCATGGTGCACGATGGTCTGGTGCATCAACGCTGGCCGTTCCGCTATATCCCGCGCAAAGGCTATCTCAAGCGCTTATACATGGCGCACCGCATGCATCATGCGGTACGCGGGCGCGAAGGCTGCGTGTCGTTTGGTTTCCTCTACGCGCCATCGCTGAATAAGCTGCAAGCCACGCTGCGCCAGCGCCACGGGCGAAAAATCAACGAGGACGCTGCCACAGACCAGCCGGACGCGGCTCAGGACGAGCCACACGCGAAGTGATCGCCAAACCGGCTCCTTTCACCAGCAGCGCCAGTTTTTCACCTTTACTGGTGCGCTGCCGTGAATCCCAGGCGTGAACACCGGCGTGCTGAACTTTCACCCCGATTTCGCGATAAACACCGCGTGCCGTAGCGATGGCCCACGCCGAGCGCAGCGGCAAACCCGGCAAGCCGGATCGCGCCGAGTGATAATAGGGCTCCGCTTCCGCCACTAAACGCGCGGCCAGCGTGGCGAGCGCGGCACGATGTTGCGGTGCCGTCAGCGTATCGGCGCGTAATCCCGCTTGATCGAGCCAGGATTGCGGCAGATAGCAGCGACCATTTTCAGCATCTTCGACGATATCGCGCGCAATGTTAGTGAGCTGGAACGCCAGGCCTAAATCGCAGGCGTGATCGAGCACCGCTTCGTCGCGCACGCCCATTACGCGCGCCATCATCAAACCGACCACGCCCGCGACGTGATAGCAGTAACGCAGCGTGTCGTCGAAGTTGGCATAGTGTTCGTCGCGCGCATCCATGGCGAAGCCTTCCAGATGATCAAACGCCAATTGCTGCGGCAGTTGGTGAATGATCGCCACTTCCTGAAACGCTTTAAATGCCGGCTCATCCATGTGCGCGCCGCTGTAAGCGCGGCGGGTTTCAATCTGCAGATGCTGCATGCGTGCTTGCGCATCTTCGATGGCATGCTGCGTGCCGCCTTCGCCCAGCGTCTGCCCATCAATCACATCGTCGCAGTGACGACACCACGCATACAGCATCAGCGTGCTGCGGCGTGTCGGTGCATCAAACAGCTTGGCGGCGGTGGCGAAACTCTTCGAGCCCACCGCCATGGTTTGCGTCACTTGCTCAAGTAAAGGCTGTCGATTCATTCGGCGCGATCCTCCAGCATCAGGCGAGCGGTGGCCTTGGCCGAACCGATCACGCCGGGCACGCCTGCGCCTGGATGCGTACCCGCACCCACCAGATAAAGATTGCTGATATCGGCATCGCGGTTATGCGGTCGGAACCAGGCGCTTTGCGTCAAAATCGGCTCCAGCGAAAACGCCGAGCCGTGATGGGCATGCAGCGTGTCGCGAAAATCAAACGGCGTAAACATTCTGTGTGTCACTAATTGCTGACGTAATCCCGGCATGTAGTGCTGCTCCAGATAAGCAAAAATTCGATCGCGCAAGCGCGGTCCTTCCTGTTGCCAGTCGATGTCAGCGGTGCCGAGATGCGGCACCGGCGCTAACACATAAAAGCTGCCGCAGCCGGGCGGTGCCAGCGACGGATCGCTGCTGCAGGGCGCGTGCAGGTAGAGTGAAAAATCCTCTGCCAGCTGGCTGCTGTTAAAAATTTCATCAATCAATTCACGGTAGCGCGGACCAAAACAGACGGTGTGATGCGCGAGCTGTTCATGCGGCTGATTAAGGCCAAAGTAGAGTACAAACAGCGAGTTGCTCATGCGCTTACGCTTCAGCGATGTCGCACGCTTAACCGCCAGCGGATGATGGCGCAGCAGTTTGTCGTAGGTATGCACCACGTCGGCATTGGAAGCTACGGCGGCGGCATCGAAGCGTCGTCCATCCGTCAACTGGATGCCGCTAATCTGATTGCCACTGGTTTCCAACTGGCTCACTTCGGCATTCAATAACAGTTCGCCGCCCAAATCCTCAAACAGCCGCGCCATGCCATTTACCAGCGCGCCGGTGCCGCCGCGCGGAAACCACACGCCCCATTCACGTTCCAGCGCATGAATTAAGGTATAGATCGATGACGTTGCAAAAGGATTACCGCCCACCAGCAATGAGTGGAAGGAGAACGCCTGACGCAGGTGATCGTCCTGAATAAATTTCGCCACCATGCTGTAGACGCTGCGCCACGCCTGCAAACGTCCCAGCTGCGGCGCCACGCGCAGCATGTCACGCACCTGCAGAAACGGCACGGTACCGAGTTTCAGATATCCCTCTTTGAACACCTCGCGCGAATAGGTGAGGAACTGACGATAGCCTGCAACATCCTGCGGATTGAAGGTGGCGATCTGCTGCTCCAGCAGCGGCTGATTGTTGTCGTAGTCGAGCTGTTTACCATCTTCCCAACACAGGCGATAGAAGGGCGTGACCGGCATCAGCTCGACGTAATCGCTCAGCGATTTTCCCGCCAGCGTGAACAACTCTTCGATGGCGCTGGGATCGGTGATCACCGTGGGCCCGGCATCGAAGGTAAAACCGCTATCTTCAAATACATAGGCGCGTCCGCCCGGTTTGTCGCGCTGCTCAAGTAAGGTGGTTGGTATGCCCGCCGCTTGCAGGCGAATCGCCAGCGCCAGGCCGCCAAAGCCTGCGCCAATCACATAAGTGCGTTTCATTTTTTCTTCCCTGGTTCGACAGAATTCAACAGCGCGCGCAGCGCTTCACCGATGGGCACCGGCGGCTTGCCGCACAGAATCCGCGTTTTATCGCGCAGGCGCAGTTGCCCGGCGTAAAAGCGGCTAATTAACCCGGCATCGAGCCGGTAAAAACGTTGCATCACGCGCCAGCGCTGCTGTGGCTTACCGGCCAAAAACAGCATGCGGTTCAGCAGGCGGAAAAATCGCTGCTCGCGCCACTGCTGACGGGCAAAGCGTTCGATATGTTGACTGAGCGTGCTAGCCTCGGTGGGCAACAGCCTAGCGACCAACTCCGCCAGCGCCACGGCGGATGGCAAAGAGTAACCGGTTGTCGCATGAAACAGTCCGGCGCGCAGGCCGCTGCACGGCTGGCCGCGCTGCTGTTGCCAGAATCGATCAATATCGCCGCTCAGGGTAATCGGTAATATGCCGTGCTCTTCACGCAGCAGCGTGCCAAGCCGCCAGCCTTGCTGTTTGGCATAGTCGGCGATGTGCAGACGAGCGGTGTTCTCCGCCAGCGTAGGTTGATTAACGTAATGGGTATCTTCAATCAGTAACCGATCGGCGCTGAGCGGCAGCGTGTAGACAAACCGATAGCCTGCTTGCTGATCGACGGTGGCATCCATCAGGATCGGCTGCTGCAGGCCGTGCGGCTGCGCCAGCTGCCACTCTTGTCCAAGAAACACCTGATAACCCAGTTGCAAATGTGGCGTTGGCTGCAGGCCGCGACCATCCATCACCACCTGCGCATCAAGTTCACGTCCATCCGCCAGCGTCACCTGCGTGGGTTTTACCTGTTCAACGGCCGCGTTAGTCCACAGATCGTCACCCATTGCCGCGTAAAGATGCCGGGCAAAATCGTCTGACGCGATCGAACAATAATCCCCGTCCAGATTGCGGCGCAGCGCGGGAAAACGCACCTGATAGCCAGGCCAGCGCGCCGTAATCAGCGGTTGCAGCCAGCGCAGCTGTTCGGCGCTGAGATCGCTCTGATGAAACGACCAGGTATGATTGCCTGCCGGATGCGCATCGCTCTCCAGCAACAGGCATTTGAGATGCGGCTGCAGTTGACGCAGGCGCAGCGCGATCAAACCGTTCGCCAGTCCGGCACCGACCAGAATCACATCGTAGTGCACGCGCATCAGGTGGCCTCCGCCAGCACAACTTGCTGCTGGCACAGCGCCTGCTCGACGATGTCGGCGGCTCGTTGGCAACCGCCGGCACGCTGCAATTGCGCCTGTATCGCTGACATTCGTACCGCATAGCGATCGTCGGTCAGCAACTGTTGCAAATGCTGCTCCAGTTGATGAACGCGGGTAAAGCGCGAAGCGCGACGTCCAACGCCATGCCACTCAATGCGCGCCGCCACGCCGGGCTGATCAAAGGCAATCGGCAGCGCCAGCATCGGTGTACCGCATTCCAGCGCTTCCAGCGCGCTATTTAATCCGGCATGGGTGATAAACAGCTGCGCGTGCTGCAGCGCGGCGCGTTGATCGACGAAATCCGTCACCCACGCCGCGCCAGCGAGCTCAAGTTGATGCGCCTGATCGGCATTCAATCCCCCGCAATGGGCGATCACCAGTGACAGCCGCTGCTGGCGGCACGCCTGCGCCAGATGCAGGAACAGGCGGAAGCGATGGCCTTGCAGCGTACCCAGCGAGGCATAAACCACCGGCTGGCGCAGCGCCGGCCAGGGCGCGTTGAGCGGTGCAGGCGCAACCGGCGCGCGCAGTGGCCCGACGGCGTGATAGCAGGCGGGCAGTTGCTGACGCGGAAAATCAAAGGCGGGCACCATCTGGCTGATTTGTGCCAGCGGCGACAGGCACTGATGCAATCCGCGGCGCTCCGCTAAATTAAACGCCCGCGCGTGTTTGAGGATCACGTCGCCGTGACGACGCATGATGCGGTCATAAATATCGCTGCTGGCCTGAAAACGTTTCAGCGCTTTCTCATCCTGAGCAAAACGGAAGGGCATCACTGCCAGCGGAATGCCGGCTTCACGATTGACCAGCAAGGCGCAGGCCACCGAAACAAACGGCAGATGCAGCGCTTCAGCGACCAATCCGCCGGCCGCTTCCATTTCGTCGGCGATCACGCCATCAATGTTTAAGGCTTTCAGTACCGTAGGCAGTTCGCGGCACAGCATATCGGTGCAGGATGCGAGATCGTTGATCACGCGAAACAGCGACAGGCCGCCCGGCGAGGCCAATCGATGCAACACGGGCGCCAGCGAACCGGCCGGATGTGTCTGCTGGCCCACGGCAACAAAATCGATGCGTTCGTCGCTGAGCAAGGTGCGGGCGTCGGCTTGCTGGATGAAGGTGATGCGATGGCCACGCGCCAGCAGCGTTTGTGCTAACGCCTGCAACGCGTGAAAGTGGCTGTAAAGCGGCGGCGCGATCACCGCAAAGTGGCCCACCGGCTGAGCCGCGCTCAGTTGAACATCGCTAGCTGTTGATTAAACAGCGCGTGCATATATTGGCGAGTGGCGATGCCGCGATGGCAGGCGCAGGCAAGGTGGGCATCAGCGCTGCGCAGGTGATCGCGCAGGCGACGTTCTGCGCCGTCAGCCCCGAGCATCTGTACCAGCGTGGATTTACCCTGATCCTGATGCACATCTTTGCCGGTGTGTTTGCAGCCGTCGGCGAGGTCGTCGAGCAGCTGAAACGCCTGGCCGAGATCCTGAGCGAAGAAGCTAAGACGTTGCCGCACCTGCGGTGAAGCGTCAGCGGCAATCGCCGCCATTTGCAGCGTGGCGCGAAACAGCACGCTGGTTTTCAGTTCGTTGGTCAGGGCGATCGCTTCCGGGCTGCGGCTCTGGGTGCCGTCATGCAGATCCTGAAACTGCCCTTGCACTAAACCTTGCAGGCCCACGGCGGCGGAGAGTTCGGCAATCGCTTCAGATTTGTGCATGGCAGGCAAACCGGGTGCAATGGCAATCACTTCAAACGCGCGGCTCAGCAGCGCGACGGCGGCGAGAATCGCCACGTTTTCACCAAACTCGCGATGCACGGTAGGGCGACCACGACGCATCTGCGCGTTATCCATCGAGGGGATGTCATCCAGAATCAGCGATGCCGCGTGCACCATCTCCACGGCACAGGCGAGATCGAGAATGCCATTCTGCGTCAGCTCGCAACCCATATCGCGCGCCGCCAGCATCAGTAATAAAGGACGGATGCGCTTGCCCTGCGCCAGCGTACCGGCACGCATCGCGGCACGCACGCGATCGCTTTGCTGTCCCGCAGGCAGTAAATGTTCGAGATGCGCCTGTAAAATTTGCTGCAGCTGAAGGAGTTCGCTTGTCTGATGTGCTGTGGTGTCGACATGGGTGGTCATAATGGCTATCCATGGTTGGTGAAATTTTTATGCTTTTTGATTAACCGTAGACTGCGTAAGGTGAGTTCGCCAGCGGGTGCCGCGTGGTTAAACCATTCCACTTCCTATAATGGATGAGATTCGCGTAGAGCTGTGATGATTGAGTGCCCGCCCGAGAGAGGTTGATGTTTCGTTTATTGCGAATATTGATTGTTTCATTTATTGCGATTATCATTCGGTGACTGCAATTTGAAACCACAAACTATCAATTGGAAAACGCATGAAAAACTCAATTCTGGATAGCTTGAGCCTTCCGGCTCCGAAGGAGATTGAGGCCGCTTTGCGTGGGCAGAGGGAGCTCGCAACTTATCTATCCACCAAGCAGGAAACGCAAAAAATATCGATTCAGGATGCGCACAACGAAACGCATCAGATTGAGCTGCCAACGTCTGCCCTGACATTACTAATGGCTGTTTTAGGCGAGTTGGCGGTGGGAAATGCGGTTCAGGTTGTGCCTGTACACGCTGAATTGACTACGCAGGAAGCGGCAAATATTTTAAACGTTTCACGCCCGCATCTGGTGAAACTGTTAGAGCAAGGTCAGCTTCCCTACCATAAAACAGGTCGCCATCGTCGCGTGCTTTTTGCTGATCTTATGCAGTTCAAAGATAAACGTGCGCAAGAGAGCAATGATGCAATGCAGGAATTGGCGGACCAGGGACAGGATCTCAATTTCTACTGATGAACCATTCACCCTATGCCGTTGTACTGGATGCATGTGTGTTGTATCCATCCACACTGCGCGATGTACTGCTTCGCCTCGGTCTGACGGGGCTCTACCAGCCAAAATGGACGGCCACCATTCAGGATGAATGGCAGCGTAATTTACGCATGAACAGACCAGAGATCACTGGCGATCAGTTGGCGCGCACGCAAACCTTGATGAATAAAGCGCTTCCAGACGCAATGGTATCTGGATTTGAACCGCTTATTACTGGCATTACACTGCCCGATTCCAATGACCGCCATGTTGTCGCTGCCGCTATACGGTGTAAAGCTGAAGTCATTGTCACAATGAACCTGAAGGATTTTCCGAGAAACCTGATGGCTGAATTCGAAATTGAAGCTCTTCATCCTGACGAATTCATCATGGATCTCTTCGACTTAAATCAGGCACTGGTTTTGAAGGCAGTGAATGCGCAACGCGCCAGTTTTAGACACCCAGCAATGGGCGTTACGGTTTATCTGGATTCGCTATTACGCCAGGGTTTGCCGATGACAGTAAGCGCATTAGATAAGTTTCGTTTTCTCATTTAGCAACGATTAAATCACTACGCTGCTTCAGGGCATGCCATTTATTTCCGCGTGATCTTATTAGCGAAAAAAGTAACAGCAACGCCGTAACATAAATAACTCCGTTAGGCTGGTGGTAAATAAATACCGCTAATGGAAAATAAAATGACGAATACCAAACCTGCCGTGCTGATTATTCAGCCGCTGATGCTGCAGTTAGATGAAAAGCTCACGCAACATTTCCACTGCCATCGCTTATATGAGCAGCAAGACGCAACGCTATTTATCCAGCAGCATGGCAAAGCGATTAACGCCATCGTTACGCGCGGCGATGTCGGGGTGGAAACGGCACTGCTGGAGCAACTGCCGGAGTGTAAAGCCATTGCGGTATTCGGCGTCGGCACCGATCGTATTGACCTCAAATACACTGCCGCAAAGGATATTCAGGTCAGCATTACTCGTGACATTCTGACTGACGATGTCGCCGATTTGGCAATGACGTTAACGCTGGCGTTCTCGCGTAATTTGGTGGCTTACCATCAGTTTGCGAAATCCGGGGCATGGGAAAATAACGGCGTTGAACTCTCCAGCCGCGTCAGCGGAAAAAGAATCGGTATCGCTGGGTTGGGCGCGATTGGCTTAGCGATTGCGCGCCGTGCCGAAGCCTTTGGTATGGAAGTGGCGTATACCGCGCGTTCGGCGAAAGACGTCAGCTATAAGCGCTGCGGCACCATCGAGCAACTCGCCGCCTTTAGCGATTTTCTGGTGCTGGCACTGCCGGGCAGCAAAGAGAATTTGCAGCTGGTCAACGCGAAGGTGCTAGCGGCGCTCGGCAAAGAGGGCGTAGTCATCAACATCGCGCGTGGCACAGTAATCAATGAACCCGATCTGATCGCTGCCTTGCAGCAGGGAATCATTAAAGGGGCGGCGCTGGACGTTTATCCGGACGAGCCGAAAATTAATCCCGCGCTGCGTGAACTGGATAATGTGCTGTTAACGCCGCATATTGCCAGCGCAACCCACGAAACGCGTGCGCAAATGACCAATAATGTGCTGGAGAATTTACTGGCCTATTTTGCCGATGGGAAGATTCTGACATCGGTATAATTTAAGCATCCGGATTAAGATGAAATTCTTATATCCTGCGTAATAATCCCTATTTAGCCATAGCAATTTTCGCTCGGCCAGGCTGTTATGATATCGGCACTTAATTCAGGAGCCCATTATGACAGCACAGAAAATTGCAATTATTGGCGGCGGCGTTATCGGATTAGCGGTGGCGCGCGCCTTGGCGTTGCAGGGCGTTGAAGTCACCGTTTTCGAACAGCAGCACATTGGTGCGGGCACCAGCAGCACGACGTTTGCCTGGGTGAACTCCAATGGCAAACAGCCGCACAGTTATCACCTGCTTAATGCGCTCTCGATGGAAGAGCACCTCAAACTGCAGCAAGCGCAGCCGAACGGTTTGCGCTGGCTGGAAACCGGCGGCACATGGGAATGGGCCGCCGAGGGCGATGCGCAGCAACGTTTGCTGCAGCGCGCCACGTCGCTGCAATCGGCGGGTTACGCGGCGCGTGAAGCGTCGCCCGCAGATGTGCTGCGTGATATCCCAGAGCTACGGGCGCAGGCCATCAGCGGCAGCGTGTGGCATTTCCCGACAGAATCGGTGTTGCATCCGGCGATCTATCTGGCGCGCTTATGGTCAGAAGCCAAAGCGCGCGGCGCGCTGCTGCATCAGCATCAGCGCATCAATAGCATCAGTGAAAGTGCCGAGCGGGTAACGCTGCAGCTGGAAAACGGCGAGCAGTGGCAGGGCGATCGTATCGTGTTAGCCACCGGACGCTGGGCCAATCAGCTGCTGAATTCACTCGGACTCAATCTGGCATTGCTGGATACCAGCAAACCGAACGCCGTGGCCTGCAGTTTTCTGGTGCGCACCGCGCCGCAGCCGCTGTCGCTCACTGCCAATCTCATCTCTCCACAACTCAACGTACGCCCGGACGGCGGCGGACGTTTGCTGCTGCAAGCCTTAGAGCTGGATCACCTGGCCGATTCTGCTGCGCCACCCTCAATCACCAGCGACATCGCCGCACAGTTCCGCGAGCGTTATCACGCGCTGTTTGCGGATGCGGGCGAGTTGCAGATCGAACAGATTGTGGTGGGGCAACGTGCACGACCTGCTGATGGTTTACCGGCGCTGGGTTATGTCACAGCGCATCAGCGCGTGTATGTGGCGGTGACGCACAGCGGCATCACGCTTTCGCCATTGATTGGCAAGCTGGTGGCTGAAGAGTTGATCGGCGATGTGGCAAGTGAGCTGCTGAGCGATTTCCGTCCGCAGCGTCTGCTGGGTAAAAACGTGGAAGAGTTTGCGCCTATTAAGCGTAATTTCCCGGCGGCGCAATAACGCAGCGAGACACTGTTTTTACCGGTCTCTTTCATAATCGATAGTCTCTTTCACCGCCGCCACGGCAAGCCGCAGTTTATCCTTGCTAACCGATCCCAATGCAAGACGAATGGCATGCGGCACATTGATTGAGGTGCTGAAGGGCTCCGCTGAAGATACCGAGATCTGCTGCTGCATTAAACGCTGTACCACGCGTTCAGCCCTGACTTCGCACGGCAACGGTAGCCAGAGAAAATAAGAGTTGGGATGGCTGATAAAATCCTCGGGCGCAAGAATCTGCCGGGCGATCGACTGGCGCTCACGGGCATCCCGTCTTTTCAGGGTTTCCAGGCGTTTTATCGTCCCATCCTTAATCCAGCCACACACTAACGAGACCATCAGAGAAGGGGTATTCCATGTGGTGGCACGAATAGCGCGCTCTAGTGCTGCACGCATGCCAGCGGGGCAAACGACGGCGCCGACGCGCAATCCGGTGGCAATATTTTTCGCAAAGCCGGTCACATAAAGGGTTCTTTCAGGTGCATAAAGAGCCATTGGCGGCGGCGGACGAGGCACCAGATAAGCATAGGCGGCATCCTCAATCACCAGAAGATCAAATGTTCGAGCAATCAGGGCGAGCTGTCTGCGTTGCGCAGCACTTAGAACCCAGCCAAGCGGGTTATGCAACGTAGGCATGGTATAAATCGCACGGACGCGCCTGCGCTGACAGACTTGTCTTAACGCGTTGAGATCAGGACCGTCTGGTCCAGCCGGTATGGCGGCAAGTTCAAGATGATAAAGCGCAGCCAATGCCTTAAAGCCGGGATAAATCAACGCGTCTACCGCCACAACATCGCCGGGTTTTAGCAATCCCATCACCGCAATGGTAAGGCCGTGCTGTGCGCCATTGACAATCAGAACGTCATCAGCCGAAGGCGTGATCCCGGTTGAGCTAAGCCATGATGCAATGGTATGCCGGTCGCTCTCTTTCCCGGCATGCGGCTGATAACGCAGCAGCGATTCAATATCCCCCGCATTGGAGAGATTGCGCAGGGCATCGCGCAGGCGATCGGCCTGATCGGGCAATGCGGGATAATTGAAATTGAGGTCCACCACATCGGTTGCGACCACATGCTGATCGACACCGAGACCCAGAGGCAAAGAAATTTCCCGGACGAAAGTCCCGCGTCCGGTTTCACCGCTGACCAGCCCGATTGCTTCAAGTTCAGCGTAGACGCGTGTAGCGGTTGCTAGTGAGATCCGTCTTTCCGCCGCCAGCGCGCGATGGGTTGGCAGGCGCGTGCCTGCCGACAATTCTCCGCTGCGTATAGCCGCTGCATATTCGTCAACCACATCCTTATAACGTGCTTTCACCGAATGTATCCATGACAATATTTTGATTGTTCTGGATCATGGCGTTTATCCTCCGTAGCGTCAATTCATGAAGGTAATAGTCGCCTTCACTCAGCTACTGAAAGAGGTTTAACGTGGTGATACAAAAGACGCGTCCTGAGTCGATTTCAGGCTGGCTCAACGGCCTGGCGGGCGTGATTATTTTCAGCGGATCGCTGCCGGCAACGCGTATTGCCGTTCAGGACATCGACCCGTTTTTCCTGACTTTCATCCGCGCATCGATAGCGGGTGTGCTGGCGCTCATGTTGATCTGCTTGTTTAAGGTTAAGCGACCTAATTCCAGCCAACTATTCTCACTTTTCATCGTCGCTATGGGCGTGGTGATCGGTTTTCCGTTGCTGACCGCCATGGCTTTGCAGCACGTAACTTCGTCACATTCGATCGTTTTCCTCGGGTTGCTTCCGCTAGCAACCGCCGTCTTTGGCGTCATTCGTGGTGGTGAACGACCGCGACGCGCTTTCTGGCTCTTTTCCCTCTGCGGCAGTTTGCTGGTTGTGGGCTTTGCGCTTTCTCATCTCGCTGCCGTATCACTCAAAGGCGATCTGCTGATGCTCGCGGCAGTAATCGTCTGCGCCCTGGGCTATGCCGAAGGGGCAAAACTTTCGCGTGAGCTGGGAGGCTGGCAAGTTATTAGTTGGGCGCTGATTATTTCACTGCCTTTTGTGTTGATCGCGTCATATTTGACCTTGCCTGAATCCCTGAGCCACATCAGCACTTCAGCCTGGCTTGCGCTGGGCTATGTCTCGCTTTTCAGTATGCTGATTGGTTTTATCTTCTGGTACAAAGGGCTCGCTATCGGTGGAATTGCCGCTGTCGGGCAACTGCAGTTGCTCCAGCCATTTTTTGGACTGGGTCTGTCGGCTTCGTTGCTGCACGAGAGCGTCAGCCCGCTGATGATAGCTGTCACGCTTGGCGTCATTCTCTGCGTCATCGGTTCGCGAAAATTTGCGCGTTAAAGTTCATGCATGTTGGCCGCCCGCAGGCGGCCTCATGCATATTGGATTAATAACGCAGTCGCCCACTAAAACCATTGGAAATCAGCGCACCCGACTTTAGCGTTAAATCGAAATCCTGTTCTCGCGGCTGCAGCGCGTTAATGAAGCTTTCGGCCCATTTGTGGCAATCATGCAGATGCAGATTTTTTAGCAGGCTAGCATGTCGTTCGCGACGCACCGAAAGCGGCATGATAAGCGCGGTATGAATGGCATCGGCGATGGCGTAGGGATCATAGGGATTCACCAACAGCGCGCCCTGCATCTGTTCGGCGGCGCCGGCAAACTGCGACAGAATCAGCACGCCGGGATTGGCATGATCCTGCACCGCCACATAGGTTTTCGCCATCAAACTCATCCCGGCTATCAGCGGTGTGACCAGCGCCACGCGCGCCGCACGGTAAAATCCGCACAGTTCTTCATGCGAATAATGGTTGCTCAAATAACTCACCGGATACCAGTTCAGCTCGCCATGCACGCCGTTCATTTCGCCGCAGCGGGTTTCTAAATCGCGCGACAATTCCTTGATGCGATGGCTGTAACCTGACGCCGCAGAAGCCAGCTGCACCATGGAAAACTTGTGGTGATACTCCTCGTGTTGACGCAGTAAAACTTCTATCGCGCTGATGCGGTAGGGCGTGCCGGTGCTGTCGTCAAAATGGCCGCCGCTGAGGATCAGATTCTCCGGTAAGGTTTCGCGACATTGCTGCTCCATATACTGGCAGCTGTTGCTTTCGGCAAGCGCACTGGTTTCCGCAGTATCAATCCCTACCGGGAATACGCCTACGCGAATCTGGCGACCATGAATACGCAGCGTGTAAGGCGTTTGACGTTCGCAACGGAAGCGGGATTCAACCCAGGCGGTGAAATTGTTCATGTCGTGGGTGGTCTGGAATCCAATCAGATCGGCGCACAGTAATGAATCGGCCAGATAGCGCCAGTTCGGCACCGATTCAAAGGATTGTCCCGCCGGGAAAGGCTGATGGAAAAAGAAGCCGATACGATTTATCAGGCCGGCATCGCGCAGCATTTTAATGCTCGGAATCAGGTGATAATCCTGCAGCCAAATATCATCATCGGGCATGGCATATTCACTGATGGCACGCGTATAGGTTTCATTCAGTTTCATATAACCGATTTGGCTGCTGGTGGAAAAATGCGCCATGTCGGGGCGCTGATGAAATACCGGCCACAATCCCTGATGAATATATTGATGATAACCTTCTTCATATTCTGCTTTGGTTAAGCGGAATGTCAGCGTGTCGAATGCTTTGCCGCTAGTAAAATTCAGCTCACGATGAGGTTCAGTGGTAAAAGATTCAAACTCGCCACTCCATTTCACCCACATGCCACCGCGACGCGTCAATATGCTTTCATAAATGTTAGAAAGCGTTGAGTGATTATTTTGATTGTGTGATACCAAAATCAAGCCTGACATAGTTTTGACCCGTTGCTTATTCTGCTCATGAATAGTTGGCAGAGAATTTAAAAGAGGTTGGCGCAGTAAAAATTGCAGCATGCCGCTCATGATTTACGCTCACAGGCGTTAATGGATCGGTGCGTGTTGACCGCTAACGTTATGCGGATGAACCTGCACAACGTGCATTTCCGGCATATTTTCAACCGGTTTGAAGCCATTCTTCATCAGGAACAGTGAGGCGTCGCTGCCCCAGCCAATGACGGTTTGGCTCTTCAGCATCGCCGGATGTGTCAGGCAGCAGCTCAGCAACCATGAGCCCAATCCGATAAAACGGTATTCCGGGGAAATATAGATATCCCGGATAATTGCGGTACCGGCTAAATCGGTGACGATACGCGCGAAGCCAATCTGACGATCATTACGGTAAACGCCAAAACACAGGCTGCCGCGCAACGCTAAGGCAATATGTCGCTTATCGCTATCGTGATGGCTCAATGCCGAAAATAAGAAGTGAGTATTCAGTAACGTTTTATCTGTGCTGATAGAAAACGCACCTTTAAACCATTTGCGGGGTGACAACATTTTAATGCGTTGTTGTTCTGCCAGGTCAGCAACCGCCGATACGCTATTAATTGAACCGCTGTTAGTGAGTTCGATACTTTTCATCTCGCGCTACCTCTCCGAATCCTTCAGGGCTGTCGATGAAATTAATCTAGCCGACCAACCCGTAAAAATGTCGTAAAAAAGGCGCTGGAAATTATAAAAATTTAATAGATTTAATTTAGATTTCGGGAAAAGGCTGGAGTAAATATTCTAACGGTCGCCATGAATGGCGACCCTACGGTTTGAGAGGTGTATTTATGCGCAATGGAACATTCGCCCTGTTAGAATGACCGCCGTTCAGAGGTGAATCGAAGAGGTTGAGTTGTGTCGACGTTAGTGTTTAGAGAAGCCAGGCTGGCCGATGTGGATCGGTGTTACGCGATTGAAATTGAGGCTTACGAAGGTGATGAAGCCGCCACGCGTGAAAAAATTGCCACCCGCATTGCGCAGTATCCGCAGGGATTTTTATGTCTGGAAACCGACGGCAAGGTGATTGGTTTTATCAACGCCGGATGCGCGTGGGATGTGGTGATGTCAGATGAAGCGTTCAAAGAGTTAATCGGCCACGATCCTGCGGCACCCAACGCCGTGATTATGTCGGTGGTGCTTGATCCCGCTTATCAGGGCAAAGGTTATGCGTCGCTGCTGATGCGCCAGTTTATCGACCTGATGAAGAACATGGATAAGCGCACCATTCATCTGATGTGCAAAACCAAGCACGTTGAGCTTTATAAAAAATGGGGCTATCACTACGTCAAACCGTCCGATTCAGACCACGGCGGCATGGCCTGGCATGAGATGCTGATGACGCTGTAATTCACCAGGTAAATATACCGGTAAGCATTCATTAATCGCACATTCCGTAGCGGCGCGATTTATCGCGCAATAAATTGCGCCGCTACGGTACCTGAGCACACTTCATGCAGCCACACCTTTCGGCTGCGCCGACAGATGTCCCGCCCATAAACTGGCCACCCATTTCACGCCTTTGGCGGTGAAACGCGCTTGTGAGAAAGCATGCTGATTCTCGCCACGTCCGGAGCGCAGGGTAAAATAACCTGCCTGCATATGGTGTTGCTGCGGTGCCAGCGTGCCTTTTTCGCGATACATAATGTTGCGTTCTAACAGAAACTCACGAAACTCAGTTTCCTTCACCTTCAACATCTTGCACAGCTGACGAAAGCCGAGCGAATCTTCGATCTCGACAAAGCGATCAAAAAATTCAGCCTTAGGTGCCGACAACGCAAGTTGCTGCTCAGCCGCCCGGCGCTGCTCAAATTGCTCCGCCCAGGCGCGGGCCGCTTCCGCCGGATTGGTGAAATCAGGCAGATGGGTAAATTGTTCGCGCTGCTGCCAAAGATCGAGTAATTCCGCAGTGAAGCCAGGCGAAAGCCGGGCAACGGCAAGTAATGAATCGCGCTTGTTAAGATGAAACTCCTGACGCACTTCACCCTGATGCTCATAAAGATTCACCGTCAAAGGCTGGGAAAGACGCTGTGCGGTTTCCAGGCTTTTCACCAGGCGCTTCACTTCGCCGTGCGTAATGCCCGTGACATGGGCAATTTCGCGGCTGCTCATCATCATTGATGCATTCAAAGCAGACAGACTTTCCGTGGAGATCATCATCATTATCACCTCTTGCAGACTTACTCAGCCTTGTAGCTGTTGAATAAGTATACGTAACACTGTTTATATATCCAGTATTATTTTTAACCGTTGCTCTAAGATGTTCGGCTTTGCGTAACGTTTCACAAAGTCAGATCCCGCAAACCCAGCGATCTACGTATTCTCTTAAAGTGAGGTTTTAGCGGTTTATTAAATTGTCGCGCTGAGTGCTGTTTGATAATTTTGAGCCAATTTTCCGGGCTTTTATCGGCTTTCTGCAGCATTAGGTGCAGGGCTGATGTGTGCCTTTTTAACAGCAATAAGTAGTTAACTGGCGGCTGTGCTGCTGGAGAAACGATGAAAAAGAATAAATTCAAAACCCATCTGGTCTCATTAGGTTTACTGGCGGAAAAAAAACTGACCAAACGCAGAACGCTGCCCGATTACAATCCCGCCGCAGAGCAGGATATCAATTTAGTTGCACGCCAGACCGCGCCCGCTGCCATTCCGCGTCAGATTTGGATGTACTGGGAAAGTGAAACGCTGCCGGAAGAAGTGCAGATTTTTGTCGATAAAATCGTGCGCGAAAACCCCGCCTATCAAGTAACCGTCATCAATAACCTGAATATCCAGCACTATCTGCCCGATCTGCACTTCGTGCATCAGGATATGCGTCCTTCACATAAAAGTGACGTGATTCGGCTGGAACTGCTGCATCGCTATGGCGGAATCTGGATGGATGCCACCATCATTCTCAATCGCACGATGGACGAATTGCTGGCGGTGAATATTGACGATCGTTATGACCTAATCGCCTTTTATCGTGACAGTTCGACGCTGGATAGAGCCTATCCGGTGATTGAATCCTGGTTCCTGGCCGCGCCGAAAAATAACGCTTTTATTGCGCGCTGGCTGCACTTTTTCCGTCCGATTGTCGAAGTGGGTGCCGACGAATTTTTCCGTCGTCTGCTCGCGCTGCCCAATTACGAAACCATTGTTCAGGGCATCACGCCACCGGATTATCTGGTGGTGTATATCGCGCAGCAACAGGCGCTGCGTGAGAACAATCAGTACAACTTCTATCTGCGCAAATGCGAGGCCAGCGCGTTGCTGTATCAAAGCCTGGTGGAGTGGCGTCCGGTGAAGCTGAGCCGCATGCTGATGGTGGATCGTCTGCCGGCAGTGTTGCCGCCGCTGACCAAACTGACGGGATTTGATCGCAAATATCTCGACACCAACCTGAAATATGGCGTGGTGAACAAAGACAGCTTGTTGGGTCACATTCTGTTAACCAGCCAGAAGGGCGCTCGCCCGCAGACACCGGTTCCGGCGCTGACGAGCAAGGCCTAGCACATCACGGATTGATCAACTGCTGCAGTGCCGCGGCGCTGGTTTCATCGTCCGGCACATACACCAGCAGGCGATCGCCGTTGCGTGACGCCGACCACCAGTTATTTTGCCGCAGCGTCATTTCACCCACTTCGTCGCGATAAAAGCGTTTCACGCGATTCTCCACCTGGCCCAATTCATAGCGCTGCCAGGTGTGAGCAAACTCATCCGAACTGTTCAGCAAGCGGGCAAGAAAGCTTTCCCAGTGTGGATCGCCAAGGTGCTCGCCCATCTGCCCGCGAAACATCGCCACCATCTGCGGCATCACTTCATCCCAGTCATTCAGCGCTTTGCGCCAAGTGGGATGATTGAAGGCCAGCCAGATACAGTTGCGATCTTCAGGCGCGATTTCGGCTAAATCCACACCCATCAAGGCACACCACGCGGCGTTGTAACCGAGAATATCAAAGCGCGGCGTCTCAATAATTGCCGGTAACTGGATCGCGTCGAGCATCTGCTGATTGTGCGCGGCAATTTTGCAGCAGGCGGCCACCACGCGCACCGAAGGTAACGCATGTCCGGCGAGCGAAAACAGGTGCTGCGTTTCCACATCGTTGCACTGCAACGCGCTAGCAATCGCCGTCAGGGTTTTCGGCGAGGCTTTGATATCGCGTCCCTGTTCCAGCCACGTATACCAGGTCACGCCAACATCCGCTAACTGCGCGACTTCTTCGCGGCGTAAACCTGGCGTGCGGCGATGGCGCATGCGGGGTAAACCGAGCCGATTGGGATCGAGATTTTCCCGGCGCGTGCGCAGAAAGGTGCCGAGTAATTTGCGGTTGTTTTGTTCGGTGGTAACAGGCGCGGATGCCAGGCTCATAAGCAGATCCTTCGACAAGACGGGTAGTATTTATACCATGATAATCAAGAACTGGTACCCGTTTAACGGTTGGGTGATGCTATGCCGTACTGACAGCAAAAACAAGGTAAAACCGATGCAGACATCGCAACTTCAACGCACAGGATTGATGGTCCTGCTTGCCGGGCAACTGCTGCCCATGATTGATTTTTCTATCGTTAACGTAGCGTTAGACGCGATGGCCCACACGCTGCAGGCCACGGCGATTGAGCTGGCGCTGATCGTCGCGGTCTACGGCATCGCCTTTGCCATCTGCCTGGCGATGGGCGGTCGTCTCGGCGATAACTACGGCCGCCGCCGCGTGTTCCTTGCCGGAGTATGGATCTTCGGTATTGCATCTTTATTATGCGGCATCGCCAACAGCGTCGGCCTGTTGATGTTTGCCCGCGCGCTGCAAGGCGTGGGCGCGGCCTTTATCGTGCCGCAAATCCTTGCCACGCTGCACATCACGCTGAAGGGCAGAGCGCATGCGCGCGCCATCGGTTTGTACGGCGGCATTGGCGGACTGGCCTTTATCATCGGTCAGGTGCTGGGCGGCTTTCTCATCAAAGCGGATATCGGCGGCTACGGCTGGCGCAGCGTGTTCCTGATTAACCTGCCAATTTGCCTGTTTGTGCTGATCACCGCGCGCCGCTTTGTGCCGGAAACGCAGAACACGCAGCGCGTGCCGGTGGATGTCAGCGGGACGTTGCTGCTGGCGGGCGCGATTGGTTGCCTGATGCTGGCACTGGCGCTTGGCCCGCTGCTGCATTGGTCGTGGCCGTGCATCCTGCTGCTGGTGCTGTTCCCGCTGTTTCTGCATCGTCTGCGCCAGAGTTCGCTGCGTCTGGAAGCGGCCAACGGCGCGCCGCTGCTGCCGCCTTCACTGCTGCGTCTGCCGAGCGTGCGTTTTGGTCTGACGCTGGCGGTGCTGTTCTTCTCCTGCTGGAGCGGCTTTATGTTCTCGGTGGCGCTGACGCTGCAGGCCGGTTTAGGGCTGACCGCGTTTCAGTCCGGAAATGCGTTTATTGCGCTGGGCGTGGCCTATTTTATCGGGGCGATGCAATCCACGCGCATCGTCGAGCGTTTAGGTAAGCGCGGTGCCTTGTTGATGGGCTGCGGCATTCAGATGGTTGGGTTGCTGGCCCTGATCGCCACGCTGCAACTCGCCTGGCCGCAGGTCGGTATTTTCACCCTGATCCCTGCGACGGTGCTGATTGGCTTTGGTCAGTCGTTTATCGTCAGCACCTTCTACCGCATTGGCATGAGCGGCGTGCCGCATCATCAGGCGGGCGCGGGCAGCGCGGTGTTGTCGACGGTGCAGCAATCGGCGTTGGGTTTAGGCCCGATGCTGCTGGGCGGTGTGTTCACGCAGATCTATACGCACGGCAATCATCTGGCGGCGATCACCGGCACGCTCGGCGTTGAGCTGGTAATGATGGCATTGCTGGTGATCTTCACCAGCCTCAATCGCCGTACGTTTCAGCCGGTAACGGCAGAAGGGTAATGGGCAACGCAATCGCCTTCTTTGAAAGCGATTGCGTCAAGAATCAGGGCTTTAAGCCAGCCAAACTATAATTGGCTGGGATCCACTGATAGGCCGGATGATTATCTTTGTTTGCAACACGCATCACATGACCAATGCCAGGGAAGGCATGATGCGCACCGGCGATCCATTCATGGTTGAGTGCAGCATCACGTAATATTTTTTCCCGCGATTTTTCGGCCTCAGCACCTTTCCAATCAAAGGATATGGTCACTTCAGGCTGCGTCATTTGTACCGCCGTTGAATGCACCAAATCGCCCCACGCCAGCAACTTTTGACCGCTATCCTCAAACTGATACAGCGTATGCCCCGGCGTGTGACCGGCTGCGGGGATAGCGGTTATACCAGGAAAAAGCTGCGTTTCGCCGTTGAAGGTTTTGAGTTTTCCCGCACTCACAATCGGCTGGAGTGCGTCAATGGCCTGCTGAAAGCCGCTGTGCGCTTCGCCTTTTGACTGCGCCAGATTGGCCGGATCCAGCCAATGATCGGCATCTTTCTTGTTCACATACACCGTGGCATTTACAAACGTTGGTTTGCCGTTGCTGCTCAAACCGCCGATATGATCGGAGTGAATGTGTGTCAGCAACACGGTATCAATTTGCTCGGGCGAATAACCGCTGGCGCGCAAGTTAGCCAGCAGATGTCCACCGGCATCACCAAACAAGGATCCCGCGCCGGTATCGACCAGAATCAGATGCGTACCGGTGTTCACCAAATAGGTATTAATCGGCGTCTCAACCTGGGTTGAAAGTGATTGCGCTGCCAGCAGGCGTTTGATGGTTTCCACCGACGCGCCTTGCAGCAAAGAATCCATCGACAGCGTTGCCGTGCCGTCCAACAGCGCAGTGATTTCAAAATTGCCCAGCATCATGCGGTAGTAGCCTGGCGCCTGAGTTTTGATTTGGGCAACGGGTAGGGCGAGTAAGCTGGTCGGCAAGGTTAATGCGGCAACAAGCAGCATTTTTTTAAAACGAGAAGTTTTCACAAAAATTCCTTTTTAGTGGTACGTTGAGATGACTTTCAGTAGTCACTTCAAATTATGAAGTGACTAGGCAGTTAACGTCAAGCTACAATCTGCGCAGGTTAAAAGTGATGGGAAAATCAGAGAGGATAGGGTTATGAGCTGGGACACTCTGTGTGAAAGCGTTTGCCCGATAGCACGTTCGCTTTCAATTGTTGGTGATCGCTGGACATTGTTGATCATGAGAGAAATTTCCTTAGGCGTGCGCCGCTTTGATGACATACAAGCGCAAACTGAAATGTCTTCATTTTTGCTATCAACGCGCCTGAAGGCACTTGAAAAAGAAGGTGTGCTGGAACGACGTCTTTATTGCGAACGCCCAAAACGCTTCGAATACTTTGCGACCGGGAAAGGCAAAGAGCTGGATGCCGTTTTATTGGCATTGCGCAGTTGGGGAATGAGATGGGGTGGTTTTGATCCGCTGGACGACCCGGCGGTCAAATTAATCAGTAAACGCACTGGAGAAGAAATTACGGCTGAATGGAGTCCGGCGCCTCAGGATATGCCATTTACCTTTAATGCGGTCGAAAGCACGTTAAGTGAGAAATTTATCGCCGAGCGTGAAGCCAGAAACTCACAATTTCGGGCGGATAAACGGTCGGCTAAAACTGCCAATCCTGTAAAGGAGTGAACTCTCATCTGATGACGGCAGAAGGGTAATTCTTGTGAGCAGATTTCAGCAGGAGCTTTCCACCTTATTGTAAAACAACCGAAAATCCGCGAGTCGCGCTGAATTTACCTTTGGCTCAGCGGTCTTTTTTCCGGAACATATCGCTGCAGTTAACGGGCTGAACCGCGTGTTCAGCCCGTTTTTATGTGGTGCGGAAGCAAGGCGCTTGAATCAGGCACAGGAAAAACGGCAGGCTCACAACAGATGAAGAAGATGTTAACCGGGTTACTTTTTATGGTAACCACCACTGCCTTTGGTGCAGATGATTTCACCCTAAAGGATATTCACTTTGCTGGGCTCCAGCGCGTCGCACCCGGCGCGGCGCTACTGCATATGCCGCTGCGTGTTGGTGATCGCGTCAATGATGATGATATTCGCAACACCATCCGCGCGCTGTTCGCCACCGGCAATTTTGACGATGTGCAGGTGCTGCGTGACGGCGATGCGCTGCTGATCAAAGTCAAAGAGCGCCCGGCGATTGCCAGCATCTCGTTCTCTGGCAATAAAGCGATTAAAGAGGATCAGCTCAAGCAGAACCTTGATGCCTCCGGCGTGCGCGTGGGTGAAGCGCTGGACCGCACCACGCTATCGGATATGGAAAAAGGGCTGGAAGATTTCTACTACAGCGCCGGGAAATATACCGCCAGCGTCAAAGCGGTGGTCACGCCGTTGCCGCGCAACCGTGTCGATCTGAAGTTTATCTTCACCGAAGGCGTGTCGGCGAAAATTCAGCAGATCAACATTGTCGGCAACCACACTTTTTCCACTGACGAACTGATTTCGCATTTCCAGCTACGTGACGATGTGCCGTGGTGGAATTTGATCGCCGATCAGAAATACCAGAAGCAGAAACTCTCAGGCGATTTAGAGACGCTGCGCAGTTATTATCTCGATCGCGGTTACGCGCGATTTAATCTCGATTCCACACAAGTCAGTTTAACGCCGGATAAGAAGCATATTTACGTCACGATAAATATTCATGAAGGCGATGTTTATCATGTTAGCGGCGTAACGCTGAGCGGAAATATGGCCGGATATTCCGCCGAAATTGAAAAGCTGGCGCAACTGCCGGCGGGCAGCTTATACAGCGGGGCAAAAATCACGCAAAACGAAGAGGCGATTAAAAGCCTGCTCGGTCGTTACGGCTATGCGTTCCCGCAGGTGAATACGCAATCGGAAATTAACGACAGCGATAAAACCGTGCAGCTGCACGTGAATGTCGATGCCGGACGGCGCTTCTCGGTGCGACAGGTGCGTTTCTCGGGCAACGACACCTCGAAAGATGCGGTGCTGCGTCGTGAAATGCGCCAGATGGAAGGCGCGTGGCTGGCGAGCAATCAGGTGGAGCAGGGCAAGGCGCGACTCAACCGTACCGGTTATTTTGAGAGCGTAGATGTCGATACGCAGCGCGTGCCGGGCAGCCCGGATCAGGTGGATGTGGTGTACAAAGTGAAGGAGCGCAATACCGGCACCTTTAACGTTGGGCTGGGTTACGGCACCGACAGCGGCATCAGCTATCAGCTTGGTGTCAGCCAGGATAACTGGATGGGCACCGGCAATACCGTGAGTTTTAGCGGCACGAAAAACAGCTATCAAACTTATGTCGAAATCGCCGCCACCGATCCCTATTTCACCGTGGATGGGGTGAGTCTGGGCGGCAAACTGTTCTACAACGATTACAGCGCGGAGGATAACGATCTTTCCGAATACACGCTGAAGAGCTTCGGCGCGAGTAGCACGTTAAGCTTCCCGATCGGCGAAAACAGCAGCGTGAACAGCGGGCTGGATTACGTCTATAACCGCGTCAGCAATATGGCACCGCAGGTAGCAATGTGGCGCTATCTGGGTTCGCAGGGCATTCATCCAAAAGTCATCACCAGCGATGACGACGATGACGATGCCACCGTGGCGGACAAATTTACTGCCAACGATTTCTTCTGGAATATTGGCTGGAGCTACAACTCGCTGGATCGCGGCTTCTTCCCCACCTCGGGCGTGAGCGCCGGTTTCAACACCAAAGTGACGTTTCCAGGTTCCACCAACAGTTATTACAAAAGCACGCTGACCGCCAACGGCTACTTGCCGCTAAGCAGCGATCATCGCTGGGTGCTGATGGGCCGCAGTAAAGCCGGTTACGCCGACGGCTTAGGCGGCAAAGAAGTGCCGTTCTACGATAACTTCTATGCGGGCGGATCCAGTTCGGTACGCGGATTTTCTTCCAACACCATCGGGCCAAAAGCCGCCTATTACCGCTGCAGCGGCAGCGAAAGCAGTTACGGTGCATGCCCAGTAGAGAAATCGGATGATGCGGTGGGTGGCAATGCGATGGCGGTGGTGAGCGCGGAGCTGATTGTTCCAACGCCGTTTATCAGCGAGCGCTATGCCGATTCGCTGCGCACCTCATTGTTTGTCGATGCTGGCACCGTATGGGATACCGGCTGGCAGAACACCGCTGCCACCAAAGCGGCGGGGATTCCCGATTATGGCGATCCCAGCCAGATTCGCGTGTCGAGCGGCGTGGCTTTGCAATGGCAGTCACCGCTGGGGCCGCTGGTATTTTCATATGCGTTGCCTATTAAGAAATATGAAGGCGATAAGTCGGAGCAGTTCCAGTTTAATATCGGCAAAACCTGGTAGATGTATTTAATCCGTTAAAGGTTGAGAGGAGTTTTACATTATCTTTAAACGGTGAAGACAGAATAAAATAGCCAGCAGAGTATAATAGCCGTCGTGAAATGCTTAAGGAATGAGTGTTCGCCAATATCGTTGTTATGCATGTGATGAATTGTATTTCGCCACCCAAGGTTGGGTGGCATTTTTATTTGGAAGAGCGGTCGCCATAAATGGCGTAATGCTCGTCAGTTAAGCGCCTTATCAAATCACCGCACTTTCCGTAGCGGCGCGATTTATCGCGCAATGAATTGCGCCGCTACAATGTGTGCTCTCGGTAATTAGGGGTTTTCATGTCTTTTCTGGCCTGAGCACCGACTTAAAGCGACTCAACCAACCTTAATCCCGTCTCCGCATCAAACAGATGAATTTTCTCGGCGTTGAATCCCAGCGTAATGCTGTCGCCGCTCACCGCTGCGTGGCGACCGGCGATCTGCATATGCAATGGCTGACCGTGCCATTCGAGATGCAACAAGGTGGATTCGCCGGTGATCTCCACCACTTTCACCAAGGCCGCGGCGTTGCTGCTGGCTTCCAGCAGATCGTGCGGGCGCACGCCGAGCGTCACGGCTGCGCCGGCACGTTCGCGCGCCGCCGCTTGCCAACGCGCGGGTAGCGGCTGCCACAGATCCTGACACTGCACGCCCGGCACGCCATCGCGGGCGATCAATTGTGCAGGTAACAGGTTCATCGGCGGTGATCCGATAAAGCGCGCGACAAAGGTATCCGCCGGACGATCGTAAATCGCCAGCGGCGCGCCTTGCTGCACGATGCGACCATCCTTCATCACCACAATCTGATCGGCCAGCGTCATCGCCTCAACCTGATCGTGCGTCACATAAACCATGGTGGTTTTGAAACGCTGATGCAGTGATTTGATCTCGGCGCGCAGCTCCATACGCAGCTGCGCATCGAGGTTCGACAGCGGCTCATCGAACAGGAACACTTTGGGATTTCGCACCATCGCGCGGCCCATCGCCACGCGCTGACGCTGTCCGCCCGACAGCGCACGCGGATAGCGCTGCAACAGCTTATCGATGCCGAGAATTCCGGCGATGCGCGCAATTTTAGTTTGCTGCTCCTCGCGCTTCACCTTCTTCACCTGCATGTGAAACGCCAGATTCTCCGCCACGGTTAAGTGCGGATAAAGCGCGTAGCTCTGAAACACCATGGCGATATCGCGGTCGGCCGGATCGCGATCGTTGATCTGCACTTTATCCATCAGGATCGCGCCATCCGACAAGCTCTCCAGCCCGGCCAGCAGGCGCAGCAGCGTCGATTTCCCGCAGCCGGATGGGCCGACCAGCACGGTAAAACTGCCGTCAGGAATGGTGAGATCGAGCGGATGCAGTACCGACTGTTTTGCGTAGCGTTTGGCCACTTTTACGAGTTCAACACTGGCCATAATTTAAAACTCCTGGGAAAGTTGCAGTTGATGCCAGTCGGGATAACGACGCGGCAAGGTGCTGATAGCCAGCGACGCCACCGAAATCCCCCATTGCAAAGCCGTGGTGAGATCTTGCTGATGCAGCAGGGCGGTGAGAAATCCGGCGTTAAAACTGTCGCCCGCGCCGATGGTATCCACCACCGTGACCGGACGTGCAGGCTGACTCGCTGAGTGATCTGCCTGCCAGCAGCGCGCGCCCTGCGGGCCGCATTTCACCACGCAGCCGCCGCGTCCGCTGAGCTGGTGCGCCAGCATTTGCGCGCTGGCTGGCAGATCGTCTGTTACGGCCAATCCCAGCGTTTCCACTTCATTGAGCAGCAGCCAGTCGCACAGCGGCAGCCATTGCGTGACCTGCTGACGCACTTCGTCTGTCCAGCCCTGCGGCGGCCAGCCGGTATCGACGGCGGTGATAAAGCCGCGCTGCTGTAGCTCGGCGAGCAGCGCCGGATATTCGTCATACAGATGCAGACACAAAAAGGTGCCACACAGCAGCACGATATCGCCGTCAGACGCGGTAGCCGGCAGCTGATCCAGCACATCCTGCGCGGTGAGTTTCACGATATGACCGAGATTACTCAGGAAAGAGCGCTCGTGATCCGAATGCGTCACGCCAACGGTAAGCGAGGTTTCGCAGCTGTAGCGCGTCCAGTGCGCGGCGCTGTGCGGAAAATGACTCGCCAGCCAGGCGCTCAGGCCATCGTTGCCCTGATTGGCGACCGCGCGATGGCGCACCTGCATCGCTTCCAGCGCCAGCGCGCAGTTGCCCGCCGATCCGCCAGGACGCAACTCGCTGTGATTCAGCATCACTTCGGTGCCGCGCTGTGGCCAGTTATCCAGCGTGCCCATAATTAAATCGACATTAATATTGCCCACCACATACAGCGTGGCGGTGAGTTTCTGCTCCATCATCCTTTACTCCCGCCACTGGCAAGGCCGCTGACCAGCGTCTTTTGCAGCCAGATGGCAATAAACAGCGGTGGCACCGACGCCAGAATGCCGACGGCAGCGATCAAGCCATCATCAGTGGCGCGCCCGGCGGTGAATCCGGCAATGGTGACCGGCAAGGTTTGTGCGGCGATATTGCTGGTAAACAGCAGCGCATAGAAAAATTCGTCCCACGCCAGCAGCCAGCCAAACAGCGCAGCGGCCCCCAACACCGGCTTCGCCAGCGGCAGCGTAATGCGTAATAGCACCTGCCAGACGCGCAGGCCATCGAGCCGCGCCGCCTGTTCAATATCTTGCGGCAGCGTATCGAACTGGTTTTTCAGCATCCAGGTGAGGAACGGCAGAATCAGCGAGCAGTAGACGATGATCAATCCGGGCCGCGTGTTAAGCAGGTCGAACTGCTGCAACAGGAAGTAGAGCGGCAACACGAACGCCACCGGCGGCACCATATAGATGGCAAGTGAGGCGAACAGCCAGCCGTCGCGCCCGCGATAGCGCGAGAAGCTGAACGCCGCCGGAATCGCCAGCAGTAAGCAGATGATTGTCGCGCCGGTGGCGACTAAAAGGCTGTTGCCGAGCGCATGCAGAAACAGCACGCCCGGCTGGCCCGGCTCCAGCGACAGCAGCTTGCTGTAGCGGGTAAAATCCCACTGGCGCGGCAGCCACTCCAGCGGCACGCGAGTGAGATCGCTGGCGGCGCTGACGCTCATCAAAAACAGCCAGCCCATCGGCGCTAACACCGAAAACGCTACCAGCAGCGCGGCGGCGTATTTACCGACATGACGCAATTTAACCTTCATGAGCGCTTCCTTTGCGGCGCTGGCGCCACAGTAACAACATGTAAAGCGTGATCAGCACCGCGCACAGCAAGGTCATCAACATCGCGTAGGCCGCGCCGCTGCCAGCACGCAGGTAGCTAAACGACTCCTGATACACGTAAAAACTCAGGGTTTTGGTGCTATCGACCGGACCGCCGCGCGTCATCACATAGATAATGTCGAAGATTTTGAAGGCGTCGATGGTGCGCAGAACCAGCGCCACGCTGAGTGGGCCAACAATCGCCGGGAAGGTGATGGCACGAAAACGCCGCCACGCCGATGCGCCATCCAGCCGTGCGGCTTCAAACAGATCGTCGGGGATCGATTGCAGTGCCGCCAGCACCAGTAAGGTCACCAGCGGATAGTTTTTCCAGATATCGGCGAACATTACCGCGTTGAGCGCCGAATCCGGCGAACCCAGCCAGCTGCGATAGCCATCAATGATCCCTAACTGCGTCAGCAGGGCGTTGATGCTGCCGTAATCCGGGTTGAAATTCAGACGCCACATCATGGCGTTAACGATGGTCGGCAGCGCCCACGGCAGAATCACCAGCACGCGCAGCACGTTACGACCGGCGAATTTCTGGTTCAGCAACAGCGCCACCAGCACGCCGATCACGCCTTCAATCGCCACCGACACCACGGTGAAATAGAGCGTGCGCCACAGCGAGCTGCGAAAATCCGCATCGGTGATGGCGAACAGGTAATTTTCAAAGCCAATCCAGCCCGGCGCTTCACCGCTGCCAATCAGGGCGGCATCGGTGAAACTCAGCCAGATTGTGCGTAACAGCGGCCATGCGGTGAGCAACAGCATCACCAACAACATGGGTGCCAGCAGCACCCATGCCTGCCGTTGTTCGCGTTGACGCAAACTCAGCATTGTTGCCCCTTAGCGCAGACGCGCCGCACTCTTATCAACCGCTTGCAGCGCGGCATCTGGCGTTGCACTGCCCACCAGCACCTGCTGCAACTGCTGCTGCAGCGTGTTGGAGAGACGTGAATAGTCGGCGGTTTCCGGACGCGACAGCATCACGTTGAGCGACTTATCCGCCGCCGCGATCAGGCTTTCCTGATTTTTCAGCACCGCCGGATCCTGATACGAGCTTTTCCAAATCGGCAGACTCAGCGTGGCGTATTTGTTCTGCACCGGCTGTGAAGTCATGTAGCTGATGTATTGCCATGCCTGATCCGCATGCGTGCTGCCTTTGGTGATGCCAAGGCCCATTGAACCGTTTACGGCACCGAATTTGCCCGGCGCATCGCCTGGCGCGGGAACGATGCCCACCTGACCGGCGACCTTACTTTGCTTCGGATCGTTGGCCATGTTGTACATGTAGGTCCAGTTGAGCGCGAAAGCCGCATCGCCATTGGAGAAGGCTTTACGCACATCCTCTTCCAGATATTCGCGTGACGCCGGATTACTCAAGCCTTCATCCAGCGAGCTTTTCATCAGCTTCACCGCTTGCAGCGAGGCCGGGGAGGAGAAATCGAGTTTATCGTTGTTATAGAACTTGCCGCCGAAACCCGACACCAGCGTGGTGTAATCACACACCAGCGCTTCCGCCTGCGACCAGCTCCACACCAGCGGATATTTCACGATGTTCTTCTGCTTGATGATGCGCGCGTCATCCATCACCTGCTGCCAGGTTTGCGGCGGCGTGGTGATACCGGCTTTTTCCAGCATCGCTTTGTTGTAGTAGAGATATTTGGTATCGAGGATCCACGGCATGCCGAGGGTTTTGCCTTTGAACTCAACGGTGTTCATCGCGCCGGGGAAAATCTGCCCTTTTTCGTCGGCGCTGATGCGGCTGCTGACGTCCTGCAACAGATCGAACTTGGTAAATTCTGCCGGCCAGATGGCATCGAACAGCACCACATCGTAGCCATTGCCGCCCGCGCCACGCGCCGCGACAATTTTGTCGTGCAGCGCTTCGTACGGCACAAACTCAAGATTAACCTGCACGTCCGGGTGCGTTTTCTGAAACTCCTGCGTCATGGCGCGGATATCATTTTCGCTATACGCCGCCTGCGTCATAAACAGCGCATTCAACGTGGTCGCCGCTGCCGCGCTGCCTACGCTGGCTAACAGAACCGCTGCAAAACATCCTTTTATGACTGGGTTGAATCGGATTTTCATGGTGTTTTCCGCCTTGATGCAAAAAGAGGGTGTTTTATTAAATCAATTTGATGGATTTAATAACGCGCACAGGTTGTCAGGTTGCTGCGGCTGACATCGGTTAGCTAAAGCAATTGACGTGCCAGGGCATAAATCTCGTTTGCCGCTGGACACTACTTTGCACAGATTTTGGCCGCTGTCAGGTAAACAGATTGTAAAATGTGTGGGTGATCATAGATATTCGTGTGGGTTTGAAGCGTTGCGATTTTGAAAAGGTGGCGATAAGCCGTTTACAGGATGCATTGTTTAGGTGCAGATGCGTTGGGGCTTGCTGCATGAAGGCGCATTTCATAACAGCGAATTGCCGTTATTAGGTGCTGGTTAGGATGAGGTTTTTTGCTGATAGCACAGCCGCGCGTGATAACGAGCATTAGCAGCGCTTGGGGCGGGTAATGACCTGGCTGGATGAACAACGTGCAATATCCAGCTAAACAAAATAACTTTTAGTCCGCTATGAGCGTGAAGAGGACATGCGAGTCAGGATAAAACGTAGTTAGTCATGCCATCAACAGGTAATATGGCGACGCGCGGAAAGTACGCCATCAATATTGCTGCTTTATCGCGTCTATAAATGTTTGGGAGGGTTCAATGTCTTCAGCTTTACAACATCGTTTCATTCTGACGGGTGGCCCGGGGTCAGGCAAAAGCACGATAATTGATACGATCATAAAACGAGGGTATTGGTGTTCAAAAGAAGCTGGAAGAGGTGTTATACAGGACCAGATTAACATAGAGGGTGATGCATTGCCGTGGGCCAATCGAACAGCTTTTGCAGAGCTCATGCTATCTTGGGAAATGCGTTCGTGGCACGAAGCGGAAGGGCAAACACGACCATGCTTCTTCGATCGTGGAGTTCCTGATGTTGCGGGTTATTTAAGCCTTGAAGAGCTTACCATACCGAGGCATCTGGATAACGCCATTGCGAAATTTCGTTATAACCGTACCGTATTTATTGCACCACCCTGGCGTGACATATATGTACAGGATACAGAGCGCAAGCAATCTTTCGATGTCGCCGTCGCGACATATCACGCGATGGTGAAAGCATACCGTATATATGACTATCAGTTGATTGAATTACCATGCGTTTCTGTAGAGGAACGTGTGGATTTCATCCTTTCCAGGATATTACGCTGATAGAACGGTAACTGCGCTTAATGATGAATCACCATGCCTGAACCTGCCATATTCTAGTGAATATAGAACTTCCGCTCCTGGCACAGACCTGCCTGTGAAAAAATCCAGGGACTGCGTTGAACGGGATGCCGACGTTATTCTCCCGTTGACTTAATTGACTGCGCCAATTCAGGACTCCGTTTGGGAAACGGAAAATATTGTACGTTATGATGGTTTTCTGTACTGACTGATTTCAATCAGGCGAAAAGGTCAATACTTTCCTTCAACCAGCTTTCTATTGTTTCGCCAAATATTTCCGCATCAATGCATTTTGTAGTGTCACGCCACGACGGACAGGAAAACCCCGTTCCACTACATGAAAGCCGTGCCGTAGAAAGAACTCTTCCGCAGCCTTACTCACATTTGAAGTAAGTTCAGCAATTCCAAGTTGTCTAGCTTCTTCATGAATGCAATTCATCAGTAGCGTCCCTACTCCCTGTCTCGGGTAGGTTCCTGAGACAAAGAAATGGTCAATGTACCCATTCGGCTGAACATCTGCATATCCAGCTATTTCCCCATCCACTTCAACAACAAAGGGGCGCAGCTCCTTCATGTAATTGGCCCATTGTTCCGGGTCGATATCTGGTGGAGCCCAGGCCTCTATTTGTTCATGTGTGTAGTAGTGTGATGCGATGGTATGTACAGAAGATAAAAAGACCCTGAATAACGCAATTTCATCCCCATTAGTGAACCTTCTGATTTTCATAAAACCTCGTTAGTCGTAACGCGTTCTGCCTGCCGGTAAAGGGTCTGGATGCTACATACTTGAGAGCAACTATAGCCTGTGGCATCTGCTGTTTCCCGGATATTCAGTTTTTTAACCTGTCGGTAGTACAGCACTTTCTGGTGCCTAATGGTTTTAACAGCAAGCGATCTGTTTTTAGTCTGAGTATCTGCATACGTTCATCTCCTTACTCAGAAGGAGTACGGTTTTATCGTAGTTACTCAGGCACCACTCATGCTTTTTGATAACCGCCGGTGGGATTTTCTCTATATCTTTGACGGTACCAAATCCCATTGACCCGTAAAAACCTTCAAGCTCAGCAAAAGGTAAACAGTAAAGAACTGACAGACCTGAGTTCTTAATTAGGAAATCTACCACCTTACGGGCTGAGGGATCCCCAG
>NZ_JACAPA010000027.1:0-138741 GCF_013385945.1 Pantoea sp. B9002
TAGGGTCGCCATTTATGGCGTAATGCCGATCAGTTAAGCGCCGTATCAAATCACCGCAACTTCCGTAGCGGCGCGATTTATCGCGCAATGAATTGCGCCGCTACAATATGTGCTCTCGGTAATCAGGGGGAGCATGTCTTAACTGACGAGCATTACGCCATTTATGGCGACCAAAACCCAGCTCAATCAAAACGACATCGTCACCCCAGCATAATAGGCGCGCCCCGGTTCGTTATAGGTTGAAGCACCCGAATTCTCGCGATAAATGCGTTTATCAAACAGGTTATTGATACCGGCATTGGCGCGCAGGTTTTTGGTGATGTCGTAATTGACGTTCAAACCAAACACCGAATACGGGCTTATCTCCTGCGTCGTCATGCTCGAGGTATCGATATTGGTCTCAACATTCTGACGCGGTTTCTGGCGGCCATACTGCGTCCAGTTGATGTTGGCGCTGAGATCCTGCGTCGCCTGCCACTCCAGTTGCGAGTTGATGGTGAATTCCGGGATCACCGACAGCGGATTGCCGGTTTTCTTGCTCTCGGAGCGGAACATGTAGGTGGCGTTGGAGCGCCATTCCAGCGTATCGGCAATTAAAGGAATGGTCAGATTTCCTTCCAGTCCTTCCACAATCGCTTTGCCGCCGTTTTCCCAGCGCAGCACGTTATAAACCGGGCGAGTGCTGGAATAAACCGGCTCGGTGCCGGACACAATCTTGTTCTTATAGTCATTGCGGAACCAGGTGATGCCCGCGACGTAGCCTTCGTTGCTGAACTCCAGCCCAATCTCTTTGTTGACGCTGGTTTCAGCATCGAGATCTTTATTCCCCAGCAGATAACATTGGCTGAGACCAATCGGGCAGCCGTTGCCACGCGTGGAGAGCAGATAACCCGGCGTGGACTGATACAGGTTAGGCGCTTTAAACACCCGCGCAATACCGGCCTTCAGGGTGAAGTAGTCGCCCAATCCTTGTGAGAGGTTCAGGCTTGGGCTCCAGTTGGCGCCAAACTGATCGTGATAGTCAAAGCGCAGGCCCGGAATCACTTCGGTGCTATCGGTGGCGGCAATATTGTCTTCAAAGAACAGTGAACTGATGGTGGCGCTGTTTTTACTGCTGCGCTGCGAGGGATCGCCAGAACTGCCTGGCAAATTCACGCCGGTAGCGCTGGCCGAAAGCATCGATGCCGGATCGTTCAGCTCGTCGCGGTTCCACTCCGCGCCCAGCGTCACGGTTTGATCAACCAGCAGCTGCAGCGGGAAGTTGATCTCACCGCCCGCGCGATAGCTTTCCAAACGGCTGGTGGCGTACGTATCGCTGTTGATCATCCCTTCGGTACGCCCGGCGGTGCCTTCCTGCAGGCGCGTGTTGTTGGTTTTCTCGTAGTTGAAATTGAGCTTCGAGGTTCCCCAATCCCAGATCCCGTTGTGCGCGATGCCGTAGCTCTGGCGATACATGCGGTTAGTTTCATCGCCGTACAGCGATTCCACTAAACCGTCAGTGCTGGCGTTGCTGTTACTGTTCTGCGTGTCACCGGCGTAAATGTTGCCCTGACGGCTGTAGCCGTAGGAGAAGTCGATGACTTGCAGCGGCGTGATTTTCCACGACAGCACGGTATTGATGTCTTTGTTGCGCACGCCTTCACGGCCCGCCGCGTATGAACCGTTTTCGGCGGTGTTGATATCGAACGCATCGGCATCGGTGCGGTTGATGTTGCCGTACAGGCGCATGGTCAAGGCATCACCGGCCAGCGGGCCGCTGAGATTGAAGTTAGCGCGTCGGGTATCGCCTTCTTTGCTATTTTCCGGCTGGCTGGTGTACAGCGACAGCGAGCCGTGCCAGTCATTGGTGGGACGTTTGGTGATGATGTTTACCACGCCGCCCGCCGCGCCAGAACCGTAACGTGCGGCGGCCGGGCCACGAATCACTTCAATGCGCTCAACCATTTCCGCCGGTACCCAGTTGGTATCGCCGCGTGAATCACGCTCGCCGCGCCAGCTGTAGCGCACCGAGTTACGTGAGGAAACCGGCACGCCATCAATCATCACCAACGTGTTTTCCGGCCCCATGCCACGGATATCAATTTGACGGTTATTGCCGCGGCTGCCGCTGGCGCCGTTACCGGTAAGGTTCACGCCCGGCATTTTGCGGATGATGTCGGAGAGATCGTTAACAGGGGGATTTTTCTTGATGTCTTCAGCCGTAATGGTGGATACGCCCGGTTGCTGTTTGAGCTCCTGCTCGGCGGTGACGATCATCGATTCATCGTCAGCCAGCTTTTCTGTAGTTTCAGCTGCAAAAGCAGGCGACGTTAGCATTCCCGCTAAAAAAAGCGCAATCGGACGCTTTTTGCCACGCATAGTTACATTCACTTAAGTGTTCTCCCTGTTACGTTAACAATTGTAAGTAAATGCGCATGATAATGATAACGGTTCTCATTGTATATCTGGTGAAATCGGCTCTCCTTTATTTCTCCATGATTACGCTGCTTTGTGCAGCAAAGGTGAAGAAACGTAAAGCAGATAAGAAAGCGGGAAAAACCTGGCAGGAAAGAAGAGGGTGACAACAATGTATTACAATAATTCAATTAAAATCAGGGTGATGATAAAGAGAAGTCACGCACGGTAATTAACTGGTTATTTCCATATTCTGCATGGCGTCGTCGGGAACGGCGAAAAATGCACCGCAAATTAAGGAGAAAATGTGCGCCACATCATACAAACCTTTACACTCCTGCTGAGTGTTTTACTCAGTATTGGTAGCTCAAATGCCGCCGATAAGATGGATTTCTGGCTTCAAACGCAGCACGGTGGCAACAGTTTTAATCGCATTCCTCCCAACGATACCTATTTCAAAGCGCTCCATGATTACGGCGCGAGTTGGGTACGACTATCGTGGGATAAATGGCCAAAGCAGGATCGCGACTTCCTGATCGGTAATGCAGATGATTATCACGGCTTGATGCCGGAAGATCTCGCCACGCTAAAAACGGTGCTGGATCATGCGCAGGCTGCAGGGATTAAAGTGGCTATCACGCCGCTGTCGCTGCCCGGAATGCGCTGGTCGCAGAACAATGGCGGCAAGTTTGACGATCGGCTGTGGCAGAATAAAAAATACTGGCAGCAAAGCGCACGCTTCTGGCGCGATTTAGCCAGCGCGCTAAAGGATTATCCCGCCATCGTGGCTTACAACATTATTAATGAACCTGCGCCGGAGAAGATGAGCGATCTCGCAGAGCACGCTTCGCCGAAGAAAATGCAGGTCTGGTATCAGCGTGAGCAGGGCAGCGCGCGCGATCTGCCGGATTTCTATCGCACCATCATCGCCGCAATTCGGGAAGTGGATAAGTCCACGCCGATCATGGTCGATAGCGGCTGGTACGCGGCTGCGGATGCCTTCAGCTATTGGCCACATGCGTTGAGCGATGCGCGCGTGCTGTACAGCGTGCATATGTATGAACCTTATGACGCCACCAGCGCGCCGAACGCCAAACGGCAGAAGCCGTGGGTTTATCCGGGTAAAGTGCCGTTTGCCGGTGAAATGCAGCAATGGGATGCAGCGCGCGTAGCCCGGTATCTGGCATTGCCGTTCACGTGGGCAAAGGAAAAGGGCGTCGGCAACCATCAAATGGTGGTAGGTGAATTGGGCTGTGTCCGCACGTTGCGCGGCTGTAAGCAGTATCTGGAAGATGTGCTGACGGTGCTGGATAAACAGCAAGCGCACTGGGCATTTTACAGCTTCCGCGAGGACAGCTGGGACGGCATGGATTACGAACTCGGTGATAAAAAAGTGCCGTGGCGCTACTGGCAGGAAATTGAGCAGAATCTCCCGGATACCGTACCGCGTCATGCCACCAAAGAGTTTGAACCTATTCGCAAACGCTTAGATCATTAAATTCTTATTTAGACGATAATCGCAGCTTGCCGCTGAATAAGCAGGCTATTGATTCAGTGGCAAAATCTGAATTGCGTCTTAAATTCCGCGTCCCAACTGACGCGGAAATCCCCCTATAAACCCGCGCATCCTTCTATTGCCATATTTCGGCAATAGATATGTTTTTTTCGCATTTGTGATCGCCGTATATCTTCAAACACAATGTCCCCGGGACGTAAATACCCGTCATAATTTCAGCCGCAACTGCGTTGGCTTCGTGTGTTCACCCCAGTCACTTACTTCAGTAAGCTCCCGGGGATTCACACACTTGCCGCCTTGTTGCAGCTGGAATTATTAGGGTATTTGAGGATGACAATTCCTACCACCGCACGCCGTTCGCGCGAGGTGAGTCAGGAGAAAAAACCATCGCTACCTCAACGCCTTTTCCCTGAGGGGAAACTTTTTATAAATCAGGAGAAAGGTTCCAGTGAAATTCGCCAAAGGCATGACTATTCTTGCGCTCGCGCTGAGTGCACACACCGCGTTCGCCGCCGATGAAAACGTCCCAACTGACAGCTCAATCCACGTGCAGGCCGATCCTGCGCTGAAAAGCCTGCTGCCTGCGGATGTGGTTAAACGTGGCTACATTGTTGCGGGAACCAACCCCAATACGCCGCCAACCACCTTCTATAAAGAAGACAACAAAACGCTGGCCGGTCGTGAAATCGATATCATGAATGCCGTGGGCGAGCGTCTGGGAATTCAGGTTCAGTGGCGCGACACCGGCGGTTTTGACAACATCATTCCGGGCCTGAAAACCGGCCGTTACGATGTGGCGCTCTCCAACATCAACGCCACGCCAGCGCGTGCCAAAATCATCGACTTCGTCGGTTACTACGATGCCAGCCGCCTCGGCATTATCTCGCGGAAAGATGCCAACATCGCGCCATTCAAAGAACTGGCCGATGTCTGCGGTAAAGAAGTGGGTGCCGGTTCCGGTACCACGCAGGTCACGCGCCTTGAAGACGCCAGCAAAGCCTGTGAAGCAGCCGGTAAAAAGCCAATCAAAGTCTCGGTATTCCCGGATCGTCCAGCTGGCGTGCAGGCGGTGGTAAGCGGTCGCGTGCCAATGTTCCTCGGCCCGTATGAAGGTTTGCTGTGGCAGGTGAAAGTGATCAAACCGCTGACCATGAGCGGCGAAATCACCGTACACGACGCGCCAGTCTCGGTCGCTTTCCCGAAAGATTCTGCGCTGGAGCCCGCCGTACAGGCCGCGCTTAACTCGCTGATCAAAGATGGCAGCTACAACAAGATCCTCGACAACTGGGGCATCGGCTTTGGTGCTGTTAAACAAGCCAAACGCAATCAGGAAATCTTTCAATGAGTGACATTCACGACCACACCGGCGATTTGAAAATCGTCGGCAAACGTTACTACGGACGCTGGCTGAGTGCGCTGGTCGTGTTGTTGTGCGTGGTGGCGATGGCGAACTCGATGATTAACAATCCACGCTTCGAATGGAGCGTGATTGCGGAGAACTTTACCGGCGAATCGATCCTGCAAGGCGTATTAATGACGCTGCAGCTCACCGCGATCTCAGTGGTGCTGGGTTTTGCTTTCGGTACGGTGCTGGCGCTGATGCGCCTCTCCTCCAATCCGGTGCTGGTGGGCGTGAGCTGGTTCTATACCTGGTTCTTCCGTGGCGTGCCAATGCTGGTGCAACTGTTCCTGTGGTACAACATCGCGGCGCTCTATCCCACCATCGCCCTGTCGATTCCGGGCCTCGGCGAACTCTGGAGCACGCAATCTAATGCGCTGGTGAGCCCATTCAGTGCGGCGGTGATCGCGCTGGTGATGCACCAATCTGCCTATGCCGCTGAAATTGTGCGTGCTGGCATCCAAAGCGTCGGCAACGGCCAGCTGGAAGCCGCGCGTGCGCTCGGCTATCGTCCTTCGCAGATTTTCCGTCACACCGTGCTGCCGCAGGCGATGCGCGCCATCATGCCGCCCGCCGGCAACGAAATCATTGGTCAGCTGAAAACCACTGCGGTGGTCTCAGTGATCTCGCTGCAGGACGTGCTGTTCTCGGCGCAGATTATTTATCAGCGCACCTATGAAGTGATTCCGCTGCTGCTGGTGGCAACCTTGTGGTATCTGCTGATGACCTCGGTGCTGTCAGTGGGGCAGTTCTATGTGGAACGCTATTTTGGTCGTGGCGTCACGCGCCGGGAAAAACGCAGCCTGTTGAAGTCGCTGCCGGGCTTCTCAGCGCCGAAAGCAGAAAGGAGCGTCAGCAATGGGTGAAGCGATCGCCTTACGTAAAGTCACCAAGCGCTTCTCTGGCGTCACCATTCTGGATGAAGTGAATCTGGATATTCCCGCCGGTTCAGTGACGGTGATCCTTGGGCCATCGGGTTCGGGGAAATCCACGCTGCTGCGCTGCATCAACCATCTGGAAAAACTGGATGGCGGCACCATTCGCATCGGCGGCGAGATCATCGGCTACAAGCAGAAAGGCCAGGCGCTGCACGAGTTAAGCAGCGGTGAAGTTGCGCGTCAGCGTGCCGAAATCGGCATGGTGTTCCAGCAGTTCAATCTGTTTCCGCACCGCACCGTGTTGCAAAACATCGTCGATGCGCCGATGCGCGTGAAGAAGCAGAGCCGACAGCAAGCAACCAGCAAAGCGCTGTCGCTGCTGAAGCAAGTGGGTTTGTCTGGCCGCGAAGATGAGTGGCCGCAGAATCTCTCCGGTGGACAGCAGCAGCGTGTGGCGATTGCCCGCGCGCTGGCGATGGATCCCGGCGTGATGCTGTTTGATGAACCGACTTCGGCACTCGACCCCGAACTGGTGGGCGAAGTGCTGCAGGTGATCAAACAGCTGGCGCACTCCGGCATCACCATGGTGGTGGTGACGCATGAGATTGGATTTGCGCGTGAGGTTGCCGACAACATTGTGTTTATGGAAAGCGGCAAAATCGTGGCGGCGGGGCCAACCCAGCAAGTGCTCGACGACCCGGAAAACGGGCGCGTAAGAAACTTTATTGCAACGGTGCTTTAGGCACCGTTTTTCTTTTTTGATGCCAGGAAAAGTGATGACGCAAAAACCGGTAATGCACAGCGCCCATTGGGGCGCTTTTCATGCCCAGCAACAGGGCGATCAGCTCACCATCGAACCGTTCAAGGGCGATCCCGATCCCAGCCCGCTGCTGCAAAATTTCCGCACTGCGTTAAACCATCCGGCGCGCGTATCCCGTCCGATGGTGCGTCGTGGCTGGCTGGAGAACGGACCGGGCCCGGACAATCGTCGTGGCAACGATGAATACGTCGCGGTGAGCTGGGACGAAGCTTACGCGCTGGTCACGCGCGAACTGCAACGCGTCGGCGACAAGTATGGCCCGGAAGGCATCTTCGGCGGCTCTTACGGCTGGTCAAGCGCCGGCCGCTTCCATCACGCACAAAGTCAGGTGCATCGCTTCCTCAACACCACGCTCGGCGGCTACGTGCGTTCGGTCAACAGCTACAGCTCCGGCTCCGCATCGGTATTGCTGCCACACATCGTCGGCGACATGAATGAAATTGCCCGTCGCGGCGTCAGTTGGGAAGAGATCGCCCAGCACAGCGACATCGTGGTGGCATTTGGCGGTTTGGCGCTGAAAAATTCCCAGGTTGCCAGCGGCGGTTTGAGCGAACACACCGAGCGCGGCTTTATGCAGCAGGCGGCGCAGCGCGGCACGCGCTTTATCTCGGTCAGTCCGCTGCAAAGCGATCTACCTGAAGAAGCGCAGGGCGAATGGCTGGCGCTGCGACCGGGCACCGACGCGGCCTTTATCCTCGGCGTGTTATCAGTGTTGATCGCCGAACAGCTGACCGATGAGGCTTTCCTTGCGCGCTACACCGTGGGTTGGCCACAAATGGCGGCCTACATTCGTGGCGAAGAAGATGGCACGCCGCGTGATGCAACGTGGGCAGCAGAAATTTGCGGCGTGAGCGCTGCGTTCATCAGCGATTTTGCCCGCCAGCTGCACGGCAAACGCGTGCTGGTGACGGTGGCGCATGCCTTGCAGCGCGCAGAAAACGGCGAACAGCCGGTGTGGCTGGGATTGGTGCTGGCGGCCGCGCTCGGTCAGCCGGGCTTGGCGGGCGGCGGCTACACCTATGCGCTTGGCGCGCTGGGCCATTACGGCAAGCATCACAATCTGGTGAGTTTTCCGGCGCTGCCGCAGGGCAAAAACGGCATCGATCGCCTGATTCCGGTGGCGCGCATCTCCGATATGCTGCTCAATCCCGGCAAGCCGTTTGATTACAATGGCCGTCGCTTAACCTATCCACACATTCGTCTGGCGTATTGGGCGGGCGGCAATCCGTTCCATCATCATCAGGATCTCGCGCGCTTACGTCAGGCCTTCTGCCAGCTGGATACGCTGATCGTGCATGAGATCGCCTGGACCGCCAGCGCGCGCCATGCCGATATCGTTTTGCCCGCTACCATGACGCTGGAGCGCGAAGACATTGGCGGCGCACCCACCGATCGCCACTTGTTTGCCATGCAGCCGGTGGCGCAACCGTTCGGCGAAGCCAAAGATGATTACGCGATATTCACCGAGCTGGCGCGCCGTTTAGGCCGCGAAGAGGCCTTCACCGAAGGGCGCGATACGCGCGGCTGGTTGCAGCATCATTACGCCCAGCTGCAACAGAAGCTGGCGGCGCATCAGGTTGAGATCCCCGACTTCGATAAGTTCTGGCAACAAGGCGTGCTGGAGTTGCCGCAGCTGAAGGATGGCGGCCGCATGATCAACGCGTTCCGCGCCGACCCGGAAGCGTCGCCGCTGCCGACGCCGAGCGGTAAAATCGAAATTTTCTCCGCCACCATCGCCAGCTTTAATTATGAAAACTGTCCAGGTCATCCGGTATGGCGTGAACCGCAGCAGAAACCGAATGCCGATCATCCGTTCTGGCTGATCGCCAATCAGCCGGCGACGCGTTTGCACAGCCAGCTCGATTTTGGTGATTACAGCCTGAGCGGCAAACGCGATGGCTGCGAAGTGTGCAGTTTACATCCGGCGGATGCGGCGGGGTCAGGCATTAATGATGGCGATATTATCGAGCTCTACAACGCGCGCGGCCACGTGCTCGCCAGTGCGCGCTTGACCGAAACCATCATGCGCGGCGTGGTGCAGTTGCCGACCGGCGCCTGGTACGATCCGGTCGATCCCACCGCGCTGCGTCCGCTGTGCCGTCACGGTAATCCCAATGTCTTGACGCTGGATATCGGCACGTCTTCGTTGGCACAAGGTTGCAGCGGGCAAATCACCGTGGTGCAGGTGCGGAAATATCGCGGCGAATTGACGCCGGTACAGGCGTTTAATCCGCCAGGTTCATAATGATTTTGGCGGATAAATGTAAAAAGGTCGCCATGAATGGCGTAATGCTCGTCAGTTAAGACATGACCCCCCCTAATTACCGAGAGCACACATTGTAGCGGCGCAATTCATTGCGCGATAAATCGCGCCGCTACGGAATGTGCGGTGATTTGATACGGCGCTTAACTGAGCGGCATTACGCCATTCATGGCGACCCATTCACCCTTAACTGACTCGCTTTTTCATCTCACGCCGTGGTTTTCCGGTTATGCGTCAAATCTTTCACCGTTTCCGCTGCACGTTTACCGGCGAGGAACGCGTGGTCAGAGTTGTAATATTCCCACTCGCTGTAGCGCCCGGAAAGATGGATGCCTTGCGTCGCCAGCCAGCTGCGAATCAGCGTGACGTTGGCGGTGCGTTGATGGTCGTACACCACATAGGCGTAAGGCATATCCACTTCGCTGGCGGTAACGATCTCATCATCGGCATTGATGATGCCAACCCGAATACAATCCGCAATGCAGCGTTCAATTAACGCATCCCCTTCGTAAGGCAGCGGCTGATCGTCGCGATAGGTCATTTCGCAGGTCAGGCCAAAACCGCCTTCTGGATTACAGTACGGGCTGGCGTTGCCCTGTAAAAAGATGCGGTGGAACAGTGTGTTGCCGGGATAGTAAATCCAGTGTTTGTCGCTGATATTGGCACGACCAATGCCCAGATTGACGCAGCGCACCGAGATATGACGCAGCTGCTTCGCCGCTTTCTGCACCGCTTCTGGTGCAAAATTACCCATCAATCGCACCAGTTCTGGCAGCGGCAGGGTGCTGATCATCTGGTCATAATGGAACTGTCGGCCATCACTCAACAGCACGCGCCGTTGCAGCGGCTGGATCTCGCTGACGCCCGCTTCCATCTCCAGCGTACAGTTCAGATGTGGCAGAAATCCTTCCATCAGCGCCTGAAAACCGCCGCGCAGCGGATAGCCAAAGCGCGCATTGGGGCCGACCGGCTTATCCAGCGGCGCCAGCGCACCGGAGATGATCTGCTCCAAATCCGGCAGCGGCACGCGTCCGCCGAGCCATGAGGTTTCCATATTCACCAGCGGGGTTTTCCACAGTTTTTGGTTATACGGCAGGGCGAAATGGCGGGCGATGCCTTTGCCCCAGGTGCGGAAAATAAAGCTTTCGAAATCTTCGCTCTCCGGCTGACAGGCCAGGCTTTCGCCATCCGGGATGGCACCATCGGCGCAGCAGTCACGACGCGCCTCGGTAGTCACCGCCTGCAAAGCGGGAGGCGACTCATAGCGCGCTTCAATCGCGCCCAACACGCACTCGCCAATCACTTCGGCAGGCAAACCATGCAGCGCCGACTGGAACGGATAGCGGGTGTAAACATCATGGCTGTAAACCCAGGCTTCACGCGTTTGCCAGTGCTGATTGTCGCCCAGCAGGATATCGTACAGGCGCAACACGTAAGGATCGTTGGAGAACATGATGTGGCCGGCGTGATCGAAGGTGAATCCCTGATCTTCGACCGAACGGCACCAGCCGCCCACCGTGGCATTTTTCTCCAGCACCACCGCGCCCGCGCCGTAATGATACCCGGCGCTCAACCCAGTTGGCCCGGCACCCAAAATCAAGCACTCAACGGTATTGTGCGCCAGCGCGGGCGGGCGTGCGGCGGCTACTTCTGGATGGGAAATCTGGCGTTTCGTCAGCGCCATGATATGCGCTTGCATCTCCTCGACCGTGCGATCCCACGAGGTTTCCGCTACGCGTGCCGCCATGTTTTTCGCCAGCTGATAGCGGGTTTCCACCGGCATGTTGAGCGCCGCTTCGCAGGCCTGAATAAAGCTCTGATGTGAGTCGGCGATGCTCACCACATCGGTGTAATGTCGCGCCACATCGGCAATCGCGGTGCTGACAATCGGCAGCTGCGCCGCCATGTATTCCAGCACCTTGGTGGGGCTGATAAAGCGCGTCGAAGGATTCAGCGCGAACGGCATCAGGCACAGATCCCAGCCGGCGAGAAAGTGCGGCAGGGCGGCATAGGGTTGCTGACCAAACCAATGTAGATTGCTGCGCTGTGGCAGGCTGGCGGCATCAATTTTCACCACCGGACCAACCATCACAATCTGCCAGTCGGGATGGGCATCCGCCAGCGCGGCAATCAGCGTCAAATCGAGGCGTTCATCGATCACGCCGTAATAGCCGAGACGCGGTTTTGGCAGGTTTTCCTGCAGCGGATGGCTGTTAGTGCGATCCAGCGCCTGTTCAAAATGTCCCGCATCGACGCTGCTTGGGCAGCAGTAAACCTGCGGATGGCGATGTTGCTTCGCTTCATACAGGCTGGTGCCGCCGGTGAACACTAAATCGGCGCGGCTCAACAGCGCCGATTCACGCTGCTGAAGCTGACGCGGCGCCTGGTTAAAGGCGGAAAGCTCATCCATGCAGTCATAGATAATGGCGCTCGGCGTAAAGCAAGCCAGCAGCGGCAGCGCCATCGGTGTGTAAAACCACACCAGCGGCGTTTCATCGTCATCAAGCAGTTCGGCCAGCAGCGGTTGCAGCACGGCGATTTGGCTATCGTGGAAGCCGGGCGCGGCCACATCGGTATGTGGTTCGATCACCGTCACATTCGGTGCTGGCTGATATTGGCGTAACGCGGCTTCACCGGGCTGATAAATCGGCTCTTCGATAAACACAATGCGGTGGAACTGGGCGAGGCGCGACAACAGATGCTGTGGACGTTGAAAGACAAATCCCCAACGTAAATGACTGAATACCACTAATACGGATTGTTTCATGACGCTTTCCTCTGGCCTGCTGGCCGCGGTGATAAGACCCTGAAAACGGGCTAATAATCGTTGTGATTGCTGTAATGACGCGGCATAAACAGGGTTCAGCAGGCGCTTTTTGTGGGGATCGACATCCCACAATCCGCTGCGTGGCCAGTGATCGAGATCTTCCCAAAGTGGGCGATCGATAATCGGGTAGAGGCAGATGCCGCGAATATCACAGCCGTTGAGCTGTGCCTGCGCGACATCGGCGGTCACCTGGGCAATCCAGGCGGCGCGTCCGCTGCCGACGTGGCTGGTTTCCGCCAGCAAAATGGGCCGCTGGTAACGTTCGGTTAACTGCGCCAGCAGCGGATGCAGCGGCACGCGGCGCGCATCGCCCAGATGCCACTCCAGCCGACAGCCGGACCATGTGAGCCACTGATTGCCATGGTAATAATTAGCGCCAACCACATCGAGAAAGTGCGGTTTGCCGCCGAGTTCCGGCTCGCGCAAACCGGCGATCATGTCCCACGCCTGATATTGCGAAGCGTTGATATCGCGGGTGCGCTGCCGACACGCATCGCTGTCTTCATCCGGCACCACGTGAATAATCGGGTCGCAGTGCAGGAAACGCGCACGCGGATCGACCTGGCGAATGGCAGCGCAACCCGCCAGCGTGGCGCGAATCAATTGACGCTTAATCTCATCGGGATCGGTGTGGGCATTATTGCCAAACAGGCCGACAGAAATTCCCCACGCCATAAACGAGATTTCATTCATCGGCGAATAAATGGGGGCGTCTTCATAATATTCCGCGAGAAAGCGCGCCATGCGCTGACAAAAAGCGGCGAAGCGCGGCACAAATTCGCTGGAAAATAAGGTTAAGTCATCCGGCCAGCCGTAATGGCAAAAGGTCCAGTTAATTTGCACGCCAAATGAGCGCGCTGAATTCATGCGTTTTTTTAAACTTTCGAGCGTGGTTTGCGGTTCCATTTCCGCCAGTCGCCAGCCAATACTTTCGCGGGCGGAGGTAATGCCAAACTGCTGCAGCGCGGCGTAATCGTTATGGTATTGCGATAAATGGTCGGTCAACGCATTCATTGAAAGCCGTTCGCCGAAGGGATTGATATGATCCGCTCCCTCATAACCGGCTTGCCAAAAGCTGGAAAATGGCGGCATGGTGTTCCCCCGGAATAAAATTCAGGAAATAGAAATAAATAAAAGAAGTTAATTGTTTGATTATGGGATGCGCATAAATGCGTACCTTACGGAAACAGCACGAATCTCGTAGGGGCGCCATTAATGGCGACCAGGGGAAATGACTGTTGAACCTAATTCAAATTATAACCACGCTTTGGCTTAACGCAAATGGCTGAGCTAAAAGAAAATAAGCACAGCGTGACTTTCGTTTATTTAAGTGAAGCGGCATAAAGAAATAACAATATTATTGTTGCGCTATTTCTTACGCTTAACTCACATAATGAAAAGAAGGGCGATTTTTAATTTATTTCATTACTACACTTTAATTAACCCAATTCGGGTTTACGGAGGTACGTATGTCAGAACGTCCAGATGATGATGATGTAATTCCACTGCCAGGTGATGATGAAACATTACCCGACGAAGATGATGATTTACCCCGCGATACTGAATTCCCTGAAGATCAGCAACCTAAAATCTGAAAATGGGTCGAGCCGCCGCTGGCGGCTCACTATTTAGAGTGCACTCTGCTGTAATTCCCCCATAATACCTCTCCAGGATTCATTTATTTTTTAACACTTAAGGGAGAGATACGATGGTCAACGACTATTTCACACAGCCAGCGATTGGCGTCACGGTTGAACAGCATAAACGCACCGTTGCCGTTGCGGCGGCTTTAGCGGTGGCAAAAGAGTCGGTTAGCGCCTCGACCTCTGCCAGCGGATCAAAGGCATCGTGGGATTTGCAGGCGGTTGCCAATGAGATCGCAAATCTGGCCGATGCCATTCAGGATGCGCTGGAGCCGGTCGAAACACTTTAAACCAGCAGCTGGGTTAACTGCGCCAGATGCGCGCTGTTAGCCAGCTTGCTGCTGTTTAGCAGTTGTTGCTGGCGTTGCGGGGATTCCTGCTGCAGTGCCGCGCGCAGCTTGCCTGCGACATCCACCGCATCGGCCAGCGATTGCTGACGCGTGCGGTGATGCTGCAACTGCGAGCCATCGAGTAGCCTAATCGTCACCAGATGAAAACGCAGCGCCGGGTTACTCGCATCCGGTGGCGCATCTTCATCTGGCGTACGACGCACCTTGGCCGCCAGCGGCATCACGTCTTGATTCAACTCGCCTTCGGCAAAATCCTGCAAGCGCAAATCGCCATACATCAGCATCGCGGCGATCACATATTCCAGACTGAAACGCGCTTCAATACCGTTGGTCGGTACGCGCACTGATGCCGCGATATCGCCGCCCGGCGGAAACGCCACGCTAATTTCGCTAATGCTTTCCAGCAAACTTTCCAGTGATTTACCGCTCGCCAGCCATTGATTGCGCAAAATGCGCGTGGCTTCGGCGGCGCTGTGCGTACCGGCGCAGGTGGGGAAGGGTTTGAACTCCAGTCCAGGCGTGACAATGCGCCACGGCTGGGCCCAAAGCTCAATCAGTTTTTCCGGCTGCGCCTGACCATTGCTGGTGGCGGAGATGAAGGCTTCAATCACGCCATCCTGATTGCCATCAAAGCCCGCCAGCGTCAGCTGCGCGGCGCTCACCGCGCGTTCAGCCGCAAACCCGGCGTGCAGCGGCTTCACCGCCGAACCAAACTGCGCGCGTAAGCCGCTGGCCTGCGTGGTGGCAATGCCGAGCAGCGTCGCGGTGGCAGACACATCTAACGCCAGCAAACGCGCCAGCGCGGCGGCGGCGGCAACCGTGCCGAGCGTCGCGGTGTTGTGATTGCCTAACGCGTAATGCTGTTGGCTGACGGCGAGGCCCAAACGTCCAGCGACTTCCACGCCAATCGCATAAGCATCGAGGAAATGATCCAGTTCAGCAGGCTGCAGCTGCTGCCAGGCAAACAGCGCGGGCAGAATCACCACGCTGGGATGGCCGCGAAAATCCGCATGGAAATCATCGTAATCCAGCGCGTGGCTGGCATAGCCGAGCAGCAGCGCGTTGGATCGCGCGCTGCCATCGCCATACACGCTGCGCAGCGCCGGCAAACCGCTGTCCGGCACCTGACCTTGCAACACCGGCCAGCTGACGGCGAGGAAATCACGCACGCCTTCGCGCGCTGCAGCACGTGCAGCGGCGTCCGGTTGGCTGTGAACAATGCGCTCAGCCAGCGCGGCGGTCAGGCTCATCAGCTCACGCTCTTCAGCGCTGCAACCGCCAGATTGGCGAGATAGCGCGACGTCGGCAGCAGCACATCATCATTGATGCGGAACGCCGGATGGTGCAGCGCATAAGGCTCGCCGGTGCCAATCATCATAAACGCGCCGGGCAGCTGTTGCTGATAGAACGCGAAGTCTTCGCCGATCGGGCTGGCTTCCACCACGCGCGCCTCAAAGCCGCTGGCGCTGGCCTGCTGCAAGGCAAAATCCGCCCAGTGTGCGTCATTCACCACCGAAGGCGGACCCGCGTGCCAGTTGAATTTCACCTCGGCAGCAAAGGCTGCGCCGATACCTTGCACGATTTCACGGAAGCGCTGCTCCAGACGTTCGCGCGTTTCCTGCGAGAAGGATCGCACCGTGCCTTCCAGCCAGGCGCTATCGGGAATCACGTTCCAGGTGCTGCCGCTGTGAATCTGGGTGATCGAGACCACCGCGTTATCGCCGGATGGCGCATTGCGGCTAATCAGCGTTTGCGCGGCCGAGACAATTTGCGCGGCAATCACAATCGGATCGTTGCCCTGATGCGGTTTGGCGGCGTGGCTACCAATGCCGGTGATGCTGATATCAAAGCGATCAACCGCTGCGGTGAGCGGACCGGCTTTGCTGCCAATCACGCCTGGCGGCAGCGACGGATCGTTGTGGATGCCGAAGATAGCCACCGCGTCATCCAGCGCGCCGGTCGCGATCACATCGGGCGCGCCCTGGCCGGTCTCTTCCGCGGCCTGGAACAGAATGCGCACGCGACCTGGCAGCGTAGCTTCCTGCTGTTTGAGCAAAATCGCCGCACCCAGCGCCGCCGAACTGTGGAAGTCGTGGCCGCAGGCGTGCATCACGCCGGGACGTTCAGATCGGAAGCTCACGTCTGACTGCTCTTCAATCGGCAGCGCGTCTATATCGGAGCGTAACACCATCAAAGGGCCATTTTCCGCACCGATTTCCGCCACTAAACCGGTTTTGAGCGGCAGATCCAGCACGCGAATCTGGTGTTGCTCTAATTGCTGACGAATTCGTGCGGTGGTTTCAAACTCTTGATTGGAGAGCTCGGGAAAACGGTGCAGTTCGTGGCGGAAAGCGATTAGCTGTTCGCCTAAGGTGTCAAGAGATTGGCTCATGATTTTACTCCTTGTTGTGCCGCCTGGCGCGTTAACCACGCATCGTGGGCGCTTTCATCCAGTACTTTCTTCATATATTGCGTGATGTGGCCTTTGCCAAGATCGGTGGTGTGCATCAGCTGGAAACCGCGCTTTTTGTACATCTCGATCAGCCACGGATGGCTGGTGGCGGTGCCGAGCGATACCGCAGGTGCGCGTAATTTGCCCAGCAAAATCTCCTGCTCGAGGCGATCCTGCACCTGACGACCAAATTGCTGGCCGGGATAATCGGGATGCGCGCCAAACCAGCCGATATGCGGCAGGCCAAACGGGCCGGGCAGCGGTCCCCACGGATAGCGTACGGTAACGGATGAGACCATCACATCATCGGCATACAGGGCATAAACGCCGTGGCTTTGCAGATGACGCAGCGTTTTGGCAAGGTCGGCGGTGGCAGCATCAAATTTGATGCCGAGCGCCAGCGTCGGTGCATACGCGGCATGCATCAGCGCCTGATAGGTTTCCACCTCGTCTTCTCTGACCTGACGAAATTCAAGTGACATAGACATCCCCGGAAAAAAACCGCCATTAGGCGGAGAATCAAAAAAATCAGGCACCTTCCGTAGCGGCGCGATTCATCGCGCAATAAATTGCGCCGCTACGGAAGGTGCTGGTCTGATATAAGGGTTCAGATTACCAGCAAAGCCATTCCCCGCTATATGTGAAAAATAACTAAGCTAATGCGAATTTGTGAAAATGAAATCGCCCCTTTTGCATTGCTTAAATCGTTATTTGCCGTAGTATGCAGAAAATACATAGCGCTATAACTATTCTATATTAACCCTCTGAATTATCTTAATTTAATCCGTTATAGCCTTATTCTTAATCAGGGTGACGCCGTGTTAGCGATCAAATCTCCACGTGCATATGCACATGAATCCGGTTTGCGTGCGCGCGCCGGTGAATTTATCAAACCTTACGCTTCCCATATTCGCATCTTTACTTCTCCACGCGCCTGGCAGGCCGTTAATCCGGAATTAACCCAGAGCCTTGAAGCCAATAATATTCGCTGGGAAATAGAGTATCTGACCGGTGAATGCACCGATGACGCGATTGAAACCCTCAAACACAATGTCGAACAGCAGGGCGCTGAACTGCTGTTTGCGGTCGGCGGCGGACGCGTGCTGGATGCGGCGAAAGCGGTGGGCAGCCAGCTGCCCGATCTCAAAGTGATCAACTTCGCGACGGTGGCGGCGACCTGCGCTGCCTGGTCGCCGGTGGCGATTGTTTACAATCAGCAAGGCGGCCATGTGCGCAGCCAACCGCTGGGCAAAATGCCGGATTTGGTGTTGGTAGATAGCGAGATTATCGCGCGCAGCGACGTGCGTTATCTGAAGGCCGGCATCGTTGATGCGCTGGCAAAATATTACGAGTTCTATCCGTATCAGCGTAACAACCCCAACGATCTGGCGCTCGATCTCAAAGTGATGACCGCTAAACGCGCGGTGGATCTCTACCGCGAGCTGGGCCCAGCGGCGGTTGCCGCTAACGAGCAGCAGATTGTCACGCCGGAACTGGTGAAAATCATCGATGCCAATATCGTGTTGGCCGGATTAGCCAACAGCGTGCGCGATGTGCTGCCGACGCCAGGTTTTGCCCACGCTATTCACAATCGTCTGACGCATCAGCCGGAATTGCACGAATGGCTGCACGGCGAAAAAGTGGGTTACAGCCTGCTGGTGCAATCACTGATTGAGCATAACGGCGTGCCGGATGCCGATCTGCTGGCGTTGCTGCGTGCGTACGACATGCCGCTGACCTTAGCGCCGTTAACCGGCGATCGCGCGGCGACGATTCGCACCATCGCAGAACAGATTAAATTCCCGGCGGCCAGCGCCGAACGTCTGCCATTCCGCATCTCTGCCGATGCGCTGGAACAGGCGCTGCTGGCGACCGAGAACACGTTTTAAATCGCACCACTTTTTATTGACCAGGACAAATTAATGGCTAACTCACAACAACAACGCCGCATCCGTTTAGGCCTTTTCGTGCAGCCGGTAGGACAACACGTCAGCGGCTGGCGACTAACGGAAAAACTCGGCGATCCAACTGATATCGACTGGCTGATCACCATCGCCAAAAAAGCCGAAGCCGGTAAATTCGATCTGTTCTTCGTCGGCGATGCGCTGGCCACCAGCATGTATCGTCTGCCATCGACCATGGCGCGCCTTGAGCCGCTGACTATGTTGTCGGCGCTGGCGGTGAATACCAAACGCATCGGTCTGGCGGCAACGGCGTCCACCACCTTTAGCGATCCGTTTACCATGGCGCGCAGCTTCTCCTCGCTGGATCACATCAGCCGTGGTCGCGCGGCGTGGAACGTGGTGACCTCATTCTCTACCGATGTAGCACGCAACTTTAGCCGCAACGATATGCCAAACCACGCCGAGCGTTATGCGCGTGCGCGCGAATTCCTCGAAGTGGCCGACAAGCTGTGGGCTGGCTGGCAAGATGGCGCGGTGCAGCCGAATAAAGAGACTGGCGCGTACTTTGTTGATGACAAAATTCAGCCGATTAACCATGAAGGCGAGCACTTCCAGGTGCAAGGTCCGTTGAATATCACCCGTTCGCCGCAAGGTCGTCCGGTGATCATCGAAGCCGGTTCCTCCGCCGATGGTCAGAAACTGGCGGCGGAAACCGCTGAAGTGATCTTCACCGCTGCTGCCAGCCTCGAAGAAGCGCAAACCTTCTACCGTTCGCAGAAAGATCAGGTTATTGCCGCCGGTCGTAATCCGGATCATGTGGTGATCATGCCGGGCGTGATGCCGATTGTGGGCCGCACGCGTGAAGAGGCCAAAGCGCTGTGGAAAGAGCTGAACACGCTGGTGGATATCGAAAACGGTCTGCGTCAGCTGTCGCTGCGTTTCAGCATGGATCTCAGCCAGTTCCCGCTGGATGGTCCGGTGCCAGAAGTGCCGCTGGGTGAAGGTAACCAGAGCCGCGTCAAACTGATGACCGACATGGCGAAGCGCGAAAATCTGACGCTGCGCGAGCTGGCGGCGGTGGCTGCCGGTTCACGCGGACATCGCGTGATTGTCGGTACCGCCGAAGATATCGCCGACGATTTCGAGCTGTGGATCAACGAGGGCGGCGCGGATGGTTTCAATATCATGCCGGCGATCATGTCCGAACAGCTGGATCTGTTTGTTGAGCTGGTGATCCCCGAACTGCGCCGTCGCGGCCTGTTCCGTGACGATTACGAGTTCGCCACGCTGCGTGAAAACCTCGGCTTGCCGGTGGCTTAACTCATTCAGGAGCTCAACATGGTCACCTTATCAAAGCGTGTGCAGTCCGTGTCGCTCTCTGCCAATGCGGCGGCGCGTCAATTGACGCGCCAGCTGAAAGAGCAGGGCGTGGATATTCTCGATCTCACCACCGGTGAGCCAGATTTTGACACGCCCGCGCATATTCGCCAGGCGGCGGTGGCGGCAATGGAAGCCGGTGAAACGCGCTACACGCCAACCAACGGCACCACGCCGCTGCGTAAAGCGGTGCTGGCTAAGCTGAAAAATGAAAATCAGCTCGACTATGAGCTGGCGCAAATTTGCATCGCCAACGGCGCTAAGCAGATTATCTTCAACGCCTTTGCTGCCACGCTGAATGAAGGCGATGAGGTGATTGTGCCGGTGCCGTACTGGCCGACGTTCCCGGATAGCGTGCGTTTCAACGGCGGTGAAGCGGTGCTGCTGGCGTGTCCGCTGGAGCAGGAATACAAGTTGCAGCCGCAGCAGCTGGCGCAGGCGATCAGCGCTAAAACCCGCTGGCTGGTGCTGAACAATCCCGGCAATCCTTCTGGCATGGTGTACAGCGAAGATGAGCTGACCGCGCTGGCGACGGTGCTGCGCGATCATCCTAATGTGCTGATCATGCTGGATGAACTCTACGAGCATATTCTGTTTGATGGCCGTGAACACGTCAGCTTGCTGCACGTCGCACCGGATTTAGCCGAGCGCATTCTGCTGGTGGGCGGCGTGTCGAAAACCTACGCCATGACCGGCTGGCGTATCGGTTTTGGTGCCGGGCCTAAAGCTTTGATTGACGCGATGGTGGTGGTGCAGTCGCAAAATAGCTCCGGTGCCAGCGCGATCAGCCAGGCAGCGGCGGTGGCGGCGTATAACGGTGGACTCGACTTCCTGCCGCCGCAACGCGCAGCTTATCAGGATCGCCGCGATGCGATTATGGCGCTGTTAAAGCCGGTGCAGGAAATTGACGTGCTCAATCCTGATGGCGCGTTCTTTATTTTCTGCCGCTGCGCCGGTTTATTAGGCAAAACGCGTCCCGATGGTCAGAGGATCGAAAGCGAGCAGGATGTGATGAATTATCTGCTCGAAAGCGGAGTCTCTGGCGTGGCGGGCAGCGCGTACGGTTTATCGCCTTATTTCCGCTTGTCGATTGCCACCGATATTGAAACGGTGCGTGACGCGGGCCGCAGAATTGCGCAAGCCTGTGCGGCGCTGAAATAAGCTTACGATTAAAAGACGTCAGATATTTCCTGGGAATTATCTGACGTCTTATCGCCATATCTTCTTCAATGAATTAACAACTTTCCAACACGCCTTTCATCCCGCATAATGCCTTTTTTCATTATTGCCGGTTATTATTTCATGTCTAAATTATCTTTGAATCTGAATACCGCTTTGATCAGCGGTCTGGCTATTTTCGCGCCACTGCACGCCATGGCGAATACAGAAACTTCTCATGCGCCGATTATTATTCAGGGCGCGATGCCGGTTGAAGCGGAGCATTTTGCCGCCAAACTGGAAAACGCGAAAGAGCGCCAGATTGGCGAATGGCGTTTCTGGCAGGGCACGGTTGACGGTTATCCGGTGATTGTTTCTGAAACACTGAAAGGCATGTCGAATGTGGCGGCGGCCACCTCGATTGCGGCGGTGGAATTCAAACCCAAAGCCATCATTAATCAGGGCACTGCGGGCGGTCACGATCCGGCATTACATGTCTATGACATCGTGGTGGGCAAATATTCGGTAAATCTCGGCGCATTTAAAACGCCACACAAGTTACAGGGCGCGGGCAGTAATTCCGTTGAGTGGAAACCGATGGACTTGCTGGCCTCGAAAGGCAGCGCAGGTGAAGACAAAAATGCTCACAGCATTCGCCAGTTTGCTGCCGATCCACTGCTGATGAAAGCGGCCGAGCAGACGATGCCGTCCTACACCAAAGGCAAAGTGGTGGAAGGCGTGATCGGATCGGCGGATGTGTGGAATAGCGAGTTGGATCGTATTCGCTTCTTCCATGAGAACTTCAACACCTCCGTCGAGGAGATGGAAACCGCGTCGGCTGCACAGATCTCATCGCTGTTTAATATCCCGTTTATCGGCATTCGCGTGTTATCTAACAACATCACCAATGACGGAAAGTATGACGCGCAAACTGGTATCGCTTGTCAGGATTATGTTTACGACGTTTTAAAAGCGTATATCAAACAGATTAACGCGCAGAAGTAATAAGTAGAAAACGCAGCACTTGTGCTGCGTTTTTACTGTTCACGCGCTGTACTGCATATCCCCGATTAAATCAGGAAATCATCCATTGAACCGCCAGCTTCCAGTGCGGCTTTAATCGGTGACGGCGTGCGGCCCTGGCCGGTCCACAATTTCTCGTTACCCTGTTCGTCGATGAACTTATACTTGGCGGGGCGCGGAGCACGTTTCGACTTAGGTTTGCTTTCCTGGGTGTTTAATTGCGCCAGGTCACTAATATCAATGCCGTCTTTCAACAACATCTCTTTATACAGCGCCAGCTTTTCTTCTTTTTCGCGCTGGGCTGCAGTTTCTGCTTCCGCTTCTTCACGGCGCTCTGCGACGACCACGGCGAATTTTTCCAGCATCTCTTCTAATGCTGCGATTTCAATATTACGCGCTTCGGCACGCAGCGTACGAAGATTGTTCAATGCTTTGAGTGCATCGCTCATGAATAAATCCTTATTACTAATTTGAAAGTTTGAAGCCGCATATTCTACGAGATTTTTTGCCAAATTAAAATAATCAGACGTGGGCAGAATTGTCTGTAAAATATCCGCTTGATCAGACCTTTCTTTATATTTCGTGACGCTTTCTTAAGCTGTTTAGGTTATTCACGTAACGCGGGAGAGTAATGGGAATAATAGTGGGTGATTTATTCTGCGTTTGAATGCGGCGTGTGTGAAGGTCGCTATGAATGGTGTAATGCCGATCAGTTAAGCGCCATATCAAATCACCGCACCTTACGTAGCGGCGCGATTTATCGCNNTGTGCTCTCGGTAATTAGGGGTTTTGATGTCTTAACTTACGAGCATTGCGCCACGAAAGGCGATCCTTCGATTCAGAATCTCTTCAATTTCACATAGTTGCCGAAAATCCCTTCGCAATCCTTCCTGAAAATAACCTTTATCAACTATTACTCCTTGAAGAATAAGGTTTTTCACCAAATGTAAAAGTGTCAGTAAACCGGTAACAATTTCTTGCATTGGAAATCTTAATGCGTATATTTCTCATTTGCTTTCTTAACGGCTTCCTTACTGTCGTTCCTCTTTCAGACGTCAGCAGCGGTGCCGGAAAAAAATAATGATAAGTTGATCGAGGAATCGTATGTCTTTCAGTGATTTGCGTGTCAGGAAACCCGGCAGTGCGCCTCAGCGTGCGTTGCGTCTCTCTTTACTGGCTGTGATGGTTGCGTCGGGTATCGCGCAGGCAGCAGAGACCACCAATACCGAACAGACGCTGAACGTTGATGCCAGCGCTAGCGCAGATCAGCAACAGCAGGCGGCGCAGGATTACAGCGTGCCGGTGACGCGTGCCGGTACCAAAATGGCGCTCACCGCGCGCGATATCCCGCAATCGGTTTCGATCGTCAGCAAGCAGCGTATGGAAGACCAGCAGCTGCAATCGCTAAACGATGTGCTGAAGAACACCACCGGCATCCACGGCGTCTCTTCCGATATGGATCGTACCAACTACTATTCGCGCGGTTTCATCATCGACAACTATATGGTCGACGGTATTCCAACCGCCTTCGCCTCCCGCTGGAACCTTGGCGATGCGCAGAGCGATATGGCGCTGTATGAGCGCGTCGAAGTGGTGCGCGGTGCTACCGGTTTGCTGACTGGCCCAGGCAATCCATCCGCCTCCATCAACATGGTGCGCAAGCACGCCGATAGCAAAGAGTTCACCGGTAATGTTTCTGCCAGCTACGGCAGCTGGAACAAGCAGCGTTATGTTGCCGATCTCTCTGCACCGCTGTCGCCAGAAGGGAACGTGCGTGGTCGCCTGGTCGCGGGTTATGAAGACAAAAACAGCTTTATCGAACGCTACGGCGCAGACAAAAAGTTCGTTTATGGCGTGGTTGACGCTGATCTGACCGATTCCACTAAACTGTCGGTCGGTTACGAATTCACCCAGGTGAATACCGATTCGCCAATGTGGGGCGGTACACCGCGCTGGTATACCGACGGCTCACAAACGAAGTTGCGTCGTGGTTACAACACCGCGCCGGACTGGGCTTACAACAACAAAGAAAACAAAAAGGTCTTTGTTAACCTGCAGCAGAACTTCGATAACGGCTGGAACATCACGCTTAACGGCACGCACAACGAAATGTTCCTCGACAGCAAACAGCTGTATATCGATGGTTTCTTTGATAAAACCACCGGCGCGGGCTCTTCTTCTTACGCGGGATATCCGGTTATCGGCGGCACCGGCTATAACACCGGCAAACGTAAAGTGGATGCGGTGGATGCCTTCGCCAGCGGCCCATACGAATTGTTGGGACGTCAGCATGAGCTGATGATCGGCGTTAACTACAGCCGTCAGGACAACAAGTACTACAGCTCGTGGGAAAACATCTCCTCCGAAGAGCTGGGTAACTTCAATAACTACAACGGTGATTTCCCGGAATCCAACTGGGATCCGCGCGAACCGGCATCGGATACGCAACTGGTGCGTCAGAAATCTGCTTATCTGGCTACCCGCATCTCGCTGGCCGATCCGCTGCATGTGATTCTCGGCGCGCGCTACACCAACTGGAATCGTCAGACGCTGAGCGAAGAGATGGAGAAGAACAACATCACGCCGTACGGTGGTGTGATTTGGGACTTCTACGACAACTGGTCGGCGTATGCCAGCTACACCTCGGTATTCCAGCCGCAGGATTATCAGGATGCCTCGGGCGGATTCCTGGCGCCGGTGATTGGCAAGAACTACGAAGCGGGCGTGAAATCAGACTGGTTTAACAGCCGCCTGACCACCTCCGTTTCTGTGTTCCGCACCGAGCTGGACAACGTTGGCGAAGCGACCGGGCAAACCAACCCGGAAACGGGCAATGCCATCTATGTGGGTAAAAGTGGCGTAGTAAGCCGTGGCGTAGAGTTTGAAGTTAACGGCGCGGTAACCGATAACTGGCAGATGACCTTCGGCGGTACCAGCTATGTGGCGGAAGATCGCGAAGGCGAGAATTATAATTCTCAGCTGCCACGCACCTCATTCAACCTCTTCACCAGCTATCGCTTGCCGATGCTGGATCAGTTGACCTTGGGTGGCGGCGTGACCTGGCAGTCGAAAACCTACGGCGACATTGGCGGTCCAGACGGCGAAGGCACCTGGCGCGCACGTCAGGGCAGCTACTCGGTGGTGGATCTGTTCGCACGCTACGACGTCACCAAAAACGTCTCGCTGCAGGCGAACATCAACAACCTGTTCGACAAAGAGTACGACACCAACGTCAGCAACGGCGGCATCGTGTACGGCGATCCACGTAATTTCTCAGTTTCGGCTAGCTATCGTTTCTGATAAAGATGCGGGGTGCGCAGGACTGTGTACCCAGCAGTTCTCGGCGGTCGCCATGAATGGCGACCCTACAAGTAATTGACGAGATTTTGTAGGGGCGCCATTCATGGCGACCGTTTCAACCCTTCATCCACTCCGCAATAATCTGCCCATACAACTGCTCGACTTCCCCCAGCTTACTCACCAGACAATACTCATCGGTTTGATGCGCCATCGTCGGTTCGCCCGGACCTAAAATAATGCACGGCGGATCACCCAGCGCGGGCAACAGCAACGAGGCATCGGTAAAGTAGGGCACCACGCGCGCTTGCAACGGCTGCTCGAAAAACGCCTGACAATGACGATAGATCGACTGAATCCATAGATTCTCTTCGGAACTCAACACCGCAGGCAGATCGACCAAAGTGGTGATGTGCACCGCATCGCCCATTAATTCGCCTAACCGCTGGCGAATAGCGGCGTGTTGCAGGTTTGGCGCGCTGCGGATATCAACATCAAACGCCGTGCGATCCGGCACCGAGTTAATATTCAGGCCGCCCTGAATGCGGCCAACGTTGAGCGTCGGTTGCTTCATTAAAGGATGCGGTGCGCCCGGCGAGAAGTGGCGGATTTTGCCTAACGCATCGGCAGCGAGATAGATGGCGTTAATGCCCAATTCCGGCATCGCACCGTGCGCGGTTTTGCCACGCGTCTCGCAGCGCAGCCACAGCGCGCCTTTGTGACCAATCACCGGATAGTTGGCGGTGGGTTCGCCAACGATCAATGCACCAATCTCTGGCAACGTTCCGGCCGCAATCAGCGCCTGCGCGCCATCGCAGCCGGTCTCTTCACCGCCGGTAATCAGCAACACCATGCCGCGCCCGGCGCGAATCGCCGGTTGCTGCTCGATGCAGGCGTGGGCAAAAGCGGCGATGGCCGCTTTCATGTCACTCGAACCGCGCCCATAAAGCCGATCGTCTGCAATCTCCGAACCAAAAGGATCGTGCTGCCACGGCTGATTGCCGAGCGGCACGGTGTCGAGATGCCCGGTAAACGCCAGCGGTTTGCCCGCAGCGGAGCCGCGCATCTGCGCCACAAGATTGCAGCGACCTTCGCCAAACGACGACAGCTGCACCTCAAAACCTTGCTCGCTCAGCCACGCGGCAAAAAACGCCATGCAGGCAGCTTCGTTGCCCGGTGGATTAATGGTGTCGAAGCCGAGCAGTTGCTGAGCGAGTGCCAGTGAAGCGGGCGGCATCAGGCGCGCTCCGTCAGCCAGTCGAAGCAGTTAATCCACAGCTGGCGATAGCCGGGCCATTGGGTAAACTCTTCCGGCAGCCAGTGCGCCGACATATCGCTGGTCCACACCAGCGAACGGCCTTGCTGATATTCCCGCACCGCTAATAAAGGGTGCGCTGTCCCGGCGACGGTCGCCAGCAGCGTGCCTTCAGGCTGCATCTCCACCTCGTTGTAGCCCAGCATCCACGGCCATTCGCCGGAGATGTTATCGAACAGCGCATGTGATTGCGTCATCTCCAGCGTGGAACCTTCCGGCGTTTCGATGCGGTCATCCAAGGCAAGGCAGCGCACCGGCAACACCTTTTCCACCAGCGTATTGCGGAATCGCGCGCCGCCGTTGATGCCCTGAAAACTGAAGTAGCCGCCGATCATCATCAGGCTGCCGCCAGCGGCGACGTAATCGTGGATCAATGCCAGGCGATTGGCGGTACGACGGCTTTTCAGCCAGGTATCGGGATGCAGCAGCAGCGTGTTGGCACCGATATCCGACAGAATAATCACATCCCACTTTTGCAGCCCTTCGAGCGTCAGCGGAAAATCGGTGGCGGCGGCATGCGCGGGCATGTGCGTAATGGCGTAATCGCTATCCTTCAGCGCCGCGATGAAATCGCTGGCACCGCTGTGCCAGGTGGCGGTGGAGAACTGGTCAAAGCCTTTGATGTGGTTCGAGGTGCTGGTCCAGGATTCGCCCACCAGCAAGACTTGTTTCTGCATGATATTTTCCCTTTTACCCGCCAAATACACGCTGCGGGTTAGCAATCATTAAGGTTTCGAGTTGTTCGCCGCTAACGCCGTGACGTTTCAGGCGCGGGACAAAATGTTTGAGGATGTAGCCATAACCGTGACCGCCAAAGCGCGTCAGCATGGTTTTCAGGAACACATCCTGCGACAGCAAAATCTGCTGAATGTAGCCGTCATCAATCAATTCGCAGATGGCGCGCGCGTTCTCTTCATCGGAAGGCGATTGCGCGGATTCATCAGCGTAGTAATAGCTCATGCCGATCATGTCGTATTCGAGGAACACGCCGCGGTCGGCCAGTTCACGCTGATAGATCTTATCGGCAAAGCTGGGATTCATATGGCACAGCACGGTGTGACGCAGATCGGCACCTTCCTGCTGCAGAATATCCAGCACTTTGTGACCTAAACGCTCCCAACCCGGCAGATGCACCTGAATCGGCACGCCGGTTGCCGCACTGGCGCGTCCGGCGGCACGCAGCGACTTCTCTTCATCGGCAGTAAAGCGGCTGGAGATACCGATCTCGCCGATCAATCCGGCGATCACCTCGGGTTTCTCCGCGGCGCCGCCAAGGTCAAAAATCAGCTTCTCGGTGAGTTGCTCAACGCTGATGCTCTTTACCCATTCCGGATGCGACGGCTCCAGATATAAACCGGTGCCCATCACGATGTTGAGCCCGGTTAAGCGCGCGATGCGTTGCAGCCCTTTTGGATCGCGGCCAATGCCGATGTTGGTGGGATCGACAATGGTTTCGCCGCCCAGCGCGCGATACTTCATCAGCTCGTCAATCGCCATATCGACATCAAACAGCTGGCAGTTATCGCGGCTCATCAGCGGGTTCATGTTGAGTTCGCCGAGGTTCTCCATTTTCACCGGCATCTCAGCGATATGACGATCGCTGCAACAGCAGGGCGGCACCCATTTGCCCGACGCATCCAGCAAAATGTGTTCATGCATCAAGGTAACGCCCATCTCGGCCAGCGGCAGCGGCCCTAAAACCGTCATCACATGTCCGCTGCTCACGCCAAGCGGTAACGGATCCGCATGGCGAAAAATCGATCCTTTCATGAGCTATCCTTTTGCCGGTGCGCGAGTGGGATTGAGAATGCGGGTGTTGAGCCAGATGGCGAGCAGAATGATGGTGCCGGTCGCGATTTGCGTATAGAACGGCGAGATGTGCGACAGGATCAGCCCGTTCTGGATAATCGCAATCGACAGCGCGCCCAGCAGCGTGCCGATAATGGTGCCGAAGCCGCCAAACAGGCTGGTGCTGCCGAGCACCACGGCGGCGATCACCTGCAACTCAAAGCCTTCGCCCTGATTGGATGAGCCGCTGCCGAGACGCGCGGTGATGATCATCCCGGCCAGCGCCGCCGCCATGCCGCTGATAATGTAGACCTTCATGGTAACCGCTTTGGTATTGATACCGCTGCGGCGCGCGCCTTCGGCATTCGAACCAATCGCCGTCACGTAGCGACCAAAGCGCATGTGATTAAGCACAATATGCCCGGCGAACAGCACCACAATGCCAATCAGCGCCGGCATCGGAATGCCCAGCACCCACGCGCGGCCCATAAAGGTAAACAGGCTGTCGGCCGGCACCGGAATCGAGTAACCCTGAGTGACCAGCAGCGCGATCCCGCGCACCACCGCTAACGTAGCCAGGGTGACGATAAACGCCGGAATCCCCTCAAAGGCGATAAAGAAGCCGTTGATGGCTCCAACCAATCCGCCCAGCAGCAGTCCGCCAATTAACACCACCGGCCACGGCAATCCCCAGTTATTTAGCGCGATAGCCGAAAGCGCGCCGACCAGCGCCAGCGTTGAACCCACCGATAAATCAATGCCGCCGGTGGTGATCACCAGCGTCATCGCGGTGGCGACGATCAGCAGCGGCGCGCTTTGACGAATGATGTTCAGCCAGTTGGTGCTGGAGAGAAAGTTGCTGGTGATTAGCGAAAACACCACGCAGCAAAAGATGAAAAACAGCGCAATGCTCACCACGCCCGAATGGTTGTGCAACAGGCGACGCGGTAGCGAATGCTGGATCATGCGCGAACTGCTTAAATTCATGATGCTCATCCCGTTACCTCAGTGTGCAGCCGCTGAGTGAGCGGTAAATTTCTCACCCACGATCAAATTAACGATATCGCTTAAGCTGGTATCCGCCACGCGCCGGTCCGCCACGTTGGTGCCTTCGTACATCACCATGATGCGATCGCACACCAGGAACAGATCCTGCAGGCGATGGGTGATGAGGATAACGCTGACGCCGCGCGCCGAGACGCGGCGAATCAACTCCAGCACCGCTTCCACTTCTGCCACCGCTAAGGCAGCGGTGGGTTCATCCATGATCAGCACTTTCGGTTCGAAGGCGGCGGCGCGCGCAATGGCGATCGCCTGACGTTGGCCGCCCGACAAATTGCGCACCAGCAAGCGCGTATCCGGAATCGAAATGCCCAAACCTTTCAGCATCTCGCGCGCTTCGGCGTGCATTTTCGCCTGATCGAGAAAGGGAATGCCGAGCACGCTTTTCATCGGCTCGCGGCCCATAAACAAATTGCCGGCGACGTCCACCGTGTCGCACAGCGACAGATCCTGATAGACCATTTCAATATGGCAGCGGCGCGAATCGGCCGGATTGGTGAAGTGTTGCTGTTCACCGTCGATGCGAATGGTGCCGCTGGTGGGCACCACCGCGCCGGAGAGCACTTTGGTCAGCGTCGATTTTCCCGCGCCGTTGTCGCCGACTAAGCCCAGCACTTCGCCCGGCGCCAGTTGCAGATTGACGCCGCGCAAGGATCGTATCGAACCGTAAGTTTTAGTGATGTTAATCATCTCTACCCGCGCTGGGGTAGCGTGTGGCTGCTGCATCTGAACACTCCCAATCGGTTGCCGGGAACTTGACCTGTTAGCGCAGCAATGCTTTAACTGACACGATTTACACGCTAGTAAACCGGTTTACCTGTCAGTTAAAACACTGGCTGCACTTCCAGAGCAATGGGTTACAACGATATTTGTTTGCCGCTGGGAACGTTGCAGCTTCTGTGCCAGGTTAGAATTTAGTCAGTTTGGCCTGCATTAAATGCAAGAAGATTCAGCAGGTTAAAATTTTATTGTTGAGTAAACCGGTTTACCTCGCAGTACTGAACTTCGCTTCATTGATCAACTTTTGCGCCAAAGCTGTGCAATTTTGCGCCACGGTGGATCAGGGCAGGCGGATTTGGATCGAATCGCGTCCCACCCATTCAACGGGCAGACGCGTTTCCAGCGGGATATTCACGTCGTTATTCAGCAGGCGCAGCATGATGTCCACGGCGGTATAACCCAGTTCGCGCGCGGGTTGGCGGATGGTGGAGATGCGCGGCTGCGTCAGGTCGGTGTAGTTGGCATCATCAAAGCCGACCAGCGAAAGGGCATCCGGTGCCTGTAAGCCGCTGGCGCGTAAACCGTCCAGCAATCCCAGCACCAGATAATCGCTGGCCGCAAACACCGCGGAAGGGCGCGGCGACTGGCTGAACAGCCGCTGCAAAGCCTGCTGACCGAACTCGCGCTCGTAGTTGCCGTACATCACCCATTCAGCAGGCACCGACAAACCGGCCTGCTTCATCGCGGTGCAGAAGCCGAGATAACGTTCGCGCACGCTCATCAACTGTTCCGGGCCACCGATAAAGGCGATGTGGCGATGTCCGGCGGCGATCAGCTGTTCGGTGGCGATGCGTCCGCCCTGCACGTTGTCGGCAAACACTTTCGGCACGCTGCTGCCGGGAATATCTTCATCGAGCAACACAATATGCTGATGGCGCTGAATCTCTTTACGCAACAAACCGTTATCCGGTCGGTTGGTGGTGAACAGCAGGCCATCCACCTGGCGCGTATCCAGCCAGCGAATGAACTGTGCTTCTTTGTCGGGATTATTGCGGGTGATGCACAGCACCAAACTGTAACCGCGTGCCGACGCTGCCTCTTCTGCGGCATCAGCCAGTTCGGCAAAGAAGGAGTTGGTGATATCGGGCAGCACCAAACCCAGGGTTTCGCTGCCACCTTTGCTCAGGCGTCGCGCCAGGCTGTTGCCGCGATAATCCAGCTGGCGAATCGCCGCTTCGATGCGGTCAATTGTCTCCTGCGGCAACACGATGCTGTGATTCATATAGCGAGAGACCGTGGCTTTGGAGAGCCCGGCTAATTGTGCCACGTCGGATAACAACACGCGTTTTGAATTCATGTTCCTCGCCATTATTACATCGGGATCATTGTGTGGGGTTTGCAAGGTCGCCATGAATGGCGTAATACCGCACAGTTAAGCATTAGTTTGCATATGTATGAAGGTGCGCATGAATGCGCACCCTACGAAAAACGCGCCAATCCTTTGTAGGGTCGCCATTTATGGTGACCGAAAGATGCTTAACTGACGAGCACTACGCCATGAATGGCGACCCTACGCGTTAATCATTACACATCGCCAGCCAAATAAACACTTGACAAAAATATTTACTCAGCGAATTGTATGCACAGTTTACCGCATTACCGGGAATCACTTCCCAAACCGACTTAAGTTATTTCACCAGGTATTCCTAGCGGATGGGTTACCGAAACAAACTTAAGCAGGTCGCTATAAAAACACTGTCACTCTGCAGTGTGTACATCACGCCATCGATATTTGCCCGCCAAAAATAATCTCAGTGTCTTAACGCTGGGAAACGCTGATTATTATTTATTCCCGACGAGGAACACCATGATGTTATCTTTCACCGGAAAACTGCGTTCATTGGTTTTGGCTTCCACCTTAATTTCTGCGGGTTCATTTTTCTCGCTGGCGCAGGCTGCGCCGACGTATGCGTTGGTGCAAATTAATCAGCAGGCGCTGTTTTTTAATCTAATGAATCAGGGCGCACAAGAAGCCGCAAAAGCCAGCGGAAAAGATCTGGTTATCTTTAACGCCACCGATAATCCAGTGGCGCAGAACGATGCTATAGAAAATTATATTCAGCAAGGTGTGAAAGGTATTTTGGTTGATGCCATTGACGTAAACGGCATTATGCCCGCCATTAAAGAAGCCGCGGCGGCTAACATTCCGGTCATCGCTATTGATGCGGTATTACCCGCCGGTCCACAAGCAGCGCAGGTTGGCGTAGATAATCTCGAAGGCGGCAAAATCCTCGGTAAATATTTCGTCGATTACGTAGCGAAAGAGATGGGCGGCAAAGCGCGTCTCGGCATTGTTGGTGCACTGAACTCGGCGATTCAGAACCAGCGTCAGAAAGGCTTCGAAGAGACCATCAAAAGCAACAGCAAAATCACCGTTGCCGATGTGGTGGATGGCCAGAATATTCAGGACAACGCCATGACGGCGGCGGAAAACCTGATCACCGGTAATCCTGATTTAACCGCGATATACGCCACCGGCGAACCGGCACTGCTGGGTGCGATTGCGGCGGTGGAAAACCAGGGCCGCCAGAAAGATATCAAAGTATTTGGCTGGGATCTGACGGCTAAAGCCATCAGCGGGATTGATGGCGGCTACGTCACCGCCGTGTTGCAGCAGGATCCGAAAAAGATGGGTGAAGAGGCGCTGAAAGCCCTCAACGCGCTCTCCGAAGGCAAAACGGTGAGCAAAACCATTCTGGTGCCGGCCACCGTGGTCACCAAAGCGAACGTCGACAGTTACCGTTCGCTGTTTAAGTAACCGATCACTCGCTGCGCGAAGTCAGCAGCGCAGCGAGTTCCTGTTGTGTGGGGAAAGCGTTAACGGTGCCGGTACGACTCACGGTAATAGCGGCGGCCTGGCTGGCATGCTGCAGGGCAAGCGCATCGGGTTCCACTTCGCGTAACAGTGAGGAGGCGAGCAGCACGGCGAGGAAAGTATCGCCCGCGCCGGTGCTGTCCACCGCGTTTACCGCCGCTGCCGGACAGAAGTGGCGCTCGGTTTCGGTGATCAGCCATGCGCCTTGTGCGCCTTGGGTGATCACTAAGGTGCTGACGCCAGCCGGTTGCAGCCGCTCAGCTTCCAGCTGGTTAACCACCGCGATATCCACCAGCGGCCAAAGTTGGGCGAAATCAGCATTGACCGGCGAAGGATTAAAGACCGTTTTCATGCCGTTGGCTTTTGCCCAGATAAAAAGAACACGGGTTTTCTCAACCGAGAAGTTGCCCTGTTGCAGCAATATATCGCCTTTCTTCGCATCGGCTAAATAAGGCAGCATCTGTTCGACGGTTAATGCATCTGCCGCTGCGGTGGTAGTAATAATGGCATTATCGCCATCGCTGCTGTTAAGAATAATTGAGGAGTCGCTGTGGGGTGATGAATATTCAGTGGGAAACAGCTTAACCGGCTCATGCGCTATTTTTTCACGCAGCCATTGTCCGTTACTGTCGTGACCGACTGCGGCAATTAATCGTGTGTCGAGACCACAGCGTGCAATAATAATCGCCTGATTCGCGCCTTTGCCGCCAATATCCTGCGAGGTTTTTACGCCGTGGATCGATGCGCCTTTTTGTGGCAGATCGCCAATCGACCAGGTTTCATCAACAACAATATTCCCTGCAACATAAATTTGCATAATGATTCTCGTTAATAAGGTGGAGAAGATGGTTTCTATATCAGCAGGAAAAACCAGCGCAATACAAGATATTTTTTCCAGAAAGAAAGCAGTGATTGGTGTTGTGCATTGTGATGCTTTCCCAGGTGCGCCTAAATATCGGGGAAAACCGCTTTCGGCTATTATTGAGCGTGCGCTGCGCGATGCCGATAATTATATTTCCGGTGGCGTGCATGGGTTAATTATCGAAAACCACGGCGATATTCCGTTTGCCAAACCAGACGATATTGGACCGGAAACTGCCGCTTTTATGGCGGTGATCACCGAAAAGATCCGCGAGCGTTTTGGCGTGCCGTTGGGGATTAACGTATTGGCGAACGCCGCGATTCCCGCCTTTGCCACCGCTTTAGCCGGCGGCGCGGATTTTGTGCGTGTCAATCAGTGGGCCAACGCCTATATCGCCAACGAAGGCTTTATTGAAGGTGCGGCGGCGAAAGCGCTGCGCTACCGCAGCCAGCTGCGCGCCGAACATATCCGTGTGTTTGCCGACAGCCACGTCAAACACGGCAGCCACGCGATTGTGGCTGATCGCTCGATTCAGGAGCTGACGCGCGACGTTGATTTCTTTGAAGCAGATGCGGTGATCGCCACCGGGCAACGCACCGGCGACAGCGCCACGCTGGATGAGATCGACGAAATCCGCGCCGCCACCGAGCTGCCGCTGCTGGTCGGTTCCGGCGTCACGCCTGCCAACGTCTGCCAGATTCTTGGTCGTACTCAAGGCGTGATCGTCGCCAGCACCCTGAAAGTTGATGGCGTGTGGTGGAACGAGGTCGAGCTGGAACGCGTGAAACACTTTATGTCCGTGGCGCAAGCGGCGCTGGAGGACGCGTAATGAACAGCTTCACTGACCAGCTTTTGCAGCAGCACGGCACGCTGTGGCAGGCGATGCAGCAGCATCCGTTTGTGCTGGATATCGAGCGCAATCAGCTGCCCGACGCGGTATTCAATCGCTATCTGGTATTCGAAGGCAACTTTGTCGCCACCGCCATCAACATCTTCGCGCTGGCGGTGAGCAAAGCGCCGGATATCCGTCAGCAGCGCTGGTTGATCGGCGTGCTGAATGCGCTGGTGGACACGCAAATCGCCTGGTTTGAAGCGGTGCTGGCGCGCCGCAACATCAACCCACTGGATTATCCCGACGATCTGCCCGGCGTCATCGCCTTCCGCGATGGCATGTTTAACGTGGCAAAGCAGGGCAGTTTCGCCGACATCCTCACGCTGATGTTTGGTGCCGAGTGGATGTATTACCACTGGTGCGCGCGCGTCAGTGCCCAGCCGCTGCTGGATGATGACATTCGCCATTGGGTCGATATGCATGCCGAAGAGGAGTTTCACCAGCAGGCGCGGTGGCTGAAAGCTGAGCTGGATCGCGCCGCGCTGACATTGGCTGAGGAAGAGAAGCAGCGCTTATCCGATCTCTACGCGCAGGTGCTGCAGTGGGAAATCGATTTCCACAGCGCCGCCTATCTCAGCGGCGGGGAGGCGAGATGAGCAGCTGTTTTATTGAAGCGCGCAACATCTGCAAACGCTTTGGCGCCTTAACCGCCCTCAATCAGGTCAATCTCAGCATCCATCGCGGTGAAGTGCTGGCCCTGCTGGGGGATAACGGCGCGGGCAAATCCACCTTCACCAAAGTGTTATCGGGCGCCTACAGCGCCAGCGATGGCGAGTTGTGGATCGATGGCAAAGCGGTGAAATTCACCTCGCCGCGCCAGGCATCTGAACACGGCATCGCCACCATTTATCAGGAGCTGGCGCTGGCGGAGAACCTCAGCATCGCGGAAAACGTCTTCCTTGGCCGTGAGCTCAAGCGGCGCGTGCTGGGCATTCCGTTTTTGCGTCGCCGGGAAATGCGCGAGCAGGTTGATCAGCTGTTAAAGGATCTTGATGCGCATATCTCCGATGCCGAAGCCTCGGTCGGCAGCCTCTCCGGTGGACAGCGCCAGGCGGTGGCGATCTGTCGTGCGCTCAACCTTAACGCGCAGCTGGTGATCATGGATGAACCGACCGCCGCGCTGGCGGTGGCCGAAACGCAGAAAGTTTTGCAGCTCACCCGCAAACTCGCCGCACGCGGCTGCGCGGTGGTGCTGATCAGCCACAACATCAGCGATGTGTTCGCGGTGGCCGATCGCATGGTGGTGTTCCGCCGTGGGCGAAAAATTGCCGAGCGCCGTCACGCCGAAACCTCACCCGATGAAATCGTTTCATTAATTACCGGTGCGCATCCCGATGCGCGCGCCTTTGAGAATCAGTAATTGTTGTGCCATTAACCCAGGGGAAATAAAGATGCGTCGAATTACCACTGCAGTCTGTTCTCTCTCATTACTGTTTTCAGGATATGCCCTCGCCGCCGAGAAAGTGGCCTTTGTGCCGCAGATCATCGGTATTCCCTATTTTCAGGCGATGGAAGCGGGCGGTAAACGCGCGGCCAGCGATCTGGGCGTCGAGTTCGTTTACAGCGGTCCGGTGGATACCAACCCAATGGATCAATTGCAGATTGTGCAGAACCTGATCGCGCAGAAGGTGAATGCGATTGGCATCAGCGTGCTCGATGCCTCAAGCATCGCGCCGGTGCTGGCGCAGGCGAAAGCCAACAATGTGCATCTGTTTACCAGCGATAGCGACGCGCCGGACAGCGGACGCCCGGTTTATGTGGCGCAGGCCACCGATCAGGGTTTGGGTGACACCATCATTGATGAGATGGTCAAGCGCGTCGGCGATCACGGCAAAATCGGCATCGTCTCCGGCGAAGCCACCGCCTCCAACCTCAACAGCTGGATTGGCTTTATGCAGCAGCGCGTAAAGAGCAAATATCCCCATATCACCTTGCTGAAACCGCAATATGCCGGCGGTTCCGCCAGCCGTGCGGCGCAGATCGCCACCGATTTGATGTCGGCGAATCCGGATATCAAAGGCCTGATTGCTATGGCCTCCACCACTTGCCCTGGCGTGGCACAGGCGATTGAGACCGCAGGCAAAAATGGCAAAGTGATCGGCAGCGGTTTCTGCAGCCCGAACACCACGCGCGCCTACCTGAAAAGCGGCGCCTTTGGTTACACCGTGTTGTGGGATCCGGAGAAGCTCGGCTATCTCACTGTCTGGGCGGGCAAACAGCTGATTGATGGCAAAGCCTTCAGCGCGGAAAACCGCGTGCCGGGCTTCGCCGAAGCGGTGAAGTTTGACAGCAAAACCGGCGTGCTGCTGCTCGGTTCGCCAGCGGTATTCACCAAAGAGAATGTCGATCAGTTCAAATTCTAACGGGGCTTCGCATGCACATGACTTCACGGGAGATCGCCTTGCTGGCGATTGCCCTGTTAGCCATCGCCGGTTTTTCCTGGTTTTCACCCTGGTTTGCCACCGTCGATAACCTGCTCACTATTCTGCGCAACAGCAGCGAACTGCTGCTGATCGCGCTGGGTATGACGCTGGTGATCGCCATGGGCGGCGTGGATGTCTCGGTGGGCGTGGTGATGGGCGTTGCCGCATGGGGCGTCGGCCAGCTGTTGCTGCTGCAATCGCCGTGGCTGGCGGCAATGGCCGGTCCGCTGCTCGGTTTGCTGCTGGGTTTGATGACCGCGCTGGTGGTGGTGATAGGCCGCATTCCGGCGATTGTTGGCACGCTCGGTTTGTTTGGCGTGTGGCGCACCGGACTGTTTGCGCTGCTCGGCGGACAGTGGTTATCCGGGTTGCCCGGCAGCTTAACCAGCGGCCTGATGCATCCGCTGCTGGGTTTACCGGTGATGGCGTGGATCATCGTGCTGGTGTGGGCCTGCGTCTGGCTGGCGTTACGTCACACGCCGTACGGTTTGTGGCTGCTGGCGGCGGGCAACTCGGAGGAGAAAGCGCGGCTGGCGGGCATTCAGGTCACTCAGGTGCGCATCGCGACCTTTATGATCAGCGGCCTGCTGTGCGGCATCGCTGCAACCTGCTACATCGCCACCTATCGCAACGTCGAAATGACGGTCGGCGGCAGTCTGGCGCTGGAAGCCATCGCGGCGGTGGTGCTGGGCGGGACGCGCATTACCGGCGGTGCCTGCAGTTTGTTGGGCACGCTGCTCGGCGTGTTGCTGCTGCGCATTCTGCAAAACGGCTTATTGCTGGTGGGCATTCCGTCGCTGTGGCAAACCGTGGTCACCGGCGCGGTGCTGCTGATCGTTCTAAGCAGTGAAGCGGCAAGCGGTCGCGTTTTTGCCTTCAGGAGGATCGCATGACGTTGTGGCGCAAATCTCCCGACCTGACGCTGCTCAGCGCGCTGTGGCTGCTGCTGGCCATCGGCATTGTGCTGGTGCTGCCGCAGATGCTGGCTGCCTGGTCAATCACCTCGATTCTGCAGTTCGCGACCTTGCTGTCGCTGGTGGCGCTCGGCCAATCGTTGGTGGTGATGAGCGGCGGCGGCGGTATCGATCTCTCGGTGGGCGGCAACGTTTCGCTTTCGGCGGTGATCGGCATGCTGGCGCTCAATCAGGGCATCAATCCGCTTTGGCTGCCGCCGATCTGCTTGATCACCGGCACGTTGGCGGGCGCGATTAACGGTTGGCTGATCGCGCGGCTGCGTCTCTGGCCGCTGATCGTCACGCTCGGCAGCTTCTACTTGTTTTCCGGGCTGGCGCTGGCGCTCACCGGCGGCGCCGCCGTCGCCGGAGTGCCTGCAGAACTGACGCAATGGGGACGCGGCGCGCAGTACTTTATTCCTTTGCCGTTCCTCACCTGCGTGATTCCGGCATTCCTCATCGCCTGGCTGATTCTTAGCAAAAGCGCGTGGGGCAAATGGATATACGCCTGTGGCTTCAACGAACACGCCACGCGGCTGGTCGGTATTCCGGTCGATCGCCTGCGCTTTCTCGCGTACTGCCTGAGCGGCTTGCTGGCGGGCTGCGCGGGATTCGTTTCGCTCAGCTGGCTGGGCAGCGCGCGCCCGGAAATCGGCGTCAATCTGGAGCTCGAATCCCTTACCGCGGCTCTGCTCGGCGGCGTGGCGATCTTTGGCGGGCGCGGCAGCGTGATCGGCGTATTAGCCGCCGCGCTGATGCTGGTCACCATCAAAACCTGCATGTTGCAGCTGGGATTGAATAGCGTCTGGCAACTCGGCGTGGTGGGCATTCTGTTGATTATCGTATTGATGGCACAACGACTTTTTATCTATCGGAGATAACAAATGAATCTGACTGAACAAATCAGCGCGCACGTTGAGGCGAGCGCCGAACGCATCGCCAACACGCTGTGCGATCTGCTGGCGTTTCCCTCCATCGTCAAGGTCGATCCGCGTGAAGCGGGGCCGGGCGAGCGCGATTGCCAGCGCTATCTGCAGCAGCGTCTGGAATCGTTGGGCATGGAAACCGATCTGTGGGATCCGGATGGCCCGGCGCTCTACGCCAAGTATCAGGGCCGACCGGGCGCCAATAAAGGCCGCACTTTTGAAGGTCGTCCCAATCTCGGCGGCACGTTAACCGGCGCGGGCGGCGGTAAATCGCTGATGCTCACCGGCCACATCGACGTGGTGCCGCCGGGTCCGCCGGAACATTGGCTCACCGATCCTTTTGTGCCGGAGATCAAAAACGCAGCGGTGTACGGTCGCGGTGCGGTGGATATGAAAGGCGGCGTGGCCTGCATGTTGATGGCGGTCGAGCTGTTGCAGGATCTCAATATTCGTCTGGCGGGCGACGTGGTGTTTACCACCGTGGTGGATGAAGAGATCGGCGGCATGGGATCGCTGGCGATGGTCGATCGCGGATTCAGAGCCGATGCCGGCATCATGACGGAACCGACCGCCAACCGCATCTCGCCAATCTGCCACGGCATTTTGTGGGGCCGCATTATTCTCGACGGCATCGGCGGCCACGCGGAGCTGACGCCTAACAGCTGGGACAGCAGCGGCCCGGTGGATGCGGTGACGCTGTGCCGCCAGATGCTCGATGGGCTGGATGTGCTGAATCGCCGCTGGCAAACGCAGCCGAGCAAAAACCATCCGCTGATGGAATTACCAAACCAGATTATCGTTACGCAGCTGAAAGTGGGTGAACATCCGGCCTCGATTGCTGGCCGCGCCGAGATTGTGATTGATGTGCAATATTTGCCGGGCGAGAAGGATGAGATGGGGCTGGGCGGACACGTTAAAAAAGAGATTGAGGCGCACGTTGGTAAAGTCTGTGCGCTCGATCCTTATCTGGCGCAACATCCGGCCAAAGTGGAATGGATTCTGGATGCCGATTGCGCCGAAATCGAAGCGGATCACCCGTTTGTCACCACCTTCCAGCAGGGTGTGAGCGATGCGGCACTCAATCCGCAACTGGCCGGATTCGGCGCGCACAGCGACATTGGTTTGCCGAGCACATTAGGGCAAACGCCGACGGTGAATTTTGGACCGGGCGATCCGGCGATGTCGCATCAACCCAACGAGCATGTGCCAATCGCCGATCTGGTAGCCTGCACCAAAGCCATCGCATTGACGTTAGTGCGCTGGTGCGGCGTCGCATCGTAGGGTCGCCATTTATGGCGACCTTTCACGCATCAATGCGCCCCCACGAAACATCTCACGCCGCGGCCGCTAACGCCTTCACCCGCTCACGGATACGCGGCAACAAATGTTGTCCGTAATCGGTGGCATCGCGCAGCTGATCAAATCCACGGAACAGGAACGTGGTGATGCCGAGCTTATAATACTCCAGCGCGGCATCGGCCACGGTATCCGCCGAACCCACCAGCGCGGTTGAATTGCCCGCCGCGCCGGACAGCGCCGCGATCTCCGTCCACAGGCAGCTATCGTAAACTTTGCGCGCGGTGGCGAGCTGATACAGCCGCTGCGATCCGGTATTGCTATCAGGCTGAATCGCTTTGCCGCCAATGTTGGCCTGCGCATCCCGCAGCAGACGATTGGCACGCGCCCAGGCTTGTTCATCGCTATCGCCGAGAATCGGGCGCAGCGACAGGCTGAAACGAATATGTTTATCGCGGCCATATTTCTTCGCCGCCGCACGCACTTGCTCAATTCTCGCTTTCACCTGCTCCAGCGGTTCGCCCCACATCATATACACGTCGGCGTGACGCGCGGCGATATCGATGGCGGCTTCTGAAGCACCGGAGAAATAGACCGGCACGCGCGGCTGCTGCCAGGGTTTTACCTCGGTGAGGTTATCTTCTACCTGGTAAAACTTGCCGTCATAGCGGAACGGCGTACGCGATTCCCACGTCAGTTTCATGATGTCGAGATACTCGCCGGTGCGCGCGTAACGCTCATCTTTGCTAAGGAAATCGCCGTCGCGCTGCAAATCGCCGCTGTCGCCGCCGGTAATCACATTGATGGCCGCGCGTCCCTGGCTGAGCTGATCGAGCGTGGCAAACTGGCGGGCGGCAAAAGTCGGTGCCTGAAAGCCGGGTCGATGCGCCACCAGCAAGCCCAATTTTTCGGTAAAAGCCGCAACATAACTGGCGATGATCATCGAATCCGGCGCGCGGGTATTCACCGCCAGCAGCACCTTGTCAAAACCGGCGTACTCCTGCGCGTGGGAAAAGGCTTTGATAAACGGCACATCGACAGTCGGCCCATGCGCCGCCAGCGATTCGCTGCTCTCCTGCGCCCCAACCAGCCCAATAAACTCCAGCGTCATGATGTACTCCTCTCAGCAGAAAGGGCGGATTTGCCCACGGAAGTGAAAATGGCGTCGTCCTGCGGCGTATGAATGCGGCCGCACAGCACGTTACGCAGGTGACGTTGTAACGGATGGTGGCGCGTCAGCGCGTGATTACCGATGCTTTCCACCATAAGCTGCACGCTGCGAATGGCGTTTTCGGTCACCACCTGTTTGATTTGCGCGGCATGTCCGCTGGCGACGTGGCCGTGGGCGGCGCTGCTCAGCAGGGTTTGACTGGTAAACAGCAGCGTATCGATGCGGCCAACCAGCTCCTGAAAGCGCGGCAATGATGCCAGCGGTGCGCCAAGATTGGCCGGTACGCGCTGCTGCAAAAAGCCGATAAACCAGTCGCGCGCGCTGTGCGCAATGGCGTCGTACAGTGAACCGAGCAGCACCGCCATCCAAACTGATTCTTCTTCGTTGAGGCCCGCTCGCGGCGTGCTCCACGGCGCGACGTTGACCGCGTGATCGAGCGGGATCAGCACCTCGTCCAGCACCACGCGATGGCTACAGGTGCCGCGCATGCCGAGATGATCCCACTCATCAATGATGTGGATGCCGGGCGCGTTGGCCGGCACCAGATAGCCGCCGACCAGCGGATCGGCATCGTCGCTGCTGGCCCAGACCAGAAACCAGCTCAGCCCATAACTGCCGGTGGAGTAAATCTTCTCGCCGCTGATGCGCCAGCCTTCAGCGGTGCGGCGTGCGCGGGTGGCAGGCAATCCGCCGCGCGCGGGCGTGCCTAATTCGGGTTCGACGCGCAGCGCGTTAATCAGCGCACCGTCGCGAATCACGCTCTCCGCCACCTTGCGGCGCACCGCGTCTGGCCAGTTTGAGCTGTCGTCGAGGCGACGCGTGTTGAGATATTGCATGATGAGGATCAGCGCGGCAGAAGGTTCGCCACGCGCCACGGCCTGGATAATCGCCTGGCTTGCCAGCAGATCGCCGCCGCTGCCGCCCGACGCCGTCGGTAATACAAAGTGCAGCAAGCCATGCTGCTGCAACACCTTGAAAGCGTTTTTAGGAAATTCGCCGCTGCGATCAACCTCTTCAGCGTCTTTTTCTAAGGCCTGAATAATCACCGGCAATATTTCAGCCAGAAAGGGCGGGTTATTTGCCATGCGTTATTAATCCCCTTATTAAATCAGGCTTAATTGTTTCCTGTTCTGCCACCGCTGTAAAAGCAATAAACCGGCTATATACATGCGGAATCGGCATAATTCTGCCGCCGGTTGAAGTGTTAATTTGCAATGGCTGTTTATGTGCATGCCATTAATTAGGTCAACACCTTCACCTGCATTTATTTTTGGGAGTCATTTAATGCCAAATAATTATTTAGTTTCCCGTCGGCATTTTCTGGGATATTCCGCCGCAGCGGCGCTGGCGGCAACGTTACCGGGCCGCGTGTTTGCCGACGATCATATGTCGGGTATGCAGATGCCCGGCGATTTACTGCAAGATGGCCCCGGAAAATGGGCGCTGGCGAAGCCGACGCATGTGCGTCTGGCGGTGAATCTCAACGCCATCTGCCTCGCGCCGGTGGTGGTGGCCGATCAGCATAACTTCTTTAAAGCGCACAACCTGGAAGTGGAGTTTGTTAACTTCGGCAACTCAACCGAACTGCTGCTGGAATCCATCGCCACCGGCAAAGCCGAAGCTGCCATTGGTATGGCGCTGCGCTGGCTGAAAGCGCTGGAGCAGGGCTTTGACGTCAAACTCACCGCCGGCACGCACGGCGGCTGTATGCGCCTGCTGGCGCGCGATGGCGGGCCGACCACGCTGGAGCAGCTGAAAGGCAAAACCATTGGCGTCACCGACATGGCGGGCGCGGATAAAAACTTCTTCTCGCTGATGCTGAAAAAACACGGCGTCGATCCCAATACCGATGTCGACTGGCGCGTGTTCCCGCAGGATTTGCTGCCGATGGTGCTGGAGAAGGGCGAGATTCAGGCCGCCAGCGGTTCCGATCCGGTGATGTGGCGCTTAACCCAGAAGCCGGGCTACCGCGAGATTGGAACCAACTTAATGGACGAGTACGCCAAACTGAGTTGCTGTGTGGTGGGCACGCGCGGCAGTTTGATTCGCGAGCAGCCGGAAGTGGCGGCGGCGATCACCCACGCGATTTTGCAGGCGCATGCCTATGCGGCCAAACACCCGGAAGCGATTGGCAGCGAGTTTAACGGCCAGGCGCTCAACACCACGCCGCAGGAGATCGCCAGCGTGTTGAAAACCCATACACACGGACACTATTCGGTGGGGAACGCGTTTGTGAATGAGATCGACGTGTATGCGCGCGATTTAAAGGCGATCAACGTGTTGCGACCGGAAACCGATCCGCTGTTGTTTGCCAAAGGGATTACCAGCAACGTGCTGGTTTAAATTAACAGCGCGCGATAAATCGCGCCGCTACGAATACGTGCAGGATTTTGTAGCGGCGCAATTTATTGCGCATTATTAGGCAATTTTCCTGGAGGTTTGCACGGCGCTTGCCAGCTTCAGCGATTCCGCTGGTACCTGATGCGCGAACAGCTGGGTGGTCAAATAACTGCTGCCGCCATCGGCCAGCAACACCACAATGCGCTTGCCACGATTCTCTGGTCGCGCTGCAACCTGTTGTGCCGCCCACAACACTGCACCGGACGAATCCCCCACCAGCACGCCTTCGCTCAGCGCCAGCTGCCGCGCTGCCGTGTACGCCTGCCAGGTTTCCACCGCGATCACCTCATCGTAAACGCGGTGATCGAGATTGGCAGGAATGCGCTCTGGCGTCTGGTTGCTAAACGCATGCACGCCGGTGATTTCCAGCGGATCCGGGCGCAGTTCGCTCGGCTGTGAACCCACGCCCGGCTCCACGGCGATCACCTGTAATCCCGGATGCTGCTGTTTGAGATAGCGTCCGGTGCCGGAGAGCGTGCCGCCGGTGCCGACTGCGGCGATAAAGATATCCAGCTCGCCGCCGCTGTCACGCCAGATTTCCGGCCCGGTGGTGCGCTCATGCACCGCCGGATTGGCCGGATTATCAAGCTGCAGCAGGAAGTGCACCTCCGGTTCCGCCGCAGTGACCTGCTCGGCCAGCCATTTGGTGGCGGCGACGAAATCACCGTTGCTGGCATCGTAAAACGCTTTAAAGCCTTCAATGGTGCTGAACGGCACCACTTCGGCACCGTACGCCTGAATAATCTGGCTGCGTTCGATGCTAACGAAATCATTGATATAGACGCGGAACTTGTAGCCTTTGGCCGCCGCAATCGCCGCTAAACCAATGCCGGTATTGCCGCTGGTGGTTTCAACCAGCGTATCGCCGGGCTGGATAATGCCGTTGCGTTCGGCGGCTTCAATCATGCTGAGGGCGATGCGATCTTTCACGCTGTGATTGGGGTTAAACAGTTCGAGTTTGGCGACCAAATCCGCCTGAATATCGTGCTGTTGTGCGTAGCGAGACAGGCGCAGCAGCGGCGTGTTGCCAATCAATTCAGTGATAGAAGCAGAGATTTTTGCAGCCATAATCGACCTCAGAAATAGATGATATGAGCCTGAATGAATGCGCGATAAATCGCGCCGCTACGGTATGTGCACCCATCCGTAGCGGCGCAATTTTTTGCGCAATGTATGTCGTTACCATTTCACCGCGCTGCGCTGCCATGACAGCAGGCGATCGCGCACCAGGAACAGCAGGGAGATCAGCGACGAGAACAGCAGCGCCATCACAATCAGCGCGGCGTACATATTGGCGTAAGCCGCCCAGCCTTGCGCCCACTGCAGATACCAGCCGAGCCCGGACTTCACGCCCATCATCTCCGCCGCCACCAGCACCGAGAACGACGCGCCCAAACCCATAAACAGGCCGACAAACAAGTGCGGCAGCGCTGCCGGCACCGCCACGCGCAACACGAGGAACAGCGAATTGGCACCGAGCGTGCGCGCCACATCGTAATAACGCGTATCAACGCTGGAGACGCCCGACCAGGTCAGCACCGTCACCGGGAACCAGGTCGCCAGCGCAATCAGGAATACCGCCGCCGAGAAGCTTGATGGGAAGAAGTAGAGCGACAGCGGCAGCAGCGCAGTAGAAGGCACCGGGCCAAGGAAGCGCAGAATCGGATGCACCCAATAACCCAAGCCGCGCGACCAGCCAATCGCCACGCCGGTAATAAAGCCAACCACGCTGCCGTAGATAAAGCCGAACGCCAGCAGACGCAGCGAATTGAGCACACTATCCAGCAGGCGCGGCCAGTCGGTGGCGTAGGCTTCTACCAGCGCACGCGGCGGGGCAAAAAACGGCGCGGGCAGCAGCGCCAGTTTGCCGGTGACGGTTTCCCACAGGCCAATCAGCAGCGCCAGCACAATCAGCCACGGACCGCTGCGTTTGAGCGGCGCGAGTAACGTCAGTCGCGGGAACAGGCCCGAGGCAATCGCCAGCCCAGTGAGAAGCAGCGCAATAGCAGCGAACAGCTCGTGCGTTTCATTGACAAAGCGCGGGGCGGCAAAACCCTGCGGCTTATCCGGCACCGCCACCATTAGCGCGACCAGCGCCCACCACAGCAGGAGCGCAGCCCAAACCGCCGGTTGAAGGCGGCGCGGCACATCACGGTTGCGGGCAATCGTCAGGGTTTCACTGGCCATTCTCGTCTCCTTAGCTGGACATGTTGCTCATGTGCGCCATATTGCTGGCGTGCTGATGGGCGGATTCCGCTGGCAACAGCTCCGGCACATAGTGTTCGGCGAAGCGCTGCGCATCGGTATCCGGGCGGATCACATTGATTTTCTTCAGCTCATCGATATACACCGCCACCTCTTTGCGCAGCTTCACGCCGGTGGAGTGATGGCTGTGAGTGTGCTCTTTCAGCATCGCGGCGATATCCGCCACCGCGACGGAGCCGGGCACAAACGGCTGGAATATTTTCGCCGTCTCTTCCGGATGTTCGGCGGTCCACTGCTGCGCATCGACAATCGCCTGGGTGATAGCACGCGCGGTGGCGGGATCGTCGCGCACCAGCGAGCCGCGCAGGCCCAGCACGCAGCAGGTGAGGTTGGCGTATTCGCCTTTCAGGTTGTTATCGACTTCCACCAGATCGTGCTGCTTCTTCAGCAGCCAGCCCTGCGGATCGTCGGTGGCCAGCGCCTGCACTTCGCCTTTGCGCAGCGCTTCGCCGAACAGGTCGGGCGGATATTGCAGCCAGTTGACCTGCTTATCGGGATCGATGCCCTGTTTCGCCAGCTGAATGGCGAAGAAGTTACGAATCGGGCTGGCCTGATCGCTCACCGCCACCGATTTGCCCACCAAATCTTTCACATCACGGATGCCGCTGTTCTGCGGCGCGAGTAAACGCATGCAGCCGCCGTGCGTGCCGACCGTAAGATCAACATCAAAACCCTGCTCCAGCGGCTTCAGCCAGCGCAGCGCCATGCCGATGCCGCCATCGGCCTGACCGGTGGCAATCGCCTGTAACAGCGCATCGGTGGGGCCGCTGAAGTTGACCGGCTCAACATTCAAGCCGTACTTTTTAAAGAAACCTTGCTTCAGCGCCACCGAAATTGGTGACTGACACACTGCGGTTTGTCCCCAGGCCAGCTTGATGGTTTTAAGGGATTTATCGTCGGCAAACACGTTGCTGCTCAGCAATGGATTCACCGCCACGCCGGCACTAAAGAGACCCAGCCCGCGTAATAACGCGCGGCGGCTCAGAGAGAATTGTTGAAATGCCATCCTGTCTTCCTTGTAGATAAAGTTCACAGGCACTATGGCAAAGGCAATTAGCGCGACCAAATAACAATCCCGCATGACATCATGCAGTTTTTCATTATGAATATTTGCGGATAGGTTTGCCGAAATGGCTATTTCGATGTGGGAAAGGCGCGGCTTATGCTTTATTTCTTAGCATATCAAGCAGGAGCGGAAATATGGCCACGACCTCGGCGGGCGTTAATATTGCGATTGAGAAGGTGAATCATCACTTCACGTTAGAAGGCGAAGATTTACCGGTGCTGGAGAATATTAATTTGCAGGTGAAGGCCGGTGAATTTGTCGCGCTGCTGGGGCCGTCCGGCTGCGGCAAATCGACGCTGCTGCGTTTGCTGGCCGGGCTCGAACCGCCAGCCAGCGGGTTACTGGCGGAGGAGGGTAAAGCGATTACCGCGCCGGATCCGTCGCGCGTGGTGGTGTTTCAGGATCCCACGCTCTATCCGTGGCGCACCGTCTATGACAACGTCGGCCTCGGTTTACAGATTCGTGGAGAGAGCCGCCCGCTGCGCGAACAACGTATTAACGCGATGCTGGATCGCGTCGGCCTCAGGCAGTTTGCCCGCGCCTGGCCGCATCAGCTCTCCGGCGGCATGGCGCAGCGTGCGGCGTTGGCTCGCGCGCTGGTTAACGTGCCGCGTTTGCTGATCCTCGATGAGCCGCTCGGCAAGCTCGATTCCCTAACGCGGTTGCGGATGCAGCAGGAGATTGTTGATCTGTGGCAGGAGCAACAGTTCACCACGCTGATGGTGACGCACGATGTCGAGGAAGCGCTGGTAATGGCGAATCGCGTGGTGGTGTTCAGCCCAAGACCGGCGAAAGTGGTGGATGTGATTGAGGTTGATCTGCCGTGGCCGCGTCGTCGAGACGATCCGCAGCTGGTGGCGCTGCGCAGCAGGATATTGGATTTGTTGGGTGCGGATCGGGTGGCAGCGTGATGCGGTCGCCATGAATGGCGTAATGCCGATCAGTTAAGCACCGTATCAAATCACCGCACATTCCGTAGCGGCGCGATTTATCGCGCAATGAATTGCGCCGCTACAATGTGTGCTCTCGGTAATTAAGGGTTTTCATGTCTTAACTGACGAGCCTTACGCCATTTATGGCGACCTCCTAACATTTAACTCTGCGTCCCCCGGCAACCGGCCAAAATATCATCCGCAGGTTGATACTCACTGGTCTGAATCCCGGTCAATCCCAGCAGTGTGGAGAACAGATTATCCTGCGAATACCCCTGATGCGCCGCTTGCTTATCGACACAGGTTTTACTCACGCCATAACGGTGCTGATAATCCGCTGACAGCCAAATCAGCATCGGCACATGTTTCTGCACATCCGGTGCAATCGCATACGGCATACCGTGCAAATAAGCGCCATTTTCCCCCAACGACTCACCGTGATCCGATAAATAAACCAGGCTGGTGGTGTATTGATCCTGATGCGCCTTCAATACATTGATCGCTTTATCGACAATGTAATCGATATACAGAATGGTGTTGTCGTAGGTATTCACCAGCTGCTGTTGTGAACAATCCTGAATTTGATTGGTGTCGCAGGTCGGCGTGAACTTTTTAAACTGCGGCGGATAACGGTTGTAATAAGTTGGGCCGTGACTGCCAATGGTATGCAATACAATTACGCCGTTGCCTTTGAGGTTTTTAATATAGTCCTCGATACCGTGGAATAATATCTCGTCATAACACTCCCCATCGTGACACATATCCGCCAGATTCAGGCTAGTCATATCCTGATGCGGGACGCGATCGCAGGCACCTTTACAGCCGCCGTCATTGTCATTCCATAAAACCTGCACGCCGGCGCGCTGGATAATATCGAGCATGCCTTCCTGATGTTCAGCGAGCTGATCGTCATAATGCGCGCGCGGCATATTCGAGAACATGCACGGCAAAGAGACCGCGGTAGCGGTGCCGCAGGATTGCGTATTGGGGAAATAAGAGACGTCATCTTTTGCCAGCAACGGCGTGGTTTCGCGGCCATAACCATTGAGCTGGAAATTCACCGCGCGCGTGGTTTCACCCACCACCAAAATCGTCAGATTGCGCTTTGCACCTGCCAGCATCTGCGGTTTTTGTTTGGCATCTAAGCCAATTTTCACCAGCGGCAAATTGGCGGTGCGGCTGTGGTTATACCAGGAAAGTGTCGCCACAATCGAATTCGACGGGCTGAGCGATTTAATCAGCTCTTTTTGATTACGAAACAGTGAGGCGTAATCCTTATAAAAAAACGTCGCCACTAAGGTGATGCAGATTACCGACACCGCAATCGACGCGGCGCGTTTGGCGATATTTTTCCACAGAGATTCGTTGTGTTTAACCCGAATCCAGAACAGCAAAAGGGCAGCAAGCAGGCCGCTGCCACCCAGCGTAATAATTAACTTCGGCGACAATAAAGCAAAGGATTCAGACGGCGTGGTATCCAGAATATTCACGATCATCGAGCGATCAATAACAATGCCGAAGCTCCAGATGAAATATTGCGCGGCAGCCGCCACCAATACGAATAGCGCAAGAATAAGCCGGTCGAGCCAGACAAAAGAGGCGAGCGTAGCAATAATGTTGATCACGCTAAAAGCCACCAGCGGCATTGAGGCGAAAACGAATGTCGTGCGCAGCGTATCGAGCGGCATCGCTGCAATTACCTGTCGATAAAAGGCAATATTCAGAAACACCGCAATATAAATGGAAAATAGCGAAATAAGAGTCAGCCGACTTAGCGTCGGTCTTTTGCGCAGCGAAAACGTCATTGGTCCATCCGTAATAGTGAAGATGGCGCCAGATTAAGAAATGAAGGTTAAGTGAACCTTAGGCTGAATCCTGTCAGGCAGATTTATCTTTAGACAGCATCATTGCGGCTGACCGTGGTGAACAATAATTCGCGCAACCAGCGATGTCCGGCATCGCGGTGCGTTCTTTCGTGCCACGCCACGGTTTTAGTGAAACCCTGAATCTCCAGCGGCGGCGCGAAGACTTTCAATCCCGCGTGGTGCAGCGCCAGAAGACGCGGCACCACGCTGATCAAATCGCTGACGCGCAAAATCTCCGGCAGCACCAGAAAACTACACACCGAAAGCGTGACGCGGCGCGAGCGTCCCATCGCGTTGAGTGCGGCATCGGTGACGCCATGAAAACTCCCGCCGAGATAAGACACCAGCGCGTGATCCTGCGAGCAGAAATCGTCTAGCGTGAGATTTTCAAGGTGGGCTAGCGGATGATCGTCGCGCATCAGGCAAACATACTCTTCAGCGTACAACGCGCGGGCATGCAGTTCGGGCGGCGCGGTATCGGGCGTGATTAAGGCGATATCCACCGATCCGCGTTCGAACTGTGACGCCAACTGCTCATTGTTCACCGGCAACACCGCCACGCGAATCCCCGGCGCCTGCTGACGCAACGCCGCCATAAACGGCACGATCACCGCGCGCAGCGCGTAATCGGTGGCGGCAATGTTGATGGTCATCTCTGCGGTGGCCGGATCAAATTGCTTCGGCTGCAGCAGCGTACTCACTTCCGTCAGAATGTTTTTTACCGGCAGCGCCATTTCCAGCGCGCGCAGCGTCGGCACAATGCCGCGTTGCGTGCGGGTAAAGAGCGGATCGTCAAAACATTCACGTAACCGCGTCAACATGCCGCTGACCGCCGGCTGCGTCAGCGATAAACGCTCCGCCGCGCGCGTCACGCTGCGCTCATCAAGTAAGGCGTCCAGCGCTTTCAGTAAGTTGAGATCCAAGGTGCGGAGATCGTTTTTCATGGTTTTCATCTTCAACGGGGATGCAGCAAGCATAGCGTGATGCAGATATCACAGTAAGTGATATCACAAATAAAAAATGGCGATTGGTCTTATGTCTCTGCCCGCCGGATACTGCGTCTGTCCAATACCAACCCACTTTTAACCCTGAGATTGACCCGATGAAAATGAACGCGATTAACTGGCCCGAAGGCTTTGTGCCTGGTTTTACTGATAATTATTGCTCGAATGAAGTGATCGTCGCTGGCCTGACAACCGCCGATATCTGGCCACTGCTCAACACGCCAGCATTGTGGCCGAGTTACTACCAGAACTCCGCCAACGCGCGCTTTTATGACAACAAAGGCCCCGAGCTTGAGCAGGGCGTGCGTTTCTACTTTGAAACCTTTGGCTTCCCGGTTGAAGCGCAGGTCACTGAATATGTGGCGCCTGCAGCGGGCGAACCGGCGCGCGTTTCATGGCACGGCTGGGCGGGCGAGCCGGGCAGCGACGATCGGCTGGACGTGCTGCATGCGTGGTTGATTGAAGATCTTTCCGATAATCGCGTGCGCATCCTTACTCAGGAAACGCAAAACGGCAAACCGGCGGTTGAGCTGGCAAAAGCGCAGCCAAACCCGATGATTAACGGTCATCAGGATTGGCTGAATGGCCTGATTGCTGCCGCTCAACCGTAGGGTCGCCATTCATGGCGACCACCGCACGCACAGGGTGCGAAGCGCTGCCTGAGTGATTTAATGCACAATGCCGAAGCGACACATCGGCGCGGAACAGGCCGCGCGTCTGGCGGATAAACTGCTGGCGATCAATTACCTGCGCAGCTGCTGGCGTTGCAACATCGCAACTTCAGCGGCAAGCAGATCATTTTGCTTTAATCAGATTCAGAGGTGGTTATGTCAGGCCTATTTACGCCCTTTACCTTGAAAGATGTCACGCTGCGTAACCGCATCGCCGTGCCACCGATGTGCCAATACAGTGCCGTGGATGGCATGAGTAACGAGTGGCATCGCGTGCATTACAACAGCCTGGCGCGCGGCGGCGCGGGATTGGTGATCGTCGAAGCCACCGCAGTATCGCCGGAAGGGCGCATCACTCCCGCTTGCCTTGGCATCTGGAACGACGAGCAGGCGGAAAAGCTGGCGCAGATTGCGCGTGAAATCAAAGCGTCAGGTGCGGTGCCGGGCATTCAGATTGGTCATGCCGGACGCAAAGCCAGCGCCAATAAGCCGTGGGAAGGTGACGACCATATCGCCGCCGATGACGCTGCCGGTTGGGAAACCATTGCGCCATCAGCGGTGGCGTTTGGTCAAAACCTGCCGCGCGTGCCACAAGCCATGACGCATGCGGATATTCAGCGCGTGCGCGACGACTTTGTGCGTGCCGCTCAACGCGCGCGTGATGCTGGTTTCGAATGGCTGGAGCTGCACTTCGCGCACGGCTATCTGGCGCAGAGTTTCTTCTCGGTGCACGCCAATCAGCGCACGGATGAATACGGTGGCGATTTGGCGGGTCGCAGCCGCTTCCTGCATGAAACCTTCGATGCGGTGCGCGCGGTATGGCCAGAAAATCTGCCGCTGACGGCGCGTTTTGGCGTGCTGGAGTTTGATGGCCGCGATGAAGAGACGCTGCAGGAATCCATCACGCTGACCAAACAGTGGCGTGAAAAGGGTCTTGATTTGCTGAGCGTCAGCGTGGGCTTCTCCACGCCGGATGCCAATATTCCGTGGGGTCCCGCGTTCCTGGCGTCGATCGCTGAGCGGGTGCGCCTTGAAGCGAATATCCCTGTGGCTTCGGCGTGGGGCATTGATGCACCGGCGATTGCTAATCAAACCATCGAGAAAGGTCAGCTGGATCTGGTGATGGTGGGGCGTGCGCACCTGAAAAATCCAAACTGGGCATATCAGGCCGCGCTGGCGCTGGATAAGAGTGAGCCATCATGGGTGCTGCCCGCGCCTTACGCGCACTGGCTGGAGCGTTATCGGGTGAGTGAGGCTTAAGTTAAGCCTATGTATGAAGGTGCGCATGAATGCGCACCTTACAAAATCCCGTAGGGTCGCCATTCATGGCGACCGCTTCACACTTAACGGAATTTTCGGCTCAGCTTATTTGTACGTCACTTCAATAAACTTAAGATTATTAACCGATTTCACGCGCACGGTACCCAATTGATAAGGCAGCGCTTGTTGTGACTGATTGAGTGCAATAGTGCGCACTTTATCAACACCTTCGCGCGTGCAGGTAACGGAAGTCCCTTGCAGCTGAGTGGCCGTGGTGCAGGACGGTTCCACAATCGCACCGCTGAAGCTAATCGTGCCATCAGCGGCCATCGCCGTTTGCAGCATCATCAGGCCGGACAATAAAACCAAGACTTTACACATACGCTATCCTCCAGAATGTCTAAAAGGATTTTCGTCCTCTTATGCTTAAACTTTAGAGGATGAGAAGCAGCTTGCGAAAAATCCTGGTTTTTAGGATGCAGGCAGGGTTATGAAGATGGCTGAACAATCTGCATTTGTTGTCTGTTCATCCTGCCACCGTGAACTTTTAAGGCAGACAGCGCCGTATTCATTTCGCTTAATTCTGCTGGCGTAAATCGAATGTTTAATGCGCCCAGATTTTCATGCAGATGATTCCTGTTTCTGGTACCTGGAATCGGCACAATCCAGGGTTTTTGTGCCAGTAACCATGCCAGGGCAATCTGAGAGGGCGTGGCATTTTTTTCTGCACCCATTTTTCTTAGCAGATGCAAAAACGGCTGATTGGCTGCCAGATTTTCAGGTGAGAAGCGGTCAAAGCCAGCCCGCAGATCTTTGTCCGCATCAAAATGGGATTGCGCGTTCAGTGTCCCGGTTAAATAACCCATTCCAACGGGCCCCCAGGGAACAAATCCAATACCCAACGCTTCACAGGTTTGCAGAACGCTGTTGTGCTCCGGATCGCGGTTCATTGCCGAGTACTCCGTCTGGACGGCCGTTACGGCCTGCACAGCATGGGCGCGGCGAATGGTTTCAGGGCTGGCTTCGGAAAGGCCAAAATGCAGGATTTTTCCTTCGCTAATCAGATCTTTGATGGTGCCAGCGACGTCTTCTATTGGCACATTGGGATCAACCCGATGCTGATAATAGAGATCAATACGATCGGTTTTCAGTCGGCGAAGCGATTCTTCAACAACCTGACGAATATGCTGAGGCTGACTGTTTAGTCCACCGTTTTTGATATCGAAGCCAAATTTACTGGCAATGATGACCTGATCACGAATTGGCGCTAAGGCTTCTCCAACCAACTCTTCATTGGTGTAGGGACCATACACTTCCGCCGTATCGAAGAACGTAACGCCCTTATCATGTGCTTCCCGCAGTGTACGGATACCCTGATGACGGTCGGCCGCCGGACCGTAGTTGGCACTGATGCTCATACAGCCTGCGCCCAGTGCTGAGACGGTAAGATTACCAAGTTTGCGCGTTGACATAATCTCTCCTGCTTGCGATGAATCGGTATTTTTCTGTGCCCCGGGAGCAACGGATGTGGAGGCACCCCACGACAGCGAGCTAAAGGCCATACCTGCGCTGATCATTGCTGTTCTGGATATAAAACTGCGCCGACTGATTGTTCCTGGCGAGGTCGGGAATGCCTCAGCCGAAGCATCGAATTTTTTTATTTTCATGGTGATCTCCAGAGGATGAATGACGTTAAGCGGCAGCGCTGCGATAAGCTGCCTGTCAGCAAAAAACGTTGGGAAATTATTGCGCCCAATTCTTCAGCCAATACGCATAAGGCACTGGTAATACTGACTCGGGTGAGCTGACATTCAGTTCGCGTGCTGCCTGGAAAACCCAGTGCGGATTGGCCAATAGCGTGCGGGCAAAAAACACCAGGTCTAGTTTTGCATCCTGGATAAAATCGTTAGCATCGCTGGCTCTGGTGATCATCCAACTCGTTGCTACGGGAATGCCGGTTTCTCTACGCACTCGTTCCGCGTAGGGAACCATGAAATTTGGCCCCCAAGGTACCTGCTCATCGGGAGTTGAGAGCGCCAAACCCACATCAACAAAGTCGATGCCGGCTTTTTTCAGCCAGCGGATGACTTCCAGAGATTCAGCAAAGCTGTGTTCAGGACAGGCATCAAATTCGATGACACCGAGTCGGGCGGTGAGTGGCAGGTGTGCAGGCCAGACGGACTTTACGGCCTCAACAACATCAAGCATAAAACGTGCACGATTCGCTAAAGAGCCGCCATAGTGATCTTCACGAAAGTTGGTTTTTGTTGAAAGGAATGTTTGAGCCAGAAAGCCGTGTGCAAAATGAAGTTCAAGCCACTCAAATCCAGCTTCCGTAGCGCGACGCGCAGCCTGTTGGAAAGCATTAATGGTGTGCTGGATTTCCTCTAAAGACATCTCATGAGGAACGTAATCACTATCTTGCACGTAGGGCACTGCGCTGGCAGCAACCGGAATCCATGCGTTTGGATCCTGCTGATCTAAAGGCGCGCCACCCAGCCACGGAGGAGTGCATCCCGCTTTTCTACCCGCATGGCCAAGCTGAATTCCCGCTACCGCCCCGGTTTGTTTGATCGCTGAGGCAACAGATGTGAATCCTTCAGTATGAGCATCGCTCCACAGGCCAAGGTCACCCGGAGTGATACGTCCTTCAGGCAAAACGGCGGTTGCCTCAACGATGAGTAAACCCACGCCTCCGTTTGCCAGCATCGAGTAATGTGACTTGTGCCAGTCGTTAATGAATCCATCGTCAGCCTGATATTGGCACATCGGTGACGCAACGATTCTATTGCGAAGGGTAATGTCTTTAAGCGTGTAGGAATCAAATAAATCAGGCATTTTTAGTCTCGGCTCATCAGATTAAGTGTTGACCTATTATGGGGCGGCTTTTGCCTGCCAGGCTTGTCGGATCTGCCGAGAGAATTGCCTAAAACGATGCATGTGCCTCGAAGGGTACATATTGAATTTTACTGATGGTAAAATCGCCGGATTGAATCTGGGGCAGGTGGTAGGCTTAAATGGTCGATAATGATTTGAATTCTGGCGTTGAAAAATTGGCTGCGCTGATTAGCAGGATTGCCCAAAACGATGGGGACCACTTAACCGCTATAGCTTCACTTTCTGTTCATCGCCGCAATATGGCAACGTTGCCAGTGCACTGTATTTATCAGATGGGTTTGGGTGTGGTTGTGCAGGGAGCAAAAGAGATCATGCTGGCGGGGAAACCGACGCATTACAGCGCGGGCGAGTCTCTGCTCACAACCATCGATTTGCCGGTGGTATCGCATGTGACTCGGGCCAGTCAGCGTGAGCCTTTTTTAGGCTTGATGTTAACGCTTGATCCTCGCGTGGTAGTGCAGATTGCCGCGCTGATGCCACCCGCCAGGCCCAGCAAGGAAATACCGCTCAATCCACTGTCAGTCGAACCTCTGGATGAGGGGTTGATTGATGCGTTAAGCCGCTTAATTAAGTTACTGGATGAACCGGATTTAATTACTCATCTTGAACCGCTTATCCAGCAAGAGATTGTGATGCGCTTATTAGCCAGCAACCATGGTCCGCAGTTGAGACATATCGCTACCGCCGGTTCGCCCAGTCAGAATATTTCCAGGATTGTTGGCTGGTTGAAACAAAACTTCACGCGGCCTGTCAGCATGGAGGAACTGGCAGCGAATGCTTTTATGAGTCCATCGACGTTTCGTCAGCATTTTCGCGCTATGACCGGTGTCAGCCCTTTGCAATACCAGAAAAAGCTACGACTACAGGAAGCCAGACAGCAAATGTTGAGTAAAAATCTCGATGCCAACAGCGCAGCGTTGATGGTTGGTTATGAGAGTGCATCGCAGTTCAGCCGTGAATACAGACGCGAGTTTGGCGAATCTCCGCAAAGAGATATCAAACGCATGCGTTTAGTTGGAGAGGGATAAAGGGTATTCGCTGCCCTTTTGCCAGCGGTAATTGGATAATATTGCTAAAGGTAATTTCATCATTTCCTCCTGCGTCAACCCGTTTTAATCCCCTATCTCCTTGAATAGAAGAAATTCGCCACTGAGGTCTAAAGTCATCGGCATTGCTGCCGATACAAACCTGTGAATTTTTTTTATCAATCAGCCTCAACCATTAATCATTGTTTCCTCCGCACGACAGAGGATTTTTCAATCAAGGATTTGATGTGAATTTACCCTTTTCTAAAAAAGCCGCATCCGTGCTGATCGCCGCTTCTCTGACTTCCAGTTGTGCCTCAATGAATGACTTTGCTCGTGATTACGGTACCGCTGCCGGTTGTATCGGCGGTGCCGCACTGGGTGGCGGCATTACCTACCTTGTCACTCATGACGCAAAGAAAGCTCTGGTGGGTGGACTAGCGGGCGGCGTAGCGGGATGCGTGGTCGGAAACGTTTGGCAGAATCGTGAACAGGCGCTGGCTAAAGTCGCCCAGGAAGAAAAAATTCGCATTAGCACTCAGGCGCTTAAGGCGCAGGAGAACAGCAAGCAGGAGCCGGTTGGGATTGTTGCACAAGTTGAGGACGGTACCATGTTCGCCATCGACAGTGCAGAACTGACCAGCGGCGGCATGCGTCAGGTGCAAAAAATTGCCACAGCGATGAAAGGCGGCCAGCAATCCTCCAGCGATGTTTTGCTGGTGGTGGGACATACGGACGCCACTGGCAACGCCGAACACAATCAGCAACTTTCTGAAGCGCGTGCCCGCAACGTTGGGCTGGTACTGGAGCAAAGTGGCATTAAAGCCAGCCAACTCTATTTCCAGGGCGTGGGTTCCTCACGTCCACTGGCGGATAACGATTCCCTTTCGGGTCGGGCACAAAACCGCCGGGTTGAAATCGTGGCGCTGGCGAATGAAACACTGTTACGCCAGCGTCTGGCGCTGGAAAGCAATAACCCACTGTATTTGCGCCACAGCTCTGCTGCTGAAAATACGCTGGCGCGTACTTCAACCGCCAGGGCGGCACCACGTAAAGCGAGCAAGAAGGCTGCGGCAAAAAGCGCTGAAGTAAAAGCGCCGGAAGTGGTGACCCAACCCACTCAAGCCATTGCTGAGAGCAATCCCGTTAACTTTGTCGATTTTGGTGGCAAGCCCACTAGCGCACAGGTTACGGGTCTCGCCAGCAACTTAAAGCCGCTGTCGCAAGGTTTCAGCCTGATTAGTCAGGCGCAGGCCAGCAGTGTCAGCGGTAGCTGTCTCACCGATCTTCCTCGCGTCAGTGGACTGGCCAAGAATTTAGCCAGCGGTAAGGCGATCGATCAGCATGATACGCGGGAATATCTGCCCAATATGAACGGGCGCGCGTGGGCAGGATTGGTGAATGGCAACCTGGTGACATTGACGCCAGTGTTTGTTCTCAAAGAGGGTGCGGTGGTGACGCAAAACCCACAAGTGCTCATCACGCCAAACTATGCGCAGGGCAACCGCAAGGCGCTGCAAGGCATGGCAAGTGTCGCCAACAGTTGGGAAGGGGAAGACAGCATTCTTTACCGCGTCTACATCGCCGATGCCCAGCAACAACCGATCTCGTGCGTCGACCTCTTGCTGCCGAAATCAGGCAAGCCTGCGCAACAAGGACAACTCTTTTATAGCAACCATCGTCAGCCGTGGCTGGCCAATTACGCACCTCAGCGTGGATAAACGGATAACTCTCTTATGGAAATTTTAGATACCTTAATGCAGGCGATCGCCACCTATCGCTACATCTTTTGGCCGCTTTTCGGGCTGTTGGCGCTAACACTTGGCGTGATCAAATGGTGGGATCAAGTTCGTTACTTCTTCCTCAACCTGTTTTGTTCCCTACCGTTGTTTGGACACATCACCCGTTTGTCGCGTAGCCATGAATCGCGCCGTGCGGGCACCGGCGGACGCATCTGGCATCCGGCAGAAGAAGCTTTGTGTGGCAAGTTCTATCAGTTTCATAGCATCTCCAACCGCGATGCCGATTTTTATCTGCGCTGCGTTAACTATCTGAACAAAGTGGATGAGCGGGGCCGCAAACCGACCAGCGTGGTGTTGTGGTTATGCAGCATCGCCCTCGTCATTCTGGAAGCCTTTATCTTTGCGCTGGTACTTTCGCCATTCATTGCCAACAACATCTCTGCGAACCAGGCGGAGCTGTCGGCGATTGTGGTTTCGGTGCTGATTGGTGTGATTTTGGTGCCCGCAACGCATTTAATGGGCACGCAGTTACACAAAAATACGCTGCTGAGCAAAATCCGCTACTGGCATAAAGAAGCGCGTCTGGAAGGCCATGCGCAGGCGTTGGTTAAAGACAACCGCGTGTCGCTGGAAAACAGCCGCATTGATGATGACGCACCCAGCTATTTGCAAATGCTCAACCGTGTGAACCACGGTATTGGTGCAAAACCGCAATATGTACAAACGGTTGTGACGCTGCTGTTGATCGTCACCTTTGCGGTAGGTGCCTATTTCATTCGTGCGGCAACCATCAATGCCGCCGAAACCCAGGCCGTTAATGGTACGCCGTTTAGCCAAACCAGCGCGGCGAGCAACGCTTCACCTTTTGAGTTGCCACAGCAAGCGGTGGAAGATAATCAGCAGGCTGATAAGCAAGCGGCGAAAGAGGTCAGTGACAACCGCGTGTTCGCCTCCAAATTGACCTTCATTATTCTGTCGGTGATTTTCATTGGCGTGCAAATTATCGGTATTTTGATTGGTTATTACCGTTCTCTGGTCGGCATCGAATCTCGTCTGGCGGCGAAATATATTGGTAATTTCAGTAGCTCTGAAGAGTTTGCCGCGTGGTACGCCATGCGCCGTGAGCGCGTAGAGCGTGATGCGCAGGATAAACTGGCAAGCTTGCAGAATCGTATGGCGATGCAACGCGCCAGTAGCGCCAGCATTGCACAAACTGATGTTCGGACCTTCGACGATTACGTGCGCGGTAAGCAGCGCGATAAAGCACTGGCCGACGATCAGCATCAGCAATTTAACGCCACACGTGCAACCATTGCTCCAGAGCGCCCGGTACATCAGCCAGAACCGGCTTTGGTATTTGAACCCACAACGCCAACGCTTGCACCGGTGGCACTGGAAACGGCACCTGCTGCTAACGCCGATGAAAAGGCGCGCATTGCGGAGTTAGGCGATTTGACAGCCTTAGATGATGAAGAACTGCGTTTGGTGGCTGAGGATTTGGGTCTGTCATATGAATCGCTGCTCAGTCGTCGTAAAGTGCAGCGCGTGCTCAATAAGGCCAGAGGATAATCAGGTGAAGATCAGCAAATGGTGTTTGCTGCTGTTAGCCGGGGTGAATGCCCTGGCGCAGGCTGCGGATCGCAACGATATTCCGAGCTGTTATGACTATGCCAAACTCAGTCAATATCGCCCGGCCAACAGCGGTCGTGAGCTGGTGGTGATTATTGATCAAACGGTTAAAGTGCCGCTGCAGATCAAAAATGCCAGTTGGCAGCAGATCATGCGTTTTAGTCAGCCCGGCGATCATGTGGTGCTTTATCAGTTCTCGGCGTTGTTGCAGAACAATTTCATGCAGCGCTTATTTGATGGTCGTCTGGAGCCGTTACTCACGGACAAGAAAATCCGCGACAATCAAGGCATGGAAAGTTTGAAGAACCTCGACAAATGCCTGATTGAGCAGAAGCAATATTTCGCGAGCGCATTCGGTGGGCTGATGGCAAAAAGTTTCGCTGAGAAGGGCGATAACATCGCTAAAAGCGAGATCCTCGATAGCCTGAAACGCATTAGTCATGATCTTGAGCAGGATGAAAACGCGTCACGTACTCTGTTTCTGATCTCCGATATGCTGGAAAACAGCGCTTTCGATAGCTTCTACCGCAATAACGCGCTGCGTTTGCTCTCGCCAGAGAAAGAGTTGCAGCAGGTTAAGCAGCAGAATTTGTTAGCGGATTTTGCCGGCGCAAAGGTGTTTGTCGCAGGTGCAGGATTGATTGATACCGATGCGAAAAACAATTATCGCTCAGGGAAAATCATTCAGCAGCTTGAGATATTCTGGCGCGACTATTTTACTGCGTCGAATGCGGAGTTAGTCAGTTTTGGTGCCCCGGCGTTGAACGTGGATTTGTAATAAGTTGATCAGAAATGATGTATTCACTGCCTCAGCGTCAGGCTAGGGCAGTGAATATGAGTCGCGACTTCGTCACCATAATGGTTTTAGGGTTGATTACCCATGTTCACCTGCTCACCGTCGATCTGGGCAAAGCGCTTTAACATCTCCCGCATCTGGCATTGAAAGAATGTGTGCGTATGGCAAGGTCCGCTTTGAGCGAAATGCGGAAGTTACCGGTCGTCATCATTGCCAAATGGTTCACTCCAGAAGGAAAAGATTGGCTAGTATCCAAGCTTTCGGTGGAAAAAACGTGCGGTCATATCTCCAGCTTTAAGGACGCCTTCCGAAGCCTGAATGTGATGCTCATGGGTGTTATTCATTTAGGATTCGCCGTCGGCTCTTATGGGATTGCGATTTGGCTGACGCACATCCTCAAAGGGCACGGCTTGAGCAGCTTCCACATTGGACTAAAGTCGATGATCCCTTACGGTATCGCGATTGTAGGAATGATCGCTTGGGGCGCATTATCCGATAAAAGCCCTAACCGTCCCCTCCACGTGACTGCTTGCTGGGTGCGACAGGCCTGTTGATAGCTGCTGCTGTGCCCACACTGTCCGGAGTCATGGTGGGCATTTCAATCAGCACCCTGGATGTGATTGCATCGCGACCGTTTAACGGGCGGCTCTCTCACTGGCTCACCGGCGGCGGCGGGTATAGCGTTCATCAATGCGTTTGGCAATCTCGGCGGGTTCATAGAGCCTTACATAATTGGTCTTATTAATGACCAAACTGGTTCCTTTATCCTGGGTATAGTGCTCACATCCTTGCAATTGTCATCAAGTGTCGTTGCAGCATTGTTACAGGTCAAACGCCTGGCGCCATTTAGAGCCGTCGCAGCGACCAACACTTCTGAAACCGTGCAGGAGCCTATCTGAGGGCTGCCTCAATTATGTGTGGAGTTATCGATGTTAAAATCACCTATGTTTCCCGTCTGCAGGGATGCCTTTAGCTCTCGGATGAATGCTGGCGTGTTGGAGTTGCCAGTGCATTACATGAGAGGTGGTACTTCGACGGGCGTGGTTATTTGGGAGCCCTTGCTACCCCGTGAGGAGAGGCTGCGAGCAGAGCTACTGCGCCATCTCATGGGCGTCCCTCTTGATGGAAGTCAGCAGGGTAATCGGCAGATAACCGGGCTTGGCCGGGGCCCTGCGACCAGCAACAAAGTGTTTTTGGCTCGGGTGGAATACACGCCTTCGGGGCGTCAGATCGTCAGTACGCTTGCCCAACTGGCCAGTGATCATAGCGACATAGACTGGAGCGTGAACTGCGGCAACATGTCTTCCGCGTTGCCGCTCTGGGCTATCGACACGGGCTTGATCGAAGTGCCTGCTACTGGGAGCTTTGACATCGAAATCAAGAACACCAACACCGGCGTTCTTACCGTCGCACGGATGTCCCGCGATTTCCAGGGAGGATTCGTGAATGCCGAAATTCCTGGGGTTGCCGGCGCATTCCCCCGCGTCGATCTTTTCCTTCAGTCACCGGTAGGCAACAAGACCGGTACTCTTCTACCTACAGGTAACGTCATGGATACGATCGCCGGTCATAATGTTTCTTGTGTAGACGTGGCTGTGCCTATGGTCATTGCCGATGCCGCCAGCTTTGGCAAGACAGGCCACGAAGCCATTTCAGAACTTGAAGCCGACGCTGTGTTCATGGCGAAGCTGAGGCAAGTCTGGATTGAGGCTGGTCTTAAGATGAAGCTTTGCCGTCGCGACGGAGAGCTAATGAGCCGTGCCGATCTCGAACGAAGTGAAACCATTCCCAAAGTGTGCATCGTGGGCGCGCCACGCCACGGCGGGCACATTGCAGTCCGGTATTTCACGCCCCAGACGGGGCACGCTTCGATGGCCGTCTCTGGCGGCTGCTGTCTCGCCGCCGCATGCCTGCTGTCGGGAAGTACCGCCCATGCGGTGGCCGTGGGTCTTAAAAGCGCATCAGCGACGTACTCGGATGTGGAGGTGAGTATCGAGAATCCGGCGGGCAAGTTGGATACTACGGTCAGTGTCAAGGCTCATGCCGAGAGCATAGACATTCGCGCCGCTGCTTACCGACGCAATACCCAAATCTTGGTGCGCGGCCATGTCCCCCTTTATCGAGCGTCAGCGCAATTGATCGAAGCGATGGAGACAGCAGCGAAATCGGTGATCGATTGAGCGTCATCTTCGAGTGTTTTGAGTAAGCATGCGACCGACGCATTATTGTATGAGGTGACCTAGCGTGAGCCTTAACAGCTGCTTTTGGCACACAGGAGACAAACACGTGACGCTGAAGGTCAGCGGAGAGCGGAATGCAGACATCAGAACCTGATGCCATAGGGAATGTTCGTCATTATTCATTGGTTCTTAAGGGTGTATAACAGCCTGCTACTTATGCCAAAATGATTCAAATTTAGTGATTAGTGGAGACTTACTGAAATGGCTGTTGTATTCATCCCGTCACTTGTTGCGTTGCTTGAAGCAAAAGAGAAGGAGGCCGATCGTGAACTGCTGAGGCATGAGGTTGAGGCGATACGAGATAATGCTACCGCTATTGAATTACCGACACAAATTGCCAGAGACATGACTAAAAGCCGGGGCTATCAAGATATTGATGCGGAGCATGTCTGGAACGAATGGTTAACCCTCAAAAAAATAAATCATGAAAAATATCCTAGAGTTACGCGCAGAACTTCTCAAAATCGGTGAAAGAATTGGAGGGGGAATAAGACCCAATTATTACTTCACCATCCCTGACAGATCTGATGGTATGGCGACTCCATATCTGGAAATTCATGGCAAAGAATATCATTTCATTGTCAATGAAAGAGGTGCCGAAATAGCGCGTAAAGTGACCCTCAGTGATGATGAGATTCTTTATTGGTTTGTTGAGTGTGGTGTGGTTGGGCTGGCTACAGAGTATGCAGCTATGAATAGCTCACCTGAAACGGAATTCAGGTATGTTTATTTTCGAAAACAATATAGTTTAATGCTCTCCATCAAACCTGAGTGGGCAACAAGGAAGCGCAGAGAATTTACAGAAATCCTGAGTGGACAGGTTTAAAAAGGCCACATAATTTTTCAGAAACGTCGTTATCATCAGTTTGATTCGAGCATCACTGTTCCCACCATTCAGCATCCAACTTCCGCTTCTGGCACAAAGCCGCCTCATTTATGCTTATCCCTATAGCATATCGTTAAGTCGCTAACCAAATCCGACTACCACCAAGTGGATAACACCGGTATTACAACCCATATTCCCCACACAGCAACCCAAACAACCAATCGTTATGCCACGCATTTCTCAGCCAGTAACTTTCCCGCAGTTCACCTTCTAATACAAAACCGACTTTTTCCAGCAGTCGCCGTGAGGGCGTATTGCCTGCGGTGACGGTGGCGCTCAGGCGATGGATGCCGCCGTCGCTGAACGCATAGTCACAAATCGCCCGAAGCGACTCGTGCGCATAGCCTTTGCCGTGCGCTTCTGGCGCGAACAGAAAGCCGACTTCGGCGCAGTCATTTTCGCGATGAATATAACCGCTGACGCCGATGCGATTACCTGATTGTTTCTCCCGCACTACCAGACACAGCCAATGCGCGCTGCCTGGCGACCAGAGCGGCAATCTTGCTGTGAAATCGGCGAGAATTTTTTCTTCAGATTTTGCATCGGCGACGTAATGCATGACGTGAGGCGAGAGCTGGAGCTGGCGGAAGAAGTCCCAGTCGTCTTCCGCGATCTGCGAGCAGGTAAGTCTGGGGGTTTCGAGATGCAGTTTAGCGGTCACATTTCACCTTCGTTTATGGATGAAAGTGGATCACGTTAAACCAGGTCGCCATAAATGGCGACCCTGCAAATGCGTGCGGGTAATCACAACTGGAACCGCAACGCCACACCAAATGCCTGCTCGGCACCGACAATAATCGCCGACGCTTCCTCGCGGAACGGCACGTCGCCGAGCAGCAGGCTGGCTTTCACTTTGCGCAGATCCGAGGTGCGCAAACTCAATCCTGCCATGCGCGCGCTGCCGTCGTAATCAATCGGCAATCCGGCGAAGCGCTGCGTGACGTATTCCGCGGCGGCAAAGCGCACCGTCGCCACGCCCGCTTTGAGCACAAACGCGCCTTCCTGACAGGCGGTGAGCTTATCGGCACCAAATAATCGGCTGTAAGGTTGCGCGGCGGCGGCGGGATCCTGCGCCACCACCACGAACTCGACGATATCGCTCACGCCATTCGGGTGGACGCGCCACGCGTCCTGCCACACTGAATCCGGTGTGTCGTGCTGGCAAAAGAAGCTGCGGCCGTTCGCAACCAGCGACGGCCGCAACCGTACGGTGCGGAAGCGTGCTTCCTGCTCGGTGCCGTCCGGCAAAGTAACAGGACGGAAAAAGCTCGCCGGCAGATCGCCGTCGATGTCCTGGCTCTCCAGATAACGCCACACCGCGTCGGCATCCTCGGTTTTCCACACTAAACCGCTGAGGCCAATTGGCGACTGCCACAAATCCTGGCGCAGGTTGCCGCGCCCAGGTTCAAACCCCAACAGCTCCAGATAGTTATCACCAAAAATCGCCAGATGATTACTGGAGCCGAGCGAATGATGGCCGCGCTCGGTCAGCTGAAATCCCAGGCGACGAAACAGCGCGCTGGCGTCATCCAGTTGGCTGGCAACGTTGATCACCACATGGTCGAGACGTGGAACAGGTACAGAAATCGCCATCGCTTTTCTCCTTGCTCTCATGGTCACGATGCCAGCGCCTGTTGTTGACGCAGCGTCAGCAGCGCGCGCTGGGCCAGCTCGGTGAAGTAATGCACCGCCGGTTCCAGCATCGCTTCATCCGGATCGAAACCGGCATGATGCAGGCCAAATTCACTGGCGCTGCCGATGCTGACGAACGCGCCCGGCAGCTGTTGCAGGTAGAAGGCGAAGTCTTCGCCACCCATCTGCGGCGTGCCGACTTGGGTTTGATAGCCATGCTCTGCGGCCAAATCCAGCGCGAAATCGGCCCACTCCGGCGTGTTGACCAGCGAAGGCGGACCTTCCTGCCACACCAGCTCCGCCTGCGCGCCAAATCCGGCGGCGATCCCGTTTATCAGCGCGCTGATTTTCTGCGGGATCTGCGCGCGAATCGCTGCATTGTGAGTCCGCACCGTGCCTTCCAGCTCCACCGTTTGTGGCAGCACGTTCCAGCTGTTGCCGGCGGTAAAGCGCGTCACGCTGACCACCACCGATTCCAGCGAACTGAACACGCGGCTCGGCAGCGTTTGCAGCGCGGTGACGATGTGGCTGCCAATCACGATGCTATCGATACCTTCATGCGGACGCGCGGCGTGCGCGCCTTTACCGGTGATATTGATCTGGAAGCGATCGACGTTGGCATAGTAGGCGCCGCCGCGCGTACGCAGCGTGCCGGTTGGCAGATCTGGCGCGTTATGCAGGCCGAAAATCGCCTGCACATCTTTCAGCGCGCCCGCCGCCAGCAGCTGTTTCGCGCCGGTAAAAATCTCTTCGGCAGGCTGGAAAAGAATACGCACGCGGCCAGGCAGCTGGGATTCGATGCGTTGCAACTGCTGCGCGACGCCCAGCATTACGCTGCTGTGCAGATCGTGGCCGCAGGCGTGCATCACGCCCGGCTGCTGGGAGCGCCATGCTTGATCGGTTTGCTCGTCAATCGGCAGGGCGTCGATGTCGGCACGCAGCGCAATCAGCGGTTCGCCGTGACCGATTTCTGCCACGACACCGGTTTTCAATTCCAGCGGTAGCAGTTTGACGTTGAGTTCCTGCAGCCAGCGGGTAAGGCGCTCGGTGGTGGCAAATTCCTGATCCGACAGCTCGGGATGCTGATGCAGCTCGCGTCGCCAGCGCACCAGCTGTTGATGGGAAAGATCCGTCATGGTCATCCTTGTGTGTGTTCAGGTAAGAAAGGTTCGCCGAGCGTCAGCATCAGGCGGTTTGCCCAGGCGAAGAAGGCGGCGGATTGAATCAGGTCCAGCAGCTCCAGCGTGCTGAATCCCTGATCGCGCAGCGCGTGCAGCTGTTTCAGACTGGTGGCGGCAGGCGTGATCGATAAGGTGGCAACCAGATCGATCTGTGCCGCCCAGCGCGCCGATTGTCCGTGCGACAGCTCAGCGCCCGGCGCGACATTCAGCAGCTTCTGCACCGCCGGTTCATCTTTCGACAGCTGGCTGGCTTTGCGCGCATGCACCGAGGCGCAGTAAATGCAGCCGTTGACCTTGCTCACCACCGTGGCGGCGAGTTCACGCTCGGCGCGTGAAAGTCCGCCAGCGGTGTAGAAGATGCCTTTATCAGTCAGCGTGCGTTGCTCGAGCAGCGGCTGATTGCGGCCCAGCAGGCGGAAGTAATCAGAGTCGCTATGGCCGAATTTCGCCAGCGTTGCCTGCTCTTCAGCGCTAAATTCCTGCAGTGGTTTCGCCGCCAGCCACGGTTCCCAGCCGAGTTCCTGTTGGGTAAAGGCGGTGAGGGCGGTTTTACCGCTAACGGTGAGCGGCGCATCGTGCCATTTACCGGCCACCGCATGCGGCTGCGACGCCGTCTCTTCGCCGTTGAGCAACCGCAAACCCGCGAGCAAACGGCTCTGGAAGCTGACAAAAGCAATCAGCTGCGCCAGCGTGACGATGCCGCGTGGCGACCAGCCGGCAGCTTGCAGCGTCTCGATGTGCTGCGGCGCAGCATCAACCGGATGCAGGCTCAGCAGTTGCGCAAACGCCAGACCCGCAGCGAAGCGTGCATTGTTAGGTTGATCCGGCTGCCGGTAATGCGCTTCGAGACTCGACGCGCCATGCCAGGCCGCGACCTGCGCGGCGAGGGCGAAACGTTCTGCTAACGGCAAATCCTCATCATCTTGCGAAAACAGCACGTCGTAGCTGCCTTGCGTATGCTGGGTCGCGGCATGACGTTCGGCGCGGGCTTGCGCCAGTTCAGACGCGGGATCGATATCCGCCAGCGCGGCCAGTAAATCAAACGGTTGAGACATGGAATTCTCCTGTTAAAGCGTTATTCGGTCGCCATAGCTGGCGTAATACGGTCCAGCTCAGCACTAAATCAAACCTCCGCACATTTCGTAGCGGCGCGATTTATCGCGCAATGAATTGCGCCGCTACAAGGTGTGCGCTCAGTAAGGTGTGTATTCATCTCTATACCTTCATGCACACCGACTTACCCACGCAGCGCGGGCGCAATATGCTCGGCAATCAATTCGATGGAACGCAGAATGTCGGCGTGTGGCGGATCGATGGAGTGCACCTGGAAGCTGATATCGGTGACGCGCTGCAGCGACGTATCGGCCAGCAGCGATTGCAGCACCGTGTCGGCATCGCCGAAGTGTGCATCCAGCTGACGCGCCTGTTCGTCCAGCGTGTTGCCAATAACGTGTCCCGATTCGCGGAAATGCTGTGCCTGGCGCTGTAAGCCCGGCTCGGCGAGACGGCGCGCGTAGTCACTGGAATCGGCCACAAAAGCGGTGCGCGAGGCCAGAATGCGCGGCGCAATGCCCGCCGGTAAAGCCGCCAGATAGGCATCGATCATCGGGTTTTGTATCTGGTCGAGCGGCAAATCGGGCTGGCCCGCCGGACGCGGCTGGGTGCGCGACAGCATCAAACCGTGCCCGGCTTGTCCGGCGCGCGCCGCACCTTCCACCGAGAAGGTGGCGATCCACACGCGCTGCGCCAGCGTTGGCGCTGCGGGATAAAGATGATTATCCGGATGGCCCAGCGTATCGCCACGCCAGGCGCTCAGTAGCTGATGCAGATGATCGGCAAACACGCTGGCGCGCTGGTCGATAGTGATGCCGAACGGCAGAAAAGAGGTCGCGGTGCCGCCTGAACCTAAACCGACTTCGAGGCGACCGTTGCTCAGCAGATCCAGCACCGCCGCATCTTCGGCGACGCGCAGCGCGTTCTCCATCGCCAGCGTGATGATGCCGGTGCCAAGGCGAATAGTGCGGGTGTGCGCGGCAACGTGGGCCAGAAACAGCAGCGGCGACGGCAAGCCGCCTTCTTTCTCGTGAAAGTGGTGCTGAGCAATCCACGCGCTGTCAAAACCGGTGCGCTCGGCGTGCTGAATCTGTTCGGTTGCCAGGCGATAGCGCTGCTGTGCGGAAGTGTCATCCAGCAGGCGAGTGAAAAAACCAATGCGTTTACGCGTCATGCAGACTCCTTAATCAGCGGACGGAAAGCGGGAATCGCGTCAATCAGCGATCGGGTATACGGATGCTGTGGCGCGTTAAATAGCGTGACGGTGTCACCTTGCTCCACCACTTCACCGGCGCGCAGCACGGTGACGCTGTGCGCAATGCGGCGCACGGTGGCGAGGTCGTGGGTGATAAACAGATAAGTGAGGCCGAGCTCGCGTTGCAGCTGTTGCAGCAGTTGCAGAATCTGCGCCTGCACCGTGACATCCAGCGCCGAGGTCGCTTCGTCCAGCACCAGAATCGCCGGTTGCAGAATCAGGGCGCGGGCAATCGCCACGCGCTGACGCTGTCCGCCCGACAACTCGCGCGGTTTGCGCGTCAGCAGCTCCAGCGGTAACGCCACGCGCTGCGCCACGGCTGCGACGCGTTCACGGCGCTCTTCGCTGCTGAGTTTCTCGAAGTTACGCAGCGGCTCTTCAATGATGGCGAACAGCGTCTGGCGCGGATCGAGCGAGGCAAACGGGTTCTGATACACAAACTGAATCTTGCGGCGCAGCTGACGTTGCGCTTCACCGCGCAGCGTGGTGGCGTCGATGCCATCGATCACCACGCGGCCGCTGTCGGCCTGCTCAAACCCCAAAAGAATGCGCGCCAGCGTGGTTTTCCCCGAGCCGGATTCGCCGACCAGCGCGTGCGTGGTGCCGCGCGCTACGGTCACGCACACCTCTTTCGCCACCTGCAACTGCTGCTGGCGACCAAGGGAAAACTGTTTATTGATGCCGGAGAGCTGAATCGCTGGCGACGAGAAGTTAGCTTGTGTCGGCACGGACAGCGCGCTGTCGCCCGGATCGGCATCCTGCAACAGCTGCCGCGTATAAGCATGCTTAGGCGCGTTGATCACCTGCGCCGCCGGGCCTTGTTCCTGAACTTCGCCATGACGAAATACCAGCAGGCGATCGGCACGTTCTGCCGCCAGCGCCAAATCGTGCGTGACAAACAGCACCGCCGTGCCGGATTCGCGGCGCAACACATCCAGCAGATCGAGAATGCGTTTTTGCACCGTGACATCCAGCGCACTGGTGGGTTCATCGGCAATGATGATCTGCGGACGCAGGGCGAGGGCGATGGCAATCAGCACGCGCTGTTTCATGCCGCCGGAGAGCTGATGCGGATACTGCTTCAGGCGCTGCTCCGGATGGCTTAGCCCCACTTTTTGCAGCAATTCCAGCACGCGCTGCTGGCGTTCGGCTTTGCTGATTTTCAGGTGCAGCTGCAGCATTTCACCGACCTGATCGCCGATGGTTTTCACCGGATTGAGCGAGTTGCCCGGATCCTGCGGCACTAAGCTGATGCTGACGCCGCGCAGGCTATCAAGACGTTTAGATGACCAGCCGGCGATATCGGTGCCGTTCAGCACAATTTTGCCGCTGTCTCGTCGGCCATTTTCCGCCATCAAACCAATAATGGCCTGCGAGGTGGTGGTTTTGCCGGAGCCGGATTCACCGACCAGCGCCACCATTTCACCGGGCTGCAACTCAAAGCTGACGTTGTGAACCACTGCGCGCCACTCGCCGCGCTGGCGATAGCTGAGGGTTAAATTTTCAATGGCTAATAACGCGCTCATGCGTCACCTCCGGCCAGTTGACGGCTGATGCGGTTCGCGGCCAGCACCACGGCGACCACCACAATGCCGGGGAAGGTGGTGAGCCACCACGCGGTCGCCAGATAGTTACGTCCTTCGGCGATCAATAAACCCCATTCGGGCGTCGGCGGCGGCGTGCCGTAGCCGAGGAAGCTGAGCGTGGATAACGCCAGAATCGCCTGGCCAAACTGCAAGGCGGCGAAGGCGATCACCGCCGTCAGCGAGTTGGGTAAAATGTGACGCCACAACACGCGCCAGAAACTGCCGCCGCTGCCGTAAGCCGCTTCAACGAACTCGCTGCGGCGTACGCGTACCACTTCGCCACGCGCCAGGCGGGCAAAGCTGGCAATCGAGGCGATGCCCACCGCCAGCGCGGCGTGCACGGTGCCGAAACCCAGCAGAATCAGAATGCTAAGCGACAGCAGCAGCGAGGGAATCGACAGCAGCACATCCACTAAGCGCATCAGCCAGTTCTCAGTGCGACCGCCCGTCGCGCCTGCCAGCACGCCGAGCGTGGTGCCGCCAATCAGCCCCATCGCTACGGCTGCGACCGCGGCCGACAGCGACTGTGACGCACCATAAATAATGCGCGCGTAGAGATCGCGGCCCAGCTGATCGGTGCCGAGCCAGTAAGCGGCCTGCGGCGGCAGACGCTGCGCACCGGGCACGCCTTCCGTCGGGCTGAAATGGGTAAACAGGCCTGGCGCAAACGCCGCCAGCAGCGCCAGCAGCATCACGCCCCACGCCAGCCACAAACCCGGCTGGATGTTGAGCACGCGGGACGCGCGCGCGTTGCCGTTGCTTTGACGCGCAGTTGAGTAATCGACCAGGCTCATCGGTTGCCTCCGGCAATGGATTGCAGACGCGGATCGAACAGCGGCATCAGCGCATCGACCAGCAGGTTAATCAGCACAAACGCCAGCGCCGAGATCATCACCACCGCCTGTAATACCGCGACGTCCTGATTATTCACCGCCTGCTGCGTCAACTGCCCGACGCCGCTCAGGCCAAACACCGTTTCGGTAATCAGCGCCCCGGCGATCAGTTCCCCGAGCAGCAAACCGGCGACGTTCAGCACCGGCAACAGCGCATTGCGCATCACGTGATGCCACAGCACATGGCTTTCGCTGGCGCCTTTGGCACGCGCCACCGCCACGAACGGCTGGGTAGAAACCTGATCGATGCTGCGCAACAGAATCTGCGCCAGCGGCGCGGAGATCGGGATCGCCACGGTAATCACCGGCAGAATCAAACCCTGCAGCGCCGACGGATTGATCACCGGGATCCAGCGCAGCTGGAAAGAGAACAGCTGAATCAGCGCGATGCCGAGCCAGAAGGTCGGCAGCGAGATAAACAGCGCCGGTACCGATTGCAGCACCGAACGCAGGAAGCGCAGCGCCGGCAAGCGCGATAACGCCGCCAGCGCGAACGCGATAAGGGTTGCCAGCGCAAAGCCGAGCAGCGCCAGTTGCAGCGTGGCGGGCAGGTTGCTGATCAGCTGTTCGCTGACCGGCACGCCCGCCTGCACCGAGTAACCAAAATCACCGCGCAGCATCGCCAGCAGCGTGTGCACGTACTGCTGCCAGAGCGGATTATCCGCGCCATAAGCCAGTCGCATTTCGGCGATCTGATCCGGGCTGAGGCCCAGATCCGGGTTCTGAAACTTGATCAGCACCGCATCGCCGGGCAGCACCTGCAGCAGAAAGAACGACAGGGTAAACGCGGCCCACAGCACCAAAACGCTTTGACCCACTCTTCGCAGCAGTGAACGTTGCATCATTAACCTGCCTTAGTGTTTTTCCAGCCACGCGCCGTAGAACGACGGACGACCCACGGCTTCAAAATTCACGCCTTTCAGCCACGGCGCACCGGCAAACACCTGCGGTTCTTCAAAGATCGGAATCACATACGCCTCATCGAGCAGATAACGCTGCGCCTCGCCGGTCACCGCCAGGCGTTTCGCCGGATCGACTTCCGAGGAGATCCCCAGCAGCAGCGTGTTCAGCTTGTCGTCGCGGAAGTTCTGCACCTTGTCGCTGGAGCCGCCTTTCTGCAGCAGCGCATCGCGGTTAGTCGGATAGAACTGGCTCTTCACCACATCAGGATCGGCGCGGCCCACTTCAGACACCACCAGCGGGGTTTTCAGCGGATCGAGGTTATCCAGCACGCGGCTGCCGGCATCACCGGCTTTCACCGCCAAAGCGACGCCAACCTGACGCCACTGCTGTGCCACCAGCTGCAGCACTTCTTTGTTCTGCGGCTGCGGCAGCGATTCATAAATGGTCAGCGCCAGTTTCTTACCATCCTTCTCGCGAATGCCGTCGCTGCCCGGTTTCCAGCCCGCTTCATCCAGCAGTTTTTTCGACAACGCCGGATCGAATTTCAGCTTGTCAGCCAGATTGACGTAACCGGCTGCCGAGGTGGCGATCACCGAGGTGGCCTGCGGATAGTTCGGTGAGAACAGGGTTTGCACCACTTGCTGCGCGTTGGTGGCGTGCAGCAGTGCCTGACGTACTTTTACATCGCTGACCAGCGGGTTATCCGGGCGGAAGCTGATGCTGTCGTTGACGCCACGCGTGGGTGCGGCGTAAATCGGGAAGTTTTGCTGCTGCGCCTGCTTCTCGTCGTAGGCTTGCACCTGACGAATAAAGTCGGCCTGACCGGCCAGCAGCGCGCCAATACGCACGCTGTCTTCCGGCGTGACGATGAATTTAATGCCGTCGAGATTGGCGGGACCTTGCTGGGCGAGATTTTTCGGGCCCCATTGGTAATCTTTGCGCGCGGTTAAATCGACTTCGCGGCCGAGTTTCTCATCGCTGACCACAAACGGACCGGAACCAATAATGTGACGCGCATCGCCGAGTTGATCGAAGCTACGTTGCAGCGTGCTGAGAGAAACCAGACCCGAACCGATGGTGGCGGTGCCCTGTAAAAAACCGGGTGATGGCTTTTTGAAATAGAATTTCACCGTCTGAGGATCAATGACTTCACTGCGATCGTAATTATTAATTACTTCTGAAACCGGCAGGCGCTGGGCTTTATTTCCCAGGCCGTAAGTATCAAAGTTTTTGGCGACCGCATTGGCATCTAAGGGTGTGCCATCGGAGAAGGTGACGCCGGGACGAATTTTAAAGGTATATTCGGTTTTATCGGCGTTACTGCTCCAGCTTTCGGCAATCCACGGCTCAACTTTTAAGGTTTCAGGATTCTGCCACGTCAGTTTATCGGTGATTTGATTCAGAATACCGCCATTGGGATAAAAGCCACCGGCGGGTGGATATAGGTTGGTATGCGCCTGTTGTTCAAGATAAACCAGCGTGCCGCCTTTGACGGGCGTGTCTGCCGCGTGGGCGCTAAAAATCCCTGATAGCAGGGCCAAACTCAACGCCTGCAAGTGAAAATGCTTAGTCATGGTGTTTCCCTTTTTTATCAATAGCCCGACGGGCGGTTTTCATCATTGAATGACGCCGCAGTGAGTTGAACCAATGAATTGCACTAAGCTTTGCCGAAAAAGGTAAATAGACAGTTTTGTGTTGCCGATATTAATTCCCGCGCATACCGTGGCGGCGCAATTTATTGCGCGTGGTGTTGTCGTGCAGAATTAAAAGACGCGCGATGAATCGCGCCGCTACAAAAATGTGCGGAAATGGGCAATGGCAATTGTTTGGAATATGCGCCTTTTCTATTTTTCATATTCTCTATCTCGGATTTGTTGTTTTACGAATTAGCGGTTGTCACACCAAACTACTCGCCATATTCACTTTGATAAGGATAAGGCGCATGTCATACCGACTGAGTTTGCTGGATAAATCGCCGATTGCCGACGGAGAGACGGCCAGTCACGCGCTACATCGCACGTTACAGCTGGCGCAACAGGCGGAAGCCTGGGGCTATCACCGCTTCTGGTTAGCGGAACATCACAATACCGATCGTCTGGCGAGTCCGTCGCCGGAACTGCTGATCGCCTGGATCATCGGCCAGACGCAACATATTCGCGTCGGCTCCGGCGGCGTAATGCTGCAACACTACAGCCCGTACAAAGTGGCGGAAAACTTCAACCTGCTGGCGTCATTAGCGCCGGGCCGTATCGATGTCGGTGTCGGCAAAGCGCCGGGCGGCTTGCCGCTCTCGACGCGTGCGCTGCAGCTCGGTGTGCATCTGCAGGAGAAAGGCAGCTTCGCTGAGCAGCTGACGCTGCTGGATAGCTGGCTGCAAGTGCCGCCGGTGGGCGACGAAGAGATTCTGCGCGCCACGCCGCAGCCGCCGCGTCCGGCCAATCGTTTCCTGCTGGGTGCCAGCGAAGAGAGCGCCAAACTGGCGGCGGAACTCGGCTGGCAGCTGGTGTTCGCCGCGCATCACAACGGCGATCCGCAACTGATGGAAAAAGTCCTTAACAGCTATCGCCAGCACAGCAACGGCCAGCGCGCGCTGGTGGCGGTGCAAGTGGTGGTGGCGGATTCGCCGGCGGAAGCCGATCTGCTGGTGGATAACCTGCGCGTTTATCACGTCAGCGTGAAAGATGGCCCCAGCGTTAACGTCGGCAGCGTCGAGCAGGCCGAACGCTACGTGCGTCAGGGCGGTTATACCGATTACGTGATTGAACCGCGCACGCCATCGTTGCTGAAAGGCACCGCCGCGCAGGTGCATGCCAAGCTGGATGCGCTCCATCAGAATTTCGGCATTGAAGAGTTCGTGATTGATACGCCGGTGGCTGAAGAGCAGGCGCGCGTGAAATCACTCGAACTGTTGGCCACTCACCGTTTAGTCACCGCATGATTCGCTGCTTCCGGAGGCAGGTATGACGCAATTTAGCGAACATCAGCTGATTGACTGGCGACGTGAGCTGCACAGCTGGCCGGAGTTATCCGGCCGCGAAGTCGAAACCACTGCGCGCCTGCGCCGCTGGTTACAGGACGCCGGTTTGCGTCTGCTGGATTATCCGCTGGAAACCGGCGTAATCGTGGAAGTGGGGCGTGGCGATACGCTGATTGCGCTGCGCGCCGATATCGATGCGCTACCGATTCACGAAGCCACCGGACTGGCTTACCGTTCGCGCAACAGCGGCGTGATGCACGCCTGCGGCCACGATGTCCACAGCGCGGTGATGCTGGGCGCGGCCTTGCAGCTGAAAGCAGTTGAAGATCAATTGCCGGGGCGCATCCGTATTCTGTTCCAACCGGCGGAAGAGAACGCCACCGGCGCACGCCAGTTGATCAATGCGGGCGTGCTGGACGGGGTGCAGGCGATTTTTGGCATGCACAATGAACCTGGTTTGCCGACCGGCACCTTCGCCACACGCGGCGGCGCATTTTACGCCAATGCGGATAAATTTATCGTGCGGGTTTCCGGCAAAGGTGCGCATGCCGCGCATCCGGAAGAGGGCGTGGACAGCATTGTGGTCGCCAGCCAGATTATTCAGGCGCTGCAATCGCTCACCAGCCGCAGTTTCAATACGCTGGACAGCTTAGTGCTGAGCATCACACGCATCGACGCCGGCAAAACCTGGAACGTGCTGCCCGGCGAGGCCGAATTTGGCGGCACGGTGCGCACCCATGACAAACAGGTGCGCGCCGAGCTGGAGCAGCGCGCCCGCACGCTGGTGGAGAATATCGCCGCCGCCAACGGTGCCAGCGCCACCTTTAGCTGGCATCCCGGTCCGCCGGTGCTGGAGAACGATGCGCGCTGGGCGCAGTTTGCCAGCAACGTGGCGCAGCAGGCGGGTTACCGCGTGCAGACCGCTGAGTTACATCTCGGCGGCGAAGATTTCGCCTACTACTTACAGCAGATCCCCGGCGCGTTTGTCAGCATTGGCAGCGCGAGCGAATTTGGTCTGCATCATGGTGGCTTCAATCCTGATGAAGCGCTGATTGCCCCCGCTGCACACTACTTTACGCAACTGGCTCAGCAAGCGTTGCAGCACCTCAACGCGCGATGTCGTGACGCCATTCTGAACTAACGCGATTCACCTATTTAATTCCGGTTCTGCACGGCGACAGGCATGTCGCCGTCAGGCTGCGCCTTGGCAAAAGAGAGAACATTATGACTGCAAGACAACTGCGATTGGGCACCATTCTGCATGGCGCGTCCGGCAATATGTCCGCGTGGCGTCATCCGGCGGCGCTGGCGAATGCCAGCATCAATTTTGATTACGCCAAACACATTGCGCGCAAGGCGGAAGCGGGCAAGCTGGATTTCCTGTTTGTTGCCGATGGCCTGTTTATTAACGAAAAATCGATTCCCCACTTCCTCAATCGCTTCGAGCCGCTGACCTTGCTGTCGGCGCTGGCGGGCGTAACCGAGCATCTCGGCTTAGTCGGCACGGTTTCCACCTCGTACAGCGAGCCGTTCACCGTGGCGCGGCAGTTTGCCAGCCTCGATCATCTGAGCGGCGGGCGTGCGGGCTGGAACGTGGTGACCTCGCCGCTGGAAGGTTCGGCGAAGAACTTCTCGCGCCAGCAGCATCCGGAACACGCGCTGCGCTATCGCATCGCCGATGAGTATCTGCAAGTGGTGAAAGGGCTGTGGGATTCGTGGGAAGGCGACGCTTTCGTGCGTAATAAAGAGAGCGGCCAGTTCTTTGATCCTGAGAAACTGCACACGCTGAATCACCACGGCGATTTCTTCCAGGTGCAAGGACCGCTGAATATCGAACGCACGCCGCAAGGACGTCCGGTGGTGTTCCAGGCGGGCGCATCGGAAGATGGCCGCAAGCTGGCCGCTAAACATGCTGATGCCATCTTTACCCATCAGCCGACGCGCGAAGAGGCGCAGGAATTCTATCGTGATGTGAAAAAACAGCTGGTGGCGAACGGCCGCGAGCCGGGCGATCTGCACATTTTCCAGGGCGTCGGCGTGATTGTGGGCGACAGTGCAGAAGATGTGGAGCAGCAGTATCAAACCACCGCCGCGCTGGTTTCCATCAAAGATGCTCTCAACTATCTCGGCCGCTTCTTTGACCATCACGACTTCTCACAATATCCGCTGGATGAACCGTTCCCGGAACTCGGCGATATCGGACAAAACAGCTTCCGCAGCACCACCGACGAAATCAAACGCAAGGCGCGTGAGCATGGCCACTCACTGCGCCAGGCGGCGCTGGAAGCCGCGACGCCGCGTCCGCTGTTCCACGGCACGCCAGAACAGGTGGCCGACGGTTTGCAGCTGTGGTTTGAGAGCGAAGCGACCGATGGCTTCATCATTCAGGGCGGCACGCCAGATACCTTCGAACGCTTTGTCGATCGCGTGGTACCGATTCTGCAAGCGCGCGGTTTAACCCGCAGCGAATACCCCGGAACCACGCTGCGCGCCAGCTTTGGTCTGAAAGATCCGGTTAACCAATACACACAAAAATAAAACACGAGAATAAACGCTATGCAGAAAAAATCCCTTATCGCGCTCTTGTTGCTGGGCATGAGCAGCGCCGTATTCGCCGAAGATGTGGCGGTTAACGGTCAGAACATCAGTGTTGAAGCCAATAAAACGCCAATCAATACCGCGAAGAATGACGCCGCAGTGGCGCAGATCCCGGCTGGACATCGCTTCGCCGTACCGGGCTCGTTCACCGTGGCGGTCGCCGCGCTGAATTCACCGCCGCTGACGGTGTTCAGTGATGACAACAAAACCTTACTCGGCAGCGAAGTGGATATCGCCCGCTTAGTCGCCGACAGTCTCGGTTTGAAACTCAACGTGGTACCAACTTCATGGGAAGACTGGCCGCTGGGCGTGGCATCGGGCAAATACGATGCGGCGATCAGTAACGTGACCGTCACCAAAGAGCGCAAAGAGCGCTTCGATTTCGCGACTTATCGCAAAGACTCACTCGGTTTTTACGTCAAATCCAGCAGCCCGATTAAGTCGCTGACCAAAGCCGAAGATATCGCCGGACTGCGCATTATCGTCGGCTCTGGCACCAATCAGGAATCGATCCTGCTGGCCTGGGATAAAGAGAATCAGGCCAAAGGATTGAAGCCGTTTACGCCGGTGTATACCAAAGACGATGCGGCACAAACGCTGGCGCTGCAGTCAGGTCGCGCCGATGCCTACTTTGGTCCGAACGTGATTGGCGCATGGAAAGCGGCGCTGACTAAGCAGACGCGTTTGGTTGGTAGCGTCGATGGCGGCTGGCCGAAAGCGGCGCACATCGCTGTGACGGTGAAAAAAGATGGCGGCCTGGTGCAGCCAATCAACACCGCGCTGAATGGCGTGATCAAGAACGGCGATTACGACAAGGTGCTGAAGCGCTGGGGTGAAGGCGTTGAGCGTATCGACAGTTCAGAGATCAATCCGGCCGGATTGGGCGATTAAGGAGGCCGCATGAGCGAGCAACTGTTCCGCGAAGTATCACCGGAAGCGCCTGAGCTGCAACCGATTTTGACCGGACTGTTTGGTGAATACACCGCGCGCTACGGCGCGTTCTTCACCAGCCAAAAAGAGGTGGAGCTGACCGAATGGTATTTGCCGCCGCGCGGGCTGTTTATCGTGCTGGAGCGTGACGGCGAGATCATCGCGATGGGCGCGTATAAACCCTACGACGAGGTGACCGCCGAGTTTAAACGCATCTGGACGCGCAGCGATCTGCGTCGTCAGGGATTGGCGCTGCTGATCCTGCAGGAACTGGAGCGCCGCGCGCTGCGTGCGGGCTATCAGCGCGTGTTTCTCACCACCGGTTTCCGCCAGCCGGAAGCGGTGAAGTTGTATATCGGCCACGGTTATCAGCCGCAGTTTGAGCTGCTGGAGGATATGGAAGTCTACAGCCAGCCGCCACACGATGGACGCTTGCGCTTCCTGAAAGTGATTGATGTACATAGCGTGGCGCAGGCCAGCTAAGGGGTTGTAATGAGTAATGAACCACAACGTTTAACCGTGGTGCCGGCGCGATATCCGGCACGTACCGTCGGCGCGATTGTCGCGCTGTTTATTCTGGCCAGCGTGATTGATTCGGTTGCGTTCAATCCGCGCTGGGAATGGGGCGTGTTCGCTAAATGGTTTTTTGATCCGGTGATCCTCAGCGGTTTGGGGCAAACGCTGCTGCTGACGCTGTTTGGCACCCTCCTCAGCCTGATTTTCGGCGGTTTGCTGGCGCTGGCGCGCCTCTCGTCATCCTGGCTGCTGAGTACGCTGGCGTTCGGCTATATCTGGCTGTTCCGCTCGCTGCCGCTGATTGTGGTGCTGATCATCCTCTACAACTTTTCCTATCTGTACGACACGCTGTCGCTCGGCATTCCGTTTACCGCGCTGTCGTGGGGCCACTTCCAGACCATCAACGTGCTCGGCCAGTTCCCGGCGGCGGTGATTGGTTTGACGCTGGTGCAGAGCGCTTATAGCGCTGAGATCATTCGCGGCGGCTTTTTGGGTGTCGATCACGGCCAGTTTGAAGCGGCTTCGGCGCTGGGATTATCCTCCTCGCGTCGTACCTTCCGCATCATTCTGCCGCAGGCGCTGCGCGCGATTATTCCCACCACCTTTAATGAAATCATCAGCCTCGCCAAAGGCACCTCGATGGTTTACGTGCTGGCGATGCCGGAACTGTTTTACACCATCCAGATGATCTACAACCGCACGCAGCAGGTGATTCCGCTGCTGATGGTCGGCGCGGCCTGGTATCTGATTATCACCACCGTTCTGTCACTGCTGCAGCACAGCGTTGAGCGCTGGCTGGCGCGCAGTGTCACCCGTGAACCGCAGCCGTCGCGCTGGCGTCAATGGCGTAACCGCAGCGCCAAACCTGCAACCGAGGAGCTTTCCCATGTCCGAAGCCATTGATTACCGCAATCTGCATACCGCTGGCGCTATAAGCATCACCGGCGTGAGCAAGTCGTTCGGCAAACTGAAAGCGCTGGATGATGTGTCGCTGGAGCTGGAACCGGGATCGGTGACGGTGATTCTTGGGCCATCTGGCTCGGGTAAATCGACGCTGCTGCGCACCATTAACCATCTGGAGCGCGTTGATGAAGGCTACATCCAGATCGATGGTGACTACATCGGTTATCAGCGTCGCGGCGACAAGCTGTATGAGCTGAAAGAGAAGGCGATTCTGCGTCAGCGCATCAACGTTGGCTACGTGTTCCAGAACTTTAATCTGTTCCCGCATCTCACGGTGCTGGAGAACCTGATTGAAGCGCCGATTGCGCATCGTCAGCTGTCACGCCGTGAAGCGATTGATCGCGCCGGAGAGCTGCTGGATGTGGTGGGTTTGCGCCACAAAGCCGATGCCTGGCCGCGCCATTTGTCGGGCGGCCAGCAGCAGCGTATCGCGATTGCGCGTGCCTTAATGCTCAACCCGCGCGTGATGCTGTTTGATGAACCGACGTCAGCGCTTGATCCCGAGCTGGTGGGCGAAGTGCTGGATGTCATCAAAAAGCTGGCGCGTTCCGGCACCACGCTGGTGATTGTCACGCACGAGGTCGGCTTTGCGCGAGAAGTGGCAGATAACGTGGTGTTTATGGTCGATGGACGCATTGTCGAGCAGGGCAGCAGCAATCAGGTATTGAATCAGCCGCGCCACGAGCGCACCAAACGTTTTCTGGCGCGGGTACTTTAATGGAACGAGTGATTATTATGGCGTTGTTGGCGGTGATGTTAAGCGCGCCAGCCACCATCGCAGCAGAAACGCTGAATGCAAAAAACAACGAAACGCCGATCAATATTGCCGCAAATCCCCAGGCTATCGCGAAGATTCCGGCGGGTTTTCACTTTGTGAATCCGGGTTATTTGACCGTCGCCACTACGGCGATGAACTCGCCGCCGATCGGTTTGTGGGCGTCGGATAATAAAACGCTGATTGGCAGCGATCCGGATATTGCGCGTCTGCTGGCGGATAGTTTGGGCTTAAAGCTGAAGCTGGTGCCAGCCGCCTGGGAAGATTGGCCGTTGGGTATTACCGCCGGACGTTATGATGTGGCGATGTTCAATATTGCCGTTACCGAAGAGCGCAAAAAGAAGTTTGATTTCGCTACTTATCGCGCGGATAACCATGCGTTTGCGGTGAAAACCAACAGCGCGATAACCGCGATTAAGGGCCGCGAAGATGTGGCGGGTAAGCGCATCATTGTTGGTTCGGGCACCAATCAGGAGCGGATTTTACTCAGCTGGGATGAGAAGAACCGTGCGCAGGGCTTAGCGCCGGTGCAGCCAATCTATCTCAACGATGATGCGGCAGCCACGCTGGCGCTGCTTTCCGGGCGTGCGGATGCATCGTTTGGCCCTCAATCATTGGCAGCATGGAAAGTCGCCTCGCGCGGGCAGACCAAAATCGTCGGCCACGGCCCGTTCCGCGCTTGGGTAGCGGTGACCACGAAGAAAGGCAATGGATTAGATGTGTCGCTGCAGCAGGCGATTAACGGCGCGATTGCCAGCGGCGAGTACAAACAAGTATTAGCACGCTGGGGCGAACAGGAAGAGGCGGTGGAAACATCGCAGGTAAATCCTCCGGGGATCGTTTACCAGTAATTTTTTCCGGTCGTCATCATTTCGCCCCCATGAATTCCAGACTGCAGGCAGTGTAGCGGCGCAATTTATTGCGCGATAAATCGCGCCGCTACGATATGTGCGGGGGTTATATTTTGGCCTTTTTGATCCATACCTGCGCATCTGCGGGCGGCAGCGGGCGGGCGAAATGGTAGCCCTGAAACAGATGACAGCCTTTATCGCGCAGGTAGGTGAAATACTCCTCGCTCTCGATGCCTTCGGCCAGCACATTCAGACCCATTTCACGCGATAACTCGATGGTTTTTTGTACCACAATCGCCGATGACTCATTTTTAAAAATCTGCATGATTAGCGATTTATCGATCTTAATATCATCAATGGCAAAATCACTGATCGATTTCAGCGAGGAATAGCCGACGCCAAAGTCATCAATCGCCCATTTAACACCCAGTTGGCTAAAATGGCTGATCACATCGCCAATGCGCTTTTGGTCGTAGACAAAGGTGGTTTCAGTAATTTCAAACTTGAGGCGTTCGGGCCGGATTTTATAATGCGACAGCGTCAGCAACGTATCCTGGGTGAAATCGCGGTGTATTAACTGCAGCGGACTGATGTTAACTGAAAACACCAAATCACCGAGATGCTGACCGCGATCCCATTCGGCGATCTGCTGCAAAGTACGTTCCATCACCCATTTGCCAATATCGATAATCAAGCCGCTTTTTTCTGCCACCGGAATAAACACTTCGGGCGAGATAAAGCCTTTCGCGGGATGCTTCCAGCGCAGCAGGGCTTCAAATCCGATCAGCTTTTTATTGCTGTCCACTTGTGGCTGGTAATAAAGCTCCAGCTGATTTTTTTCGATGGCTTGTGACAGTTCGCGTTTGATTAAATCGGTTTCGGAGTAGTTGCCGCGCAGCGTGAATGCCGTTAACAACAGCGCGATCATCGGCACCGCACAGTTAACGATATAAAAGCCAGACTCCTGCGGAATATTGAGCTGAAACTTGCTATGTTGCCAGGTTAATCCGGTCGAAATAAAAAACAGATAAACCGCCAGGCAGATTAACGGAAATATTTTACTTAAGTAGGTGGTTTGCTGGCGTAATACCAACGCTGAACCCACGGTTAACGCCACCAGATAATTGTACTCTGAATGTTTCTCGAAGTTGTGGTCATTATCCAGCAGGAACAACAGCATTATGATCAGTAACAAAGCATGCACGATGATGTAGAGATGTTTGTTCAGCTTGTTACTGAAAGCCGCAACCACAATATAAAATCCCATCGCGGTGCTCAGGCAATATAAGGTGGAAACACCATTTTCTCCCTTAATGAAATTCGTCACTACCATATAAAAACCCGCCAGGATGCTGGAAAATCCAGCAATTAGCAGAGTTAAGCGCAATTTTTTCTCTGGGTTATCACCCTGCAAAATGAAGGGTAAATCTTTTAGCATGGAATATCTGGAGCTAAAATAAGAAATCATCTGAGGTTCTCATTTTTTCTGTCATATTTATTAAATTGAATCGCATAATTATTCTAGATTCATGCATCGGGAAAGTCATAATTTTGTTTTCTCCGATCAAAGATTGTTCCTATCCAGTTCCCGGTAGGCGCGTTAGAATCAACGACCAACGGAAAGGCTTTTACAGAGCTTAAACTCACCTTCAACATACTGATTGCAATGAAAATACGATTCCTGTCTGCCAACGAGCTAAAGCTGGCCGAGGTGCGTACCATCCTTGAGCCGGTCGGTGTCGAAGTGCTTCCAATCGCACGCCGTATTGAAGAGATTCAGACTGAAAATGAAGTCGAACTGGTGCGCGACAAGCTCACCAAAGCGTTCTCAATTATTGGTCGTCCGCTGTTTGTCGAACACACCGGGCTCTATCTGGATGGCCTGAACGGCTTACCAGCCGGGTTGACGCGCATCTTCTGGAGCCGCCTGAATGCCGAGCGCTTCACCAAACTGGTGAACGGTTTAGATAGCCCATGCGTCACGGCGAAAACCGTGCTCGGCTATTGTGATGGGCAAAAAATGTATCAGTTCGAAGGCGAACTGCGCGGCACCATCGCCACCGAGCCTGCCGGTCCACGCGAATTTCAGTGGGACTGCGTGTTTATCCCGGAAGGGCACACGCAAACTTTCGCCGAAATGGGCGAGCTGAAAAATGAGATTTCGATGCGTCGCCTGGCGCTGGATCGCTTCGCTACCTTTTTGAAAACATCGCGGGGATTGGCATGAAACCCGAGCTAAAACGCGCCTACGACGCCGGTAAACTGATCCTGTTTGCTGGTGCAGGCATTTCACGCAATCTTGGCCTGCCGGAATGGCATGAGCTGATTGCGCATCTGGCTAAAGAGCTGGGCTACGACCCAAAAATCTTCAATACCTACGGCACACATCTGTCGCTGGCGGAGTATTACAAACAGCGTAAAGGCTCGCTGGGACCGCTGCGCAGCTGGATGGATCGCGAATGGCATCGCCCGGATATTGACGTGCGCAGTTCTGAAATCCACACCATGATTACGCAAGGCAATTTCTCACGCATCTACACCACCAATTACGATCGCTGGCTGGAGATGGCGCATGAAGCGCACAACGTGCCTTACAGCAAAGTGGCGAATGCTGCAGATTTGGTATCATTGACCGAAGATAAGCGCCATATCATTAAGCTTCATGGCGATTTCGACGACGATACTTCAATTGTGCTGGATGAGAGCAGCTACTTTGAGCGTCTCTATTTTGATTCGCCGCTTGATATCAAACTTACGCACGACGTAATGGGCAACTCGGTGTTGTTTGTGGGTTACAGCATCAGCGATTTCAACATTCGTCTGTTATTCTACCGCCTGACAAAAATGTGGGGCCGAACCGGATTGGCCACCGCGCGTCCCAAATCGTACCTGTTCACTAACCGCAATAATCCGGTGGCGAAAGAGGTGCTGGGACAGTGGGGCATTGAGATGATCGTCTCGGAAGAGGACGATCCGCGCAAAGCGTTGGCGCTGTTCCTGGAAGAATTACTGGCTTAACAGCAGAAAGTCATTGCCTGGAAAAGTTTGATCAGAATATACTGTATATAAATACAGTTAACCGAGGTGCATCATGGCAGTCGAAACCAAATATGTTGTAGTCAGAAAGGGTGAAGAAAAGATGACGTTTGCCAATAAAAAAGACGCGGATGCCTGGGACAAAATGCTCGATATGGCAGACGCCTTTACCTATTGGCTGCAGCAGCATCAGCCAGAACTGGGTGAAGCGCAGGCCGAAGCATTGGGTCTGCTGTTGGCTGAACAGAAAGACGCGGTGCAGCACATTCTGCGCACCAGCAAGTTGCCGGATATCGTAAAGGAAGAAGAGGTTGCGCAAGCGCCTGAAGCCTCTGCGGAAACCGATAGCGAAGCGGAAGCGGCAGCGCCGGAAAAGAAAGTCCGCGCGGTTAAAGCGGCGTAAGTCGTTTTGCCAGGTGCGCATCTATGCGCACCTGGTTACCCATCAATGCTTAATCTGGTAGCGCGTGCTGCGCCCGCCGCCGGGTAATTTCTCCACACAACCTTTCGCCAGCAGTTCTGTCAGATGTCGCGTCGCCGTAGCTTTACTCACTTTCGCTACTTTCTGATACTGGCCTGCGCTGATGCCTTCGCTAAATCCCTGTTCGCCGCCATCCAGTAAGCGATTCAGCACGCGGGTTTGCTCCGCACTCAGCTCAGCAGCATTGTGCATTAACCAGAAGCGCGCTTTATTCTGCGTGCGCGTGACGGTTTCCAGTGCGAGCTCAAGGCTGTCATTCAGCACATCACAAAACCACAGCAGCCAATCGGTGACGTCCATTGCGCCACGCTGCGTCTGCTGCAGGATGCGGTAATAATCAGCACGTCGCGCCAGAATCGATGCGGACATGGCATACAAACGAATGCTCTGGCTATCCGCCTGTGCCAGCGCCAAATCGGTCAGGGCGCGGGTGATACGTCCATTACCGTCATCAAACGGGTGCAGCGTAACGAACCACAAGTGGCACAGCGCGGCGCGCAATAGTGGATCGAGCAGCGGATCCGCACGGCTGTAATTAAACCAGGCAATAAATTCTTCTAGCTGTGCTTCCAGCCCGGCACGCGGCGGCGCTTCGAAATGCACCGTTGGGCGATAGATACGTCCTGAAACTACCTGCATCGGTTCATCACCGCGCAACGTGCCGACATTCAGCCGCTTGATGGTCCATTCGCTTGCGGGAAACAGCCAGCGATGCCACTGACATAAGCGTTCAATGGTCAATTCCTGATCGCGTTGCGTGATGGCATCCATCATCATGGTTGCCAAACCCTCGGAACGTTCGGAAACCGGATAAGGCTGGTCGAGCGAAACGCCTAAACGGCGGGCAAGGGACGATCGTACCGACTGCGCGTTGACGCGCTCATCTTCAATCGCTGAGGAAGAGAGGATATTGCTGAGCAGCGTATCCAGCGTTTGTTGATCGCTGTTATCTTGCACGCTGGCGCGGCCCAGCAAGACGCCGCGCTGCTGCTGCAACTGGCGCAGGCGCGGCAGTAATTTCTCATCCTGCCAGCGAAACTGCGGCCAATCGGGCTGCTGCCAAATCCACATCATAAAGTCACTCCTGAATCGCATGAGCTGAATAGAACGGCTATTCGGCTCATATAGTGAGCTGAATAGTAGCTTGTAATCGGCTCATTGACCAGCAGAGAGAGGGCGCTGATTTGATGACGGTCGCCATGAATGTCGTAATGCCGGTCAGTTAAGCGCCGTATCAAANNATCGCGCAATGAATTGCGCCGCTACAATGTGTGGTCTCGGTAATTAAGGGTTTTCATGTCTTAACTGACGAGCATTACGCCATGAATGGCGACCCAAAGGAGTTTGGTGCGTTGCCATCAAGTTCCACCGCCGCGCGCCGATAGAGTGTTCAAAGGGATGTATGCGCACAGGGAGTGGTTCTGAATACCGAAAAGTGTCAACTCCAGGAGCGCCATAATGGCCAAACACGCATCACTTAAGAAAACAATGAGCACCCGCACGCAGATGCTGCTGACGGGCGCCTTAACCATCACGCTTGGCTTTGCCGTGACCATCGGCGTGCTGAGCTGGCAATCCAGTAACGAACAAAAATCGCTGGCCGAAAGCTATCTGCAGCAGATTGCGCAAAGCCAGGCGCTGCAAATTCAGCATGAACTTAGCTACGCGCGCGATGTGGCGCACAACCTCGGCCATAGCTTGATCGCACTGCCAGCGGCAGGCATTCAGGACCGTAAAGTTGCCGATAAGCTGATGGAATCGGCGCTGCGCGATAATCCCGATTATCTGTCGATCTCGGTGATCTTCGAAGAGAACGCCTTTGACGGACGTGACGCGGAGTTCGCCACCCAAGCCAATGCGGCCCCGAAAGGTCGCTACGCCTTCTTCGTCGATCGCGATCAAACCGGCAATTTCAACATGCATCCGCTGACCTCAATCTTCACGCCGGGTCAGGGCGATTACTATCTGCTGCCGCAGAAAAGTCAGAAAGATATGCTGATTGAACCGTACAGCTACGCCTACAACGGCGTGCCGACGCTGCTGACCTCGGTGGCAGCACCGATTGTGAGTCAGGGCAAATTGTGGGGCGTGGTGACATCCGATATTTCACTGGCGTCGCTGCAGGAGAAGGTCAACAAAATCAAACCGTGGGAAGGCAGCGGCTATGCGATGTTGCTCTCCAGCGCGGGCAATGTGGTTTCTTATCCGGATAAAAGCCAGACCAGCAAGCCGTGGAAAGGCGATACCCACAACTTCAGCAGCAGCGTGATGGAACATCATGATGCGTTATTGGGTGAAGATGCGCTGGTCACCTGGCAGCCGGTTGTAATTGGTAACAGCGATCAGAAATGGTATCTCGGCGTGGTTGCGCCGGTCAGCCAGGTGATGGCGGCGGCGCATCGTCAACTGATTAACGCGGTGATCCTGATGATCATCAGCATTCTGGTGGTGTGTACGCTACTTAGCATGCTGTTCAGCCGCAAAGTGCTGAAGCCGATTGGTGGCGAACCGCTGGAGGCCGCGACCATCGCCCTGGCAGTGGCCGATGGCAAACTCGATAACGTCATCACGCTGAAAGGGCGCGATAACAGCAGCTTGTTCTATGCGCTGCATACCATGCAAAACCAGCTGCGCGACATCGTGGGACAGATTCAGGATGCCAGCTCGTCGGTGCGTCAGGGCGCGGGTGAAATCGCCAGCGGCAACCTCAATCTGGCTTCGCGCACTGAACAGCAAGCTGCCGCGCTGGAGCAAACTGCCGCCAGCATGGAGCAGATCACCGCGACGGTGAAACACAACGCTACCAACGCGCATCAGGCGACAACGCTCACCGATAACGCCACGCACATTGCCAGTCGTGGTGAAACGCTGGTGGGCGAAGTGGTGCAAACCATGGCGCAAATCGACGACAGCGCGAAGAAAATTGGCGACATCACCGCCATCATCAACAGCATCGCCTTCCAGACCAATATTCTGGCGCTGAACGCCGCAGTAGAAGCGGCGCGTGCCGGTGAACAAGGGCGCGGCTTTGCTGTGGTGGCGTCGGAGGTGCGTAATCTGGCCCAGCGCAGCGCCAATGCGGTGAAAGATATCGGCGCGCTGATTCAGGAGTCAACACAGCGCGTCGGCAGCGGCGTGCAGCTGGTGCAGGATGCGGGCAGAACCATGCAGGAGATGACGCAGGCGGTAAATTCGGTGCGCACCATTATTGGTGAAATCGTGATTGCTTCCGATGAGCAGGCGCGCGGCATCAGCCAGGTCACCATCGCGGTGAACGAGATGGACAGCACCACGCAGCAGAACGCCGCGCTGGTGCAGGAGATGTCTGCCGCCGCCAGTTCACTGGAGGATCAGGCCTCGCAGCTGGCGAACACCGTTGGGCGTTTCCAGCTGAGTTGATCGAGCCTCAGCTAAGAACGCGCTGAACGTGGCACGCCGTTTTTCTCTGAATAACGGCTGCCTAGCCACCAGGTGATCAGCGCCGCCAGGGCGATCGCGCCCAGCACGGCAAACGCACTTCGATAGGAATAGGCTGCGGCAATGTTTCCCGCCAACGCGGGACTCATTGCCGCGCCGACGCCCTGCATTAGCATGATAAAACCCTGACCTGCATTGGTATGTCCGCTGCCCTCAAGCACCTTCACGATATAACCCGGCACCGCCACGCCCAGCAGACCCGCCGCTATGCCATCCAGAATCTGTACCGGAACCATGAAATAAGCGCCGTCAAAAGCGGAAGCAATCAACGCACGTAATGGCAGCACCAGCAGCGCCGCCGTGATCAGCGCCGGATAACCAAAACGCGGCGCGCGACGTGCGGCATACAGCGCCATGGGAATCATCACGCATTGTGAAATAACCACCGTGGCGGCGGCATAAAGTCCGGGGCTGATGGCTGCGTTATGCGCTGCCGCCACCCGCAAGCTCAGCATAGGTAACAGCGCAGCATTGCCTAGATGGAAAAGTAACAGCGTGACTCCCGTGATGATGACGGCGGGATTACGGGCAATCTGATAAAGACGCGGTACGTTAGCGGCGGATTCGCTACCAGAGAGCCCGCGCGCGGCAAGGTTGTCGATGTCGTTATGGCGAATAGCCAGCACGGCTGCACCTGCGCACAGCGCCATCGTCGTCATTAGCACAAACACCGCGCCCGTTCCCCACAACCACACTGAAGCGCCAGCAATAATGGCGGCCGTCATATTTCCGCCGTGGTTGAAGGCTTCATTTCTCCCCATTTGATGGCTAAATCCTTGCGGACCCGCTAAGCCGAGGGTGATCCCGGTCAACACTGGCGCGATGAGCGCGGCTGAAAGGCCGGTGACAATCTGCGATAAAACCACGATCCAACCCTGATGGAAATACCAAAGCAGCAAGGTGGAAAGGGTGATCAGGATTGATCCAGTGATAAGCAGCGAACGTTTATGGCGCGTGGCGTCAGTGGCTAAACCCGCCGGCAGGGTAGCGACAAGACCCGCAAGGCCACCGGCAGTCATTACCCAGCCAATATCTCCCGCATTCCAGTGGCGTTCTGTGAGAAATATGCCGAGAAAAGGCCCAAGACCATCTCGTACGTCAGCCATAAAAAAGTTAACCAGACACAGAGCCTGAAGCGAACGCAGTGGCATAGAAATCCTTAGCAAGTCATAACGGGACGAACGTAATCATGGCAGGAAAACGGCGATTTTCCTGCTGTGATGGGCGTTAATCATGGTGCCGGCTGCCAAACCGCTGCCGGTACTGGCCCGGCGTGACGCCGGTGAGTTTGCGGAAAATTTTGCGAAAGGCGGAAGGATCGCTGTAGCCGATCTCCCAGGCGATCTGATCGACCGAACGATTACTCAGCTCCAGCGCATCGCGCGCTTTCATAATGCGTACCTGCTGCAAATAATCCGTTGGCCGCAGGCCGGTTGCTTTCTGGAAATGGCGCAGAAAGGTCCGTGGCGTCATGCTTGCCAGCGCCGACATGCTCTCGATGCTGTGCTGCTCGGCAACATGGGCGTGAAGATGATGCTGCGCGCGGAGAATCTGGCTGTCGCCGTGATCGAAATTGGGGATAAACGCCGAGTAAGTGCTTTGCTCGCGACGCGGCGGATCGATCAGTAAAAAGCGTGAGGTCGCCAGCATGGTGCCGGTGCCGAGTACTTTTTCGATCAGCGTTAAACCCAAATCCGTCCACGCGAGAATCCCACCGGCGGTAATAATATCGCCATCGTCAATCACCATATTTTCCACCGCGACTTCCACCGCAGGAAAACGCTCTGACAGCGTCTGCGCAAAGGCCCAGTGCGTGGTGGCGCGACGGTGATCGATCAGTCCGGTTTCGGCCAGCACAAAGGCACCGGCGCACACCGAACAGAGCGTTACGCCTTCATCATAAAGCCCGCTCATCCAGTTGGCGGGCACCTTCATGGGCACCATTTTCGCTGGCACCACCAGACTTGGCGGCGCAATCACGTGGCTCAATCGATGTGGTGTATCGGGATGGCTATCCCAGACGCAAACCATTTGGTCGCTGTGCGCATCGATCTGCCAATGTGAGACACGTATCGTCCGCTTGCGCTCCTCACCAGAAATGTTTTCCGCCCATTCCGCGGCAATCCTGAACATATCGGTTAAGCCATAAATCGCCGCGAGCTGGCAATCGGGGTAGAGCACCAGGCCAATTTCCGCCACAACGCTGTTTTCTGCAGTTTTCATCATTTGTCAGTTACGGACCTTAATGTGTCATATTTGACAATGTTAGCCGCTGCCGCTTTCCGTGACAATAAGCCCATCGAACACAGACAATCACATACAGAGGACTTACTCATGAGCAACGGCATCATCACCACTCAAGACGGTACCAAAATCTTTTACAAAGACTGGGGCCCAAAAAATGCCCAACCGGTAGTGTTTCACCACGGTTGGCCGTTAAGCGCCGATGACTGGGACAACCAAATGTTGTTTTTCCTGGCACAAGGTTATCGCGTTATCGCCCACGACCGTCGCGGCCACGGCCGTTCTGACCAAACCGATAGCGGCAACGATATGACCACATACGCCGCCGACGTGGCAGAACTGGCCAAAGCGCTGGATCTGCGCAACGCCATCCATATCGGTCACTCAACCGGTGGCGGTGAAGTGGCGCGTTATGTGGCGCATGCCGAGAAAGGCCGCGTGGCGAAAGCGGTGTTGATGGGCGCCGTGCCGCCAATCATGCTGCAAACCGCTGCCAATCCAGAAGGTTTGCCGAAAGAGGTGTTTGACGGTTTCCGCTCAGCGCTGGCCGCTAACCGCGCGCAGTTCTTTATCGATGTGCCAGCGGGTCCGTTTTACGGCTTTAACCGTCCAGGTGCGAAAGTGAGCCAGGGTTTGATCGATAACTGGTGGCGTCAGGGCATGGCGGGCGGTGCTAAGGCGCAATATGACTGTATCACTGCGTTCTCGGAAACCGATTTTACCGAAGATCTCAAAGCGATCACGGTGCCGGTATTGGTGCTGCACGGGGAAGACGATCAGGTGGTGCCAATTGATGATTCGGCGCACAAGGCGATTAAGTTGCTGAAACAGGGCACGCTGAAAACCTATCCAGGCTTGTCGCACGGTATGTTCACGACGCATCCTGAGCAGATTAATCCAGACTTGCTGGCGTTTGCGAAAGAGTAAATTACTGAGCGTGCATATCGTAGCGGCGCAATTTATTGCGCGATAAATCGCGCCGCTACGAAATATTCAATATTTTTATTTTATTCGTTATTTTCCGTAATTTTGCGGTATGCGGCGGGTGTGATGCCGGTTACCCGGCTGAACGCTCGTCGCATCACGTCAGCGCCGGAAAATCCGCACTGTAATGCCAGCGTTTTTGCGGGCAGCGATTTTTGTTCCAGCAGCTGTTTTGCTTTCGCCACGCGCTCGCGCTCCAGCCATTGTCCCGGCGTCATCCCCAATTCATTGCGGAATAATCGCGTCAGATGCCTTTCACTGATCGCCATATGTTCGGCCATCATCGCCACGGTTTTAACTTCCGCCAGATGCGAAATCACCCAACGCTGTAACTCCTGCAACGCCGAGCGGCCGCGCAACGATGCGCTGTTGCTGCGCATAAAATGCGCCTGATTGACCGGACGACGGAAAAACATCACCAGATGCGCGGCGATCTCAATCACGACTTCACGCCCAAGATCCTCTTCCACCAGACGCAGCGCCAGATCCAGCCCGGACGTAACGCCCGCGGCGGTACGCACTCGCCCATCTGCAACGCACAACGCATCGGCATCTACGGTGATCTCCGGATAGCGCGAAGCCAGTAAAGCGGCGCTTTCCCAGTGCGTGGTGACGCGTTTGCCGGCCAGCAATCCAGTACGCGCCAGCAGCAACGCGCCGCTGCACACCGAGCCGAAACGCTGGCTACGCTGGCATAAACCGCTCAGCGCATGCAGCAGGTTGTCATCGGCAGCAAAATTTTCTATGCCCGGCGCGCCAGCGATCAGAAAGGTGTGCGGCGCATAGTTCTGCGTTTCAGCCAGCTGCAAATCGGCGCTCAGCCGCACGCCGGATGATGCGTGAATTTCACCGCCCTCAACTGCGATAATGCGGGGCGTGTAGATCTGCCGCTGCAGCAGACGGTTGGCTTCGGCAAACACATCCACCGGGCCGCAAACGTCGAGTAACTGCACGCCCGGCACCGCCAGAATCGCTATTTCATGACGCATTCATTTCCTCATGTCGCAAAACATCACAATGTCTTTAATCGTCTGTATTGGGCACTTTAAGACTTTTAGCCTGCGCTCTATGGTGGAAAAAGACAACCAACAGGAGAGAAAAATGAGCGTGAACATTACCGGCATCCGCATCCCGGACAGCAAAATGGCCCGCGAAGCGACAGAGTTTGTGCGCGATACCGAATCAGAGTTGCTGTTTAACCACTCCAGCCGCGTCTATTACTGGGGCGCGCTAGCGGGGCAGCAGCGTGGAGTTAACGTCGATCGCGAGCTGCTGTATATCGGCTGCATGTTCCATGACATCGGCCTGACGCACGAGCACTGCAGTTGCGATAAACGTTTTGAAGTGGATGGTGCCAATGCCGCGCGGGAATTTCTGCAAGGCTACGGCATCGCTCCCAGTGATATCGATAAGGTGTGGACCGCGATTGCGCTGCACACCACGCCGGGAATACCGGAGTTTATGGCACCAGAAATAGCGCTGGTTACCGCGGGCGTGGAGATGGACGTGCTGGGCATCGGTTATGAGAAGTTTGCGGAAGAGGAGATTGGCGCCGTGACGGCGAACTATCCGCGCCCGGCGGCGTTCAAGGAGGCGATCATTCAGGCCTTTTACGATGGCATCCGGCATAAACCGGACACCACCTTTGGCAATGTAAAAGCCGATGTGATTAAGGATAAAGAGCCGGATTTCTCACCGCTCAATTTCTGTCGCGTTATCCGTCAGTCTCGCTGGCCGGGCTGAGTGAGGTTTTCGCCCGGCTGTTCGCAGCCGGGAAACCCTGCTTAGCACGCAGTGCAATGGCCAACGCGACCAACAGCAATAGCAGAATCGCCCACGGAAAAGATTGGGAGCCGACATGTTCAAGCAACATTCCGCCGGTCAAACCGCCGAGGGCGATAGCGCTGTTCCAGGTGACGACATTCATGGAGAGCGCGACATCGGCATATTCACCGGCGGCATCTGCCAGAGCCGTTTGCAGCAGCGTCGCGGCACCGCCGAAGGTGAGTCCCCAAACGGCTATGCCCGCATAGATCACGGCGGGTGTTGGCGTACTCAGACCAAAAATCAGCGACACCGCAGCAAAGATGGAGAGTGACAGCAGCACCGCTTTGCGCAGATGGGTATCAATGATCTTGCCGGTAATGAATATTCCACCCAATGCCGCGATGCCAAAGATCAGCAGCACCACATCCACGCGATGCGCCAGACCGGCTGAAGCAATGAACGGCGCGATGTAGGTATAGAGAATGTTATGCGCCAGCATCCAGGTCAGCACCACGCCAAGCACGGCACATACGCCGGGGATACGTAATACTGCGCCGAGCGGCATTTTTTGCGTGGCAGATTGGCCGGGATAGTTCGGCACGGCCAGCAGAATCCAGCCAATCAGAATAATCGAGAGTCCCGACATGGCGGCAAATGTCAGACGCCATCCCAGCAACGAGCCCATCCATGTGCCTGCCGGAACACCGAGTGAAAGGGCGATTGGCGTACCCACCATGGCGAGCGCCAATGCGCGTCCCTGCAGCGATGGAACCACCATTCTTCGCGCATAGCCCGCAATCAAACTCCACGCCAAACCGGCTGAGGCACCAGCAAAAAATCGCGCTATTAAGATGATAACGATGTCTGAAGAGACGGCGGTGAGGGTGTTAAACAGCAGAAATCCACACACGGTGCTTAGCAACACAACCCGGCGCGACCAGCTTCGGGTCAGTAATGTGAGCGGAATCGCGGCCAGTAGCGAACCGGCTGCATAGGCGGTAACCCATTGACCGGCCAGCGAGGGGGAAATATTGAGCCCCTGACTGATTTGTGGCAGCAATCCGGCGGGTATGGTTTCAGTCAGAATGCAGATAAAACCTGCCATTGCGAGCGCCAAAAGCGCCAGGATTGGCAGCCGTTGGGCTTCTTCGTGCTTAAACGTTGAATTCATTATTTAGCCTGCTCTTGATTTGCAACAGCGCCGCAAAGCGCCATGAATATATGTATCGATCGGTATATATATTGCGGAGGCAAGCTGTGCGTTGTCAATGAATTCTGTATCGATTAGTATAAATGGCGGAGGATGTGATGATGAGAACAGGCAGACCAAGACAATTTGACCGGGATGAAGCGGTAATCAAAGCGATGCACCTTTTCTGGGAAAACGGCTATGAATCAACCTCGCTGGCGCAGCTCAAAGCCTCGATAGGCAAAGGCATCACCGCGCCAAGCTTCTATGCCGCGTTTGGATCGAAAGAGGCGCTCTTTGCTGAAGCCGTGAACTGTTATTTGCAAACCCATGCTCAGGTCACGGAAGCTTTGTGGGATACCCGCGTGCCCGCTCGCCAGGCGCTGGAAACCGCGCTGCTCAACTCCGCCAGAATGCAGTACGATCCTTCGCATCCGCGCGGATGCATGGTGGCACTGAGCGTGATGTCTTCCTGTTCTGAGGAAAATCGCCACGTGCTTAAACCGCTTGCAGCATCGCGCATGCGCACCCGTGAAGGGATCAAGCATTGCGTTGAAAGAGGGATCGGCAGCGGTGAGTTGCGGGATGATGAGGAGACGCTTTCCCTTGCGGTCAGTTTCAACAGTTTTATGCTGGGGATCTCGACGCTGGCGCGCGATGAGGTTCCTCTCGGCGAGATTGAGCACGGAATCGCCCAGATGATGAGATTGTGGGATGCCTCGCGGGCAATCCCCCAACCTTGACGCGCGTTACGGTTTGCGCTGCAGCGTAATGCGGGTCAACTCCGATGGTCGGCCCAAACGCACCGCCATGCCAGGCCAGAGCGCGGTGCCGTTGTTGACGTAGAGTTGCATGCCGTCGACCTGATACAGCCCCGACACGAAGCCCGCGTTGGGTTTGGCAAACAGGCGATCAAAGCCAACAATCAGGCCGCCGTGCGTGTGGCCGGACAGCTGCAGATCGATGTTTTTCAGCGCATTTTGCCGGGCGTTGCGCGGCTGGTGATCGAGCAGGATGATCGGGGCATGTTCCGGCGCACCGGCCAGCGCTAGCTCCAAATCGGGGCCAACTGCGCCACGTCGTGCTGCTGAGGTATCCGGCATGCCGGCGATCACCAGCTCGGCGTTATCGCGTTTAATTACCGTATGACGATTGAGTAACGGCTCCAGACCCAGCGACGCCAGATGCGCGGTCCAGCGCTCCTGCTCAAAGAAATATTCGTGATTGCCGGTAATGGCGAAAACGCCATCGCGGGCATGCAATCCACGCAGCGGCTCGACGTCCGCACGCCGGTTTTGCAGCGTGCCGTCAATCACATCGCCGGTGACCAGAATCAGATCGACATCCAGCGTCATGGCTTTTTGCACCAGCGCGCGCGTCCATTTCTCATTGAAGAGTTTGGTGATGTGCATATCGGTCAACTGCAACAGTTGATAGCCTTCAAATTCGCGCGGAAGGTTGTCGATTTCGATGGTCACATCTTTGATGGGCGGAACGCGGATAGCCTGATAAACGCCAACCGTGGCGAGAATCAAGGCAAACGCCGCCGCTACATAACGTACCGCGGGCACGATTTCAAACGGATGGCGGAACAACAGCGAAACCAGCGCCACCACATCAATCACAAACTGCGTCAGCGCGAGGAACAGAACGGCGCTGAAACCCCAGTTGAACAGGATGACGATGGCGCGCGGCATTTCCGGCGAGAACATGCTGCCAGAGGTAAAACGGCTCACCAGCAAATACTGCGAAGCCAGCAACACCAGCAGAGAAAGGATGATTTTTAACAGCAAGGGCATGGCTAACGGGAACAAAAATCGGGCGATCACATACCAGCTCGGTATGCTGAAAATCAGATGAAACATCACTTACTTCCCTGGTTCAAGGGCGCTGATTTAGCGCAAAAATTTACCCGCAAAGAGCGTTACTGACGGCACTGTTAATGGAAACCGCATTATCGGGTGATGCCTTCAGCCAGTGTGGCCATCAGTAACGCACGACGGGATTCAAGTTCACTAATTTGGCGTTCAATATCCGCCAGCCGCTTATATTGCACAGCTTGGGTTTCCGGGCAGAATGCTGCCCCTTCGACCATGCGCATACAATCCGGAAAAGAGCAGATTTCGGCAATGCTGAAACCGGTATTGATCAGCCGCTGAATCTGCCGCACCTGTGTTATCGCCTGTAGCGGGAAAAAACGGTATCCGTTACAGGCGCGTGTTGAAGTCAGCAGATGATGGCGATCGTAATGACGGATGGCGCGCACGCTCACGCCTGTCTCTCTTGCCAACTCTCCAATTGATAACTGCATAAGTTGCTCCCCATCAAGCGGCTTGACTCTGACATCAGTGTCAGGGTTCAGGATAGCCGGGAATCATTCATTTAAGGAGACTTTTTATGCTGTTACTTATTAAACGCACACTGTTTGGCGTCGTTCTCATGCTCTTTTCTGCCACGCTGTTTGCCGCTGAGAAGCAGTACACCATTACCGCGCCAGATGGCGTAAGGCTTGCAGTACAGGAATCAGGTAATCCTAATGGTTTACCTATAGTGTTTATTCACGGTTTGCTTGGCAGCCACTTAAACTGGGAAAAACAGATCAGTGATGCGCAGTTACAGCAACGCTATCGGCTGATTACTTTCGATATGCGTGGGCACGGTTTATCCGACAAGCCTGAACAAGAATCAGCTTACCGCGATGGAAAACGCTGGGCCGACGATCTCCGCGCAGTGATTAATCAAAGCCATGCAAATAAGCCGCTATTGGTCGGATGGTCATTGGGCGGAGCGGTGATCACCAACTATCTGGCGGCCTACGGTGACGGTAATATCAGTGGCGCTATCTACGTCGACGGTGTGGTAGAACTTAATCCCACTTTGATTCCGGCGCATGAAGTGTATGGTGCAATGACGGCAAGTGATTTGAAAACGCATCTGGATGGCGAGCGGGCCTTTCTACACCTTTGCTTCTATCAGCAACCTGACCGCACAACCTTTGAACGTCTGCTGGCTAACGCCGCGCTGGCTGCATGGCCCATGCAACGAGCGGTGCCAACCATGACCATTGCCTTGGAAAAAGGAGTAAAAAAATCGCGTGTGCCGCTGCTGTTTATCTACGGTGAGCATGATGCATTGGTGAATCCTGCTGCATCTCTCGCCAGAGTAAAGAGTATCAATCCGCGTATTCAGACACAGATGTTTGCCAATTCTGGCCATGCGCCATTTATCGAAGAATCTGCACGTTTTAATCGAACACTGGCAACTTTTGCTTCAGCTTTATAAAGTCTGAGGGGCCGCCATCTTCGGCGGCCTTTATCCCGCGTTCACCACGGAGGATGCATGCAACGCCAGCAGCTGTTCGACTACATCAATCAGCACTATCAGGTAGAACCCGATTATCCGTGGAAAAAGCACAGTGAATATGCGGTGCTGCGTCATCCGCGGCACCGCAAGTGGTTTGCGCTGGTGTTCCCGCTGGAGAGTCATAAACTCGGTTTGCCGGATGGGCCGGTCATTGATGTGATGAACATCAAAGCGCGGCCTGAATTGATTGGATCGCTGCGCCAGTTACCCGGCGTTTATCCGGCTTACCACATGAACAAAGAGCATTGGCTGAGCATCACGCTGGAGAACGGCTTGCCGGATAGCGAGATTGTGGCGCTGCTCGACGATAGCTTCAGTCTGACGTTTTAGCGCGCGAGCGGCGCGACGGCATCATGCGCACTAACGTATTGTCTTTGAACAGATAATGGTGCGCCAGCGCGGCAACGGCGTGGATGCCAATCAGCCAGTAACCGTAAGGCGCGAGGGTTTCATGCCAGTCCGCAATTGTGTCGGCGAAATCCGGATCCGGATTGCTACTTACCGGCATCGGAATGCCAAAAATCCACCAGGTGCGGCCCATATAGAAGCGCGACAAAATGCCCAGCGTGGGTAAGACAATGAAAAACACGTAGATCGCCAGATGCATCAGATGCGCCAGGCCGGTTTGCCAGTGCGGCGGCTTGGGCAAAATCGCCGGGCTGCGATGGCGAAAACGCAGCAGGATGCGTGATAGCATAATCACCAGCACACAACTTCCTGCGCTAAAGTGACTAATAATCATCGCAAAGCCTTGCCACGAACCGCGCGTCGCCAGTCCACGAAATTCCATGGTGCAATACGCAGTGACGACCAACAGGAAGGTCAACCAATGAAGAAAAATCTGCGATGGGGCGTATTTATTGCTCATCTCTAATCCGTAAAAAGACCTGGCGGGACGGTTACTTTAATGGAAAACACGCTGAATTAATTCATTATTTGACACATCAGCAACAGCGTTTTTACCTTTGCGCTTCCGTTGCCACCAACAGCTGACTCAGCAAGGTTTTCAGCTGCGTTTGCTGCGATGCATCCAGCGTTTCCAGCAGGCTATTTTGCGTTTGCGTGTGTACCAGCAGCGCTTGCTCGATCTTTGCTAAGCCTTCATCGGTGAGCGCCACCAGCATGCTGCGCTTATCGTCGGGATCGGCAGCGCGCACAATCGAACCCACTTCTTCCAGCCGATTGAGGCGATTGGTCATCGCGCCCGATGTCACCAGCAATGATTTGTACAGCTGGGTCGGCGATAAGCGATAGGGCGCACCCGCGCGCCGCAGCGTCGCCAGCACATCAAATTCGCCATCGCGAAAACCAAACGGTGCCAGCGCTTCAGCGCGCGTTTTCGCCAGATGTTTCATGATGCGCAGCATGCGACCAAATACCGCCATCGACGATGCATCCAGCTCCGGCATCGCGCTGGCCCACTGTTCCACTACAAAATCGACATGATCGGTCATACGGATTTCCCCTGATGCAGTTCTTACCTGGTTGCACAATCCGTAGCGGCGCAATTTATTGCGCGATGAATCGCGCCGCTACGGATTGTGCGGTGATCAATATTCGCTATCTCATCCCCATTTGTTGCTTTGTGCGCATGGGCTATTGCTACTGCGAAAAGTATCTTAACGTTAAGATACTTTTAATGAGCATGGAGATGCAAAGTGAATCGTACTTTACCTGCGGTTGGGATGTTTGCCTTACTGGTTTTTGTTATCGCACTGAATTTGCGGCCGATTATGGCGGCGATGGGGCCGCTGTTTCCGCTCCTGCAGCGCGACGCGCAGCTCAGCGCCACGCAGCTTAGCCTGCTGACTACGTTGCCGGTAATCATGATGGGATTGGCGGCGCTGGCCGGTCCGCTGCTGTTGCGCCGGCTTGGCGAAGTGCGCGGGATCGCTGCCGGATTGCTGTTGCTGGCGCTGGCGAGCGTAGCGCGCGGATTCGACCAATCTGCCACAGCGTTGATTATCAGCGCGCTGGTGGCGGGTTGCGGTATCGGATTAATTCAGGCGTTGATGCCAGCGCAAATAAAACGTCACTTCGGTGCGAAAGCGGGCACGCTGATGGCGCTGTTCACCACCGGGATAATGGCGGGCGCAGCGATTGCCGCCGCCAGCGCCGCGCCACTGGCGAATACACAAGGTTTAGCGTTAACACTGGCGATTCCGGTGGTTCCCGCGCTCATCGCGCTGTTATTGTGGCTGACTTTTTCACGCGGCGTAACGCCAATGCAAAGTAGCCAGGCTCCACGCGCTGCTCGCTCGCCGCGTGCCTGGCTGTTGATGATCTTCTTTGGCATTGGCACCGGCGCGTACACCTTGGTGCTGGCTTGGCTGCCGCCGTTTTACATGCAGCACGGCTGGCAACCGGAGCAGAGCGGCTACGTGCTGGGCGCGCTGACGCTGACGGAAGTTGCCGCGGGCTTTGTGCTGTCGGCGCTTATCCATCGCTTCCGCGATCGTCGCCGTCCGCTGCTGGTGGTTTTAACCCTGATTCTGCTGGGCTTGATCAGTTTGCTGATGCTGGGCGGCGCGCAGGCGTGGCTGCCAACATTGCTGCTTGGATTGGGCATCGGCGCGCTGTTCCCACTCTCGCTGATTGTCACGCTTGATCATGCGCACACGCCGGAAGAGGCGGGCGCATTGCTATCCTTCGTGCAGGGCGGCGGTTATTTGCTGGCGGCCTTGATGCCTCTAATCGCTGGCATCGTGCGTGACCGCGCCGCCTCGCTGGATAGCGCGTGGGTAATCATGAGCGTGGGCATTGTGTTGCTGATGGTTATGGCGCTGCGGTTTAAACCGCAGCGATAAACGCGCGGCACAGAATGTGATAAAACGTGGGGCAATTTTTTCACGTAGGGTCGTCATTTATGACGACCTGGCAAAACAAGGACAAGGAGCAACGATGTCACCACAAGTGGGAATCGGCGTTTTGATATTCCGCGACGGGAAACTGTTATTGGGCCAACGCAAAGGCAGCCACGGCGCGGGCGACTGGTCTGCGCCGGGCGGGCATCTGGAATTTGGCGAATCGCCGGAAGCCTGTGCGCGTCGCGAAGTGCTGGAAGAAACCGGCTTACAGCTGGGTGAACTGCAAAACGGCGCGTTCGTTAGCGATGTGTTTCCCGAGGTCAACAAGCACTACATCACGCTGCTGATGGTAGCGCAGGAAGCAATTGGTGAACCGCAGCTAATGGAGCCCGAAAAGTGCCGCGGTTGGCAGTGGTTCGCACCAGAGGATCTGCCGCAACCGCTGTTTGCGCCGCTGCGCACCTGGATGGCGCGCGATGGATTGGCGGCGCTGCAAGCGTTGGCGAAATCGACTTAAAGAATCAGCTTCATCACCGTAACATCTTCATCAGCAATCTCGCGCTGTTCCACATCCTGCCAGCCGAAGCGGCGATAGAGCGCTTGTTGATCCGGCGTATACAGCCACAGCGCGCTAATCCCACGCTGACGTGCTTCGGTAATTAAGCGCGTCACCAAGCCACTCGCCAATCCTTTACCACGATGTTCTGCGGCAGTAATCACTTCACCGAGCCAAAACTCGCGCTCGACGATATCGTGCAGTTCGTAATGGATGATGCTGGCGGTCGCCATCAATTCGCCATCGCTTGTGGTGGCCACCAGCGTCAGCGTTTTGGCCTCATCGGCATTGCGCACCTGTAAACGCTGCTGAATCAACGCCGCATCGCGCCAGTTGGGGAAATCCGACCATTCGCGGTACAGCATTTGGGTCACTGCATCCAAAAACTGTGGTTGTTGTGCCAGCAGGCTGATGTGCATTCCGATTCCTAAAAGGTGGCGGGCGAGAGTGACAACATAGCGATGTTGGCGTTGCCAGGCAAACTACGCTGCCTGGCAAAGTATATCAGCCCACTTCGTTCGCCAGCGCCACCGCATCTTCACCGGCGGGAATGCGCATCGGAGCATGCGGATCGGTCGCCGCGCGCCACACCGCTTCGGCCACATCCAGCGCTTTGGTGGTCGGTTGCGGCTGCTGCATTGCGCTGAACACGCCATCTAACAGCGGCTGATACGGCTCAAGCTGCGTGTTCTCCATTCGTGGCGTGGCATTTTTGCCGAAATCGGTGGTGGGCGCCAAACCCGGTAGCACCAGACGCACGTTGATGTTGAACGGCTGCAACTCCAAAGCCAGCGATTCGGTGAAGGCGTTCACCGCCGCTTTACTTGCAGTGTAAACCGCCAGCAGCGGCAGAGATTTCAACGTCACCGTCGAGGTCACGTTGATCACCGTTCCGCCTTGTTTCGCGCGAAACTGCGGCAGCACAGCCTGCGTCAGTGCGATGGTGCCGAGCGTGTTAGTCTCAAACACGTCGCGCACCGTCGATATTGGCGTGCCTTCCAGTGATGCCAGCACGCCAATCCCGGCGTTATTCACCAGCACATCGATGTCGCCCGCTGCGGCGATGGCATTTTTGATGCTGGCGGCATCGCTGACGTCCAATGGCAGCAGACGCAGATTTTCTGACGCCGGAAATAAGTCGGCGCTCGGAGTGCGCATGGTGGCGATCACTTTCCAGCCACGTTCCAGAAAATAGAGCGCGGTGGCGTGACCAAAGCCGGAAGAACAGCCGGTGATTAAAATCGTTTTCATCTTTCACTCCTGCGTTGCATTGGGGTAGACGATCACTATAGAGTCAACCAACTGGACTCACTACAACGCAACGTCCAGCTTTCATTCGCAGGAGTCCAAATGATCGATCCTTTAGCGGAGATGGTGTCGCTGCTGCAGCCGCAAGCGGCGTTTTCTAAACGCGCGCGTGCTAATGGCCGCTGGCGCGTGCATCGCAGTGAAACCGGTCAGCCGTTTTATTGTCTGGTGCTGGAAGGTCGCAGCCAGCTGAAGATGAAAGGGCATCCGCCCATCACGCTGGAGCAGGGCGATTTTGTGCTGATCCCGGCGGCGTGCGAATTTTGCATGACCAGCGCCGAACCGCCCGCCGACGATGCGCCAGAAACCGCGCCACAGATGCTCGCGCCCGGCGAATACTGGATTGGCGACCAACAGCAGCCCGCCGACGTGCAAACTCTGATTGGTTATTGCCAGTTCGGCGCGCCCGATGCCGGATTGATTGTCTCGCTGCTGCCGCAGTTTATTCAGGTGCGCGGCGAATCGCGCCTGACCACGCTGGTGGAATTGGTGATGGATGAATGCCGCGCGCAGCGACCGGCGCGTCATGTGGTGCTGGAACGCTTGCTGGAGCTGCTATTAATAGAAGCGCTGCGATCGATGCCAATCTGCAATGCGTGTCCTGGCGTGATGAGCGGCTTAGCCGACGAACGGCTGGCGGCGGCAATCCGCGCTATCCATGCCAATCCTGCGCACAGCTGGACGGTGGCCGAACTGGCGAAAGCCGCCGCGCTGTCACGTTCCTCTTTCTTTGTGCGTTTCCGCGAAGCGGTTGGCGTGGCGCCGATGGTCTACTTGCTGACGTGGCGCATGGCGCTGGCGAAAAATCTGCTGCGCGGTAAAAGCATGGCGGTGGCCGAAGTGGCAGAGCGCGTCGGCTATCGCTCCGCCAGCGCCTTCAGCGTGGCGTTCAGTCGCTACGTCGGGCAGCCGCCTGCGTGGTTCGCCGCCGAAGAGGATGTTTAGCGATACAGCTTCAAATTGCCGGTTAAACGGGTAATTTTTTTCTTTGGACCGATCAAACCGATCGCCACCAACTCAATCTGATCGCTGTGCGCGTCAGCAATACGTTCGCCATACTCTTCGTACGTTTTGCAGGATTGCGCCAGCGCGCTGAACGGCATCGAAAAAATCTCGCTATCCGCGCCGCTTATTTGCTGCAACTCGCGTAGATAATTACCGTCCGCCAATAACACCGGCAGCGGCGCGTAGATGACGCCGGGATAATTAACGCCATCCAGGCTTTGCTGATCCGGCCCCACCAAATTTCCTATTAATTTTCCAAAACTAATGCCGATAACGCTGGCAGCGTTCATCGCCAATCCGGCGGGCAGCTGCTGATCAATCACGATGGTGCAGCGATGGGTGTTTGCGTCGAAATCCATATTGAGTATTTCACCTTGAGTGGGGATGCAGAAGTAAGTGAATGGTGGAGTATAAATTCCGCACATTTTGTAGCGGCGCGATTTATCGCGCTCATTATCAGCAACACTGTGCCTGACCAGACATTGCGCAATGAATTGCGCCGCTACGGTACATACAAACATCTGTTTGGCAGAGAAAGTATGCCGCAACCCCAAAAGAAAGTGCTTTCTGAATTCGTTGCAAAAGGAACAGATTAGGGATAAAAAATCCCTTAATCGCTAAACAAAGGAAAGGATTATCCACTTATGAGCTTAAGCAAGACAGATATCAAAATCCTCCAGCAGTTGCAGCAGGATGCGCGCATCACCAACCAACATCTCGCCGACGAAATTGGCCTCTCCGCATCGCCAACCTGGCGCAAAGTACGCAAGCTGGAAGAGGACGAAGTGATTCAGGGTTATCGCGCGGTACTTAATCGAAAAAAGATTGGCCTTAATGTGATGGTATTTGTACGCGTCACCATTGATAGCCACAGCGAAGCGGAAGCGCGTAAATTCGAACAAGAAGTGATGGCGCTGGATAATGTGGTTTCCTGCTACAGCATCGGCGGCGATGCGGATTTCTTATTGCAGGTTGTGGCGGCGGATATGGATGCTTATGCGGAATTCGCCATGTCGGTTATTCGAAGATTGCCGGGGATAAAGGAGATGCAGAGTATGTTTGTTTTGAAAGAGATAAAGGGATTGGCGGCGTGGCCTTTGGAGAAATAAAAGCATCGAATAAATCATAACAAATAGATGAAGGTTTGATTAAATTCCACGCATTCTACTTTATGCATCAATATTATCCTCTGCAAGCAATATTAGATCCGAACAATAATAAATACATTCTGGTTTAATTCCTAAATCATCTCTCCCACCTCACAATTCCTTAACTCAAATTGGGCGTTTTCCTGCGTTAGCGTAGATACTCATTTCATCCGATTTCAAATATTAAAAACCTGAAACAAAATAATTCAATCACTTAAATACCTCTGAAGCGTATTGGCATTCTGCCGTACGCGTTTTGTCTTTTCTCTGCATGAGGAAAACAACGTGTTTAAATTAAATCCGGTGTTACTAAGCCTTGTGGCTGCGCAAGGCGTGATGTTCCCTGTGTTGCCGACAACGGCTGCGATATTAAGACCTTACACGCCTGAAGTGAATGACAATAAAGTTGGCGCTTATTGTCTTTGCAATGGCAGCACGCAAACGCTGAACGGATTGCCGCAGTTCGCGCCCGGTGAAAGTGGCGTGGGCAGCGTTACGATTGGCGAGTTGCGATCGATTGGCCGTATTATCAATGACAATGTGATTGGTGCGGAACGATTACAAATTGGGCCGCAAAATCACACCATTGGCATTCTCGATCCCAATTATCATACCTATAACAATTATCAGGTGTTTAATAGCGCAGAACTGGTTGATTTACCTTCGGTTGATCTCCAAACCGTCGTGCCAGATTATTTTGATGTGAATGACAAACAATATATCGATGCGCGTGTTGCGTCAGTCAGCAACGGAACCTTGAACGTCGATATTGGCAAGCACGATGCCGCAATCAATTCCTCCAGTAATAGCTGGTCGATGGCAGTGAAGCAAAGCCAGTTATTTACCGCCAGTAAGAAAGGGAATTTGAACTGGAATTCTAACAACCGCATCATCTTTACCGCGGGCACCACACCGTATGGTGGCGATCGTTTAGCTTACGATGTCGGCAACGTGGTGGAATATGCCGGTGAATTTAGCGTCGGCACTTACGATGGTGGCACCACACAATTCAACGTCACTAATCTCTACGAATTGCGCAAATACAATGACTGGCTGATTGGTCAACTCTCCAACGGCAACATCATTACCGATAACTACAACACCGAATTTAATAAAGCTTTTAAACTGCGCGATGGTCGCGTGGTGTATCGCATGAGCACCAACAATTACGATGATGAAGTGGCGTTGCCGATATTCGATCAAGTGGTACTCAGCGCTGATGGGCCAAAAGCGACAGTCAAAATCAATCGTGGCAAAACGCTCGAAGTGGTGAACAGCGATAGCGCGGTAATGCGCGCCAGCAACGGCGCGAAAGCGATTATCGACGGCAAGCTTTCCAGCACCGGTTCGGGTTTGGAATTGCTGCACGGCGCGCGTGGATTCAATAACGGCGTGATCAACAGCGGCTTCCTTAATAACGCTGATGGCAAAGGCGTGGATCTCAGCACTATCGGCAACGGCGGAACCGCGGTTAGCGCCGCGTATGGCAGCAAATTTATCAATCGTGGCGTGATCAATCTGCAACCCGGTGCTGGATACAGCGCGGGCATCACCACCTACAACAGCAAGGTAGTCAATCACGGTAATATCAATGTCGGCGTCAGTGACGTTTCCAACGGTGGCTCAGCGTCTGGCGTGATGCCGAGCAGCGATGGGCAAGGTAGCTTTGTGAACGCCAAAGACGGCACGATTTACATCGGACGTTCACCGCAAAATCGCAAAAATGATGCCACGCAAGATGTCGCGGTCAACATGAGCGGCGGCGTTAACGGCATCTCGCAACTGCTTGATTCCAGCGCCATCAATAACGGCCATATTGTTATCGGCTCCAAAGTACAAAATGCCACGGGCATGCGCGTGGAACTGGCTCCGCACGCGACTACCATCAACAACGGCGTGATTGATATCAACGGCCAGGCGCAGCCCAATCCGGCAGAAAACGTTGGCATGTTGGTGCTCGATTCCGGCAGCCTTAGCAACAAAGTGATCAATGCCGGAGCCATCAATGTGAATGGCTTCAACAGCACCGGTCTTAAAGTCATCGCACGTGATGGCAATGATTCCGAGGCATATTCCAGCGGTGCGATTAACGTTCTCGGCGATGGCGATCGCTACGGAACATCCTATAACACGGCGGTTTGGGTGAAGGGCGATCCCGGCGGCACCGCCTACGCCAATCTTACCGGGCCGATTCGCCTCGGCGGCACCAACGGGATTGGTATTCGCGCGGAAGGCAGTGCCGCCATTGATGTCAGCGCCAATTCAATTCCCGTTTCCGTTCCCAGCTCAAGTCTGTTCACCGGACGACAAATCAGTTTCTACGCCATTGGTCCCAACGCCAGAATCAATTTACCCGCCAACGGCAGTTATCTCTCATCGGTTTACGGCGGCACGATTTTCCGCGTTGAGGATGGCGCAGACTTCGATGGCACAGGCCGCACGCTGTCGATGACCAACAGCTTCGCCACCGGCGTATATGGCAGCGGCCAGTACACTGACGTGAACACTAATGGCGGCAGGTTCAATATTTCTGGCATGTATGCGCGCGGCATTGAAATTACCGATGGTGCGCAAGCCACCATAGATGCCAATGCGCGCATCAAATTGCTTGGCATCGGCGCGACGGCCGCCATTGCCGACGGCAACAAATACACCTTATTAGGCGAAGCCATCAATCCGGCAACACAGTTCAATCCCGATACGTTGTTGATCAACCATGCGCCACTGAGCGGTGTTGCCAATAATCAGGAAGCGTTGATCGTCAAAAATCAGGCGCAATTGATTAACACCGGCGACATCACTTTAGGCGGGAGAAACACCACCGGGATTCGGGCGGAATCTGGCGCGTTTGCCTTTAACCGTGGCGTAATTACCGTGACAGGCAACAGTACCGGCCTGTATGCCAATGGAGATCCGCAATACGGTGATGGGCAAACCTTGACGCAGGTATTCAACAACGGTTTGTTGAACGTTTATAGCGTCGATGGCATGAACTTGTTCACCAGCAAAGGTGTGGTGGCCTTTAATGAGCTGGCGCGGATCTACCAAAGCGGCACTATCAATCTTTACGGCACTAACGCGATGGCAGGATCGGTATTTGCTGGCGGCTTGTTGGAGTTGGGTGATGGCAATCGCGTGGAGTTTCACGATCCCAACCAATTCGGTTTTCGTGCCGCCGATCCTGGAACGCGCTTGATCACCCACGGCGGCGTTACTCAAGTCGGAGCCGATAATGCGCTGTTGTACGAGATCGTTAATGGTGCGAGGCTGGATGCCGCAACGCCGGGCAGCGTCTCGTTATATGGAAACAGCATCACCGGCATCGATGTCAGCGGGCCGGGCGCTTTGGTGTCCAGCACCGATAGTTACTTCACCACGGGCAAAAATGTCACCGTGCTGCGTGCCAGCGACACTGCAAAAGCTTTCATCACCAGTAACATTGCGATGCATGGTGAATTCAGCACGGCGGCAATCGCCAGTGGCGGCGGAACGCAAGTGTCCGTCGCCGCACCCATCACCGGCAGCGCAGACAATATTACCGCGTTTGACGTCAGTTCAGGCGCGCGCCTCGTCAATCAGCAGCAAGGCTCGGTGAATTTCACCGGTTACAATAGCACCGGCGCGCGCATCTACAACGGCGGCCATTTGACCAATCGTGGCAGCATCTTCATTGCTTCCGGCATCGGTGTCGATGTCGGCAGCGGCTATAACCAATACGTGCCGATAAAAGGCCGTTTGCAGGTTGATGATGGCATCGCAGCGATACGTGTCGGTAACGCTGGCTGGCTAAATATTGTTGGCGATGGGCAGGCCGCAAGCACCATTCAGGCGCGAGGCGGTGCGGATGGCGTGCGGCTGGAGCCGGGTGCACGCGGCTTTGAAGCCAGCGACATCACTATTCTCAGCTACAGCAGCGGTAGCGCGATCAACAATATTGCCGAAAGCACTAATATCTCTCTGAAAAACGTGGTGTTGGATGTTTACGGCGGCAATGGTGTGCGTTCAGTGACGTCGTTGGATCCCAACGGTAAAGTGCACATCAATGTGGCTGGCAACGGCACAGGCTACCTTTTCGAAAATGTCGATGGAGTCAGCACCACCAACAGTCTGGTGCTGGGTAAAGATTACTCGATTGTGGTGTCGGGTGAAGGTACTGGCATTCGCGCTAACACCGACGGAAAAGTGATTTCGCGCGGCGTGATCGACATTCTCGATGCGGATGGCGGGTCGGCGATTGTCACCCGCAATGCCAGCCAGGTGATCAATCAGGGAACAATCAGTTCACAAAGTCGCGTGTCGCCGCTGATTGATTTGCGCGGCGGGCAAACGCTCTTCATCAATCAGGGAACCATCAACGCGCCGTTCCCGGATCAAGTGGTGGTGGCGGGCGGCGCAGGCAGTAATGTTATCGCATTGCTGGATGGTTCAGTGATCGGCGATGTAAATACCGGCGACGGCAGCGATGAACTGGTGGTGACCGGCGGCACGCTGAACGGCAGCCTGACGATGGGCAAGGGTGCGGCGAATCAGGCGACGGTGCAGAAAGTTAGCCTGACCGACACCCGTCACATCACCACCGAAAACGGCGCAGGCAGCACGCTCAACCTCAGCGAACTGACGGCGCGCGGCGGCTCGTTTACCAGCGATGATGCCAGCAAAGGCACCAACCTCGGCGCGGGCTGGAGCACGCTCAACTTCTTCGCCACCCAATGGACGCTAACCGACAACATCAAACTGGCGCACAGCACCATCAATATCGACGCCGGTAGTACGCTGTTTGCCGGCGATAACGTCAATCCGCTGCTGCAAGGCGCGACCGATGATTCGCTGATAGTTAAGAACGCCGGTACGCTGGATCTCACCAACGGCGGCAACGCGGCGGCGAATGTTTTAACCATTGATGGCGAACTGGCATCGGCGGGCGGCAGCCTGAAACTCAACTCTACCGCCACGCAGAGCGACAACCTGCGCGTAAACGGCAATGTGTCGGGCACCACTTTTATCGACGACACGCTGATCGGCGGCCCGCAGCTGGACAGCAATCGCGACGGCGTGATTGCCGCCAACGAAGGCGTGTCGCTGGCGCAGGTAACCGGCAGCGCCAGCGCAACCAGTTTTGCGCTCAAGAGCGGCTATGTGGCGTCCGGGCCGTGGCAATACGGTTTAGCCAGCTTCGCGCCGGGCAGTTCAACATCCGGTGCGTGGGATTATCGACTCGCTAACACCTTTGTCTGTGAAGACGGTTCGCTGTGCCAGCCACAAGCGGGCAGCAATCAGCGTGCCGCGCGGCTGGCCGTGACGCCGCAGGTGCCGTCTTACATCTCCGCGCCGGTTGGTTTGGCGTATTACTCGCTGGCGGTGACCGACGATCTGCATAAACGTCTTGGCGAACTGCGTCAGCAGCAAACCGCGTCCGATGCCGTGGGCGGCGAGATGTTTATCCGCTATCTCGGCTCCAATCTGAAATATCAAAGCAATCGCGGTTTGGCCGATTACGGCTACGACTTCGATCTGGATTACAGCGCGGTGCAACTGGGCGGCAACGTGCTGCGCGCCGACGGCCCGCAAGACAGCTTGCGCGGCGGCGTGGCCTATACGCGCGGTAACACACGCATTCGTCCTCACGCAGCCGACGGTTACAGCTCCACCAGCTTCGACAGCGACAGCATTTCGCTGTACGGCACCTGGCTGCGCGACAGCGGATTCTACCTCGATGGCTCGCTGAGTTGGGGTTGGTATCGCGGTGAAACCGACATCGCCCGGCAGAAAGAGGTGGCATCACCGAAAGGCAACGGCTGGACGGCGTCGGTGGAATCGGGCTATCCGTTCACCTTCGCCAACGGCGTGCGCCTCGAACCGCAGGCGCAAATCACCTGGCTGCAGATGAAGATGGACAGCTTCACCGATCAAGATCGCACGCGCGTGTCGTACAACGATTACGATCAAACCATCGGCCGACTCGGCGCGCGCCTCGATCGCACCTGGCTGGACGCCAGCCAGAATGCCTACACGCCGTATGTTCGCGCCAACTACTACAAAGGCTGGGGCGGCACCGCGAAAACCAAAATCGGTGCGGCAGATGCGGAAGGCAGCCAAACCTTTGAGAGCGGGAAGTTTGGTCAGATGTGGGATGTCGGCTTAGGCGGCAGCGCCACGCTGAATAACGACGTTGCGCTGTATGCCGAAGCGGATTACCGCAAAGAGATCGACGGCAACGGCGCCAAAGGCTGGCGCTATAACGCGGGCGTGAGGTGGTCGTTTTAACATTTAGCGCATCAAAATGTTCTCTTCATATCGCCCATGCTGAACTCTTCAGCATGGGCGATATGCCATATGCAGCAGTAATTATTGATTATTTCATTGTGAAATAAACATTTATCGCTATCTATATGCTGATTATGAATTTCATCCTTTTAACCCGATCTTGTATGGTACTTGAAAGGGTTTCAACCCCTTGCATTATAAGAATTAATTATTACTACTTCCTATTTTTCACCTGGGGTAAATCATGCTTAATATTAAATCTCTCTTATCGGGAGCTATTCTATCGTCTGCATTATTAACGGCATCCGTTTATGCGCAGGAAGAGGCGGGCGTTGCGGCTAAATTTAATTTTCAGGTGAAACCTGATGCAAAATTACAGTCTTTATTACCGCAAGAGATCATTCAGAAAGGTTATGTGATTGCCGGAACCAATCCTAATACACCGCCCACCACGTTTTTCCTGGAAGATAATAAAACCTTATCCGGTCGCGACGTCGATATCATGAATGCGATTGGTCAGCGTCTGGGTTTGAAAGTCATCTGGAAAGATACCGGCGGCTTCGACAACATTATTCCAGGCTTAAAAACCGGTCGCTTTGATGCGGTGCTGTCAAATATTCGACCGAGCCAAAAGCGTTTTGCGCAAATCGACTTCGTTAGTTATTTCGACAGTTCACGCCAGGCGGTGATTTCGCGGAAAGATAAAAACGTGCCGCCGTTTACCCGCTTAACTGCACTCTGCGGCGAAACCGTCGGCGCAGGCGTGGGCACGGCGCAGATTGAGTTTCTCAACGAAGCCAGCAAAACCTGCATCAGTGAAAATAAACCGGCGATCAACGTTGCAGTATTCCCGAGCCGTCCTGATGGCGTAGTCGCGGTATTAAGCGGCAGAACGTCGTTTTATTACGGTCCGTGGGAAGGGTTGGCGTATCAGGCCGCGCAGCTGAAAAATCTGGCAATTACCGGTGAAATCAGCGTGCAGGAACCACCAATGTCAATCGGATTACCGAAGGGATCGCCAATAGAGAAGGCGGTTCAGGCGGCGTTGAACTCGTTAATTCAGGATGGCACTTACCAAAAAATTCTCGATCACTGGTTCATCGGCTACGGCGCGGTGAAAGAAGCCAAACTCAATGAAGACGTGTTCGCTAAACAGTCATAGGAAAAGGTATGAGCGGATTCCGCATCGTTAGCAGAACGCGCAAAGCCAGTGCGCAGCAGATTGCGGCCTATCAGGATTTGCCAGTGGCGAATATCAGCGATGCCATGCAGCGCTTGACGGCGGGCGGGGCCAATCTGCGGCCTTATCACGCCGGTGGCTACATGGCGGGTGCCGCGCTCACGGTTAAGTGTCGGCCTGGCGATAATTTGCTGGTGCACTACGCGTTAAATATCGCTGAACCCGGCGATGTGATTGTGGTGGACGCCGGTGGTGATGTGACCAACGCGATTGTCGGCGAGCTGATGCTGACGTATGCGGCGAAGAAGCGCATCGCTGGCGTGGTGATTAACGGCGCAGTGCGCGACAGCCTGAGTATCCGCAACAATGCTTTGCCGGTGTATGCGGCGGGCATCACGCATCGCGGGCCCTATAAAGACGGCCCCGGCGAAGTGAATGTGCCGATTTCGTTAAATGGCATGGTGATTGAAGCGGGTGATCTTATTGTCGGTGATGATGATGGCGTGCTGTGCGTGCCTTTTGATCACATTGATGAGATTCACGAGTTGGCCAGCGCGCGCCACAGCGGTGAAATCGCCAAACTGCAGGCCATCGCCGAAGGGCGCAATAAACGCGATTGGGTCGAGAAGAAATTGCGCGAGTTGGGCTGCGAGTTTCCATCGTAGGGCGATATTAATAGTAATCTGTATCTTTAAAGGGCCGCTTTCATTTCCATAAATAAACCACGCACAGATGTATCCAGATAATTGAGATAACTTTCAACTGAAAGGGTTCGTGCTAGTGTGGCTGAGTCAATGAAACGACTCATTTGAGCATTAAATTCGCGGCTCCTGATAATATCCGGAAGTTGTTTGATTGCATGCTCAACTAAGCCGGAGTAATTAATCACCCCATAATCTTTGATTTTTGACGTGACGAGTTCAGGAACGAGCTTCGCTCCACGAGTGATCAACCAAGCCAGATCCCAAATATCACGATGACGAATTTTCACCGAGTCTGCAGCCACAGCTCTTCCTTGGTTATCGAGTAGTGAAGTAGGGAAGGCCAATACTTTGTCTGCCAGGATTTCATCAAGGGTTTCCGCGTTAACCAACACGACCGGCATTCCGACTAAAAAATCATAGTTGACTCTAAGCGCGACTAATTCACGGGTGTAGGCAGGAATATTGGCGATTTCTAATTTTATTTTCTGACGTGGCATGGCGGGATTTTCCTGGGCGGTTTCAATAGAGATCCACCATTTTTCCACGCGAACGTGATTTATACCGTCTTCTCCCACTTTAGCGGGCTTATTATTTACCACGACATTAAGCCCAAATCGCTCGCCGATTCGCTTCTCAACACAGGTTTTAATTTTTTGCATGCTATCTGCTGAGAAGTCGCTACCACCAGCAAAGTCGAGGTCCTCGCTAAAGCGATCTGATCCTCTACACAGTCTTAGTGATGTTCCTCCCTGAAATACAATGTCTTTTAGCAACCCTTCAGCATCAAGTGCATGAAAAATTTCATAATGAAGCAATTCCTTTTCAACGACCGGACGCATCTTTGACAGTGAGGCATTAGCCATCGCTAAATCGACGAGTTGATTAAAATCGGTTTTATCAATGATCATGCAATTTCCCCTTCCTGGTATGCTTGCATAGCTTCTTCTTCCACCATATTGGTGTTTCGTCCTACGCGTAACAGATCACGAATTGCTGCACTTTGGGTTGCGATGCGTAAAGGCCGACCTTTAGCGACCAGGGTATTTTTGACAATTTGCGCAACGTTACGTTTGGTATGGGTGAATTCAATGGTGCCATAAGGCGTATCAATTAAACCACTCGCACCGGTGGTCATTAATGTCATGCGATTGATGGGAATCTGAGAAATTACTCCATATTCCGACAATACTGATTCAAGGCTCACATAAGACATGCTTCCCGGACGAAGTGCTTTAGCAATTTCTTCCATCATCCAGCGGTTTCTGGATGAAGCGTTCGGATTCACATACAGGCCACGCGCGACTCGCTGCAGCAACTTGTCATCGACCATCCGCTTCAACGATTGCTCCATCGATTTGTCGGATTCAAGTGGGAAGAGCTTCGCGAGATCCTTTTTTGGCAGCACATAAATGCCTTTACGATCCATCTCGGCGAGCTTATTGATCAGCTCAAGTCTTTTCATAAGTTAAACTCAACCCCTCACTTTTAATGGGTTCGCATTAACATAAGAGTAGGGAGTGAAATAGAGTGAGTCAAGATAAGTTGCTTTCAACCCCTCAAAGATGAGGGGTTAGAGGTGATTTAATTTACTGGCGACCAAAATCATCACACATGCACTTGCTGCGTGCGCCGATCCCTTACCGTGACATACAAAAACGCCAGCACGAACAGCGCCGCGTAGATCACCACAATGGTTGGGCCCGGCGCACTATCGAGGAAGAACGAGGCGTACACGCCGCTGAAACCCGTCACCACCGCAATGCCAATCGCCAGCAGCATCACCTGCACGAAACGACGCGCCAGCAGCAAAGCGATAGCGCCAGGCGCGATCAGCATCGAAATCGACAGAATCACGCCCACCGATTTCAGTGCGGCGACGATGGTTAACGAGATCAAACACAGCAAGCCGTAATGCATCAATTTACCGTTGATGCCACAGGCGCGCGCCTGATTGGGATCGAACGCGTGCAGCAGCAAATCTCGCCACTTGATGCCAATCAGCAGGCTAACAATCACCGCGATGGCCGCAGTCTGGATGATATCCGCCAGGCTGATGCCCAACATATCGCCGAACAAGATGTGGTCGAGATGCACTTCGGGCTGCAATTTCAGATACAGCACCAAACCGGCGCCAAACATGCCGGAGAAGACGATGCCCATTACCGTGTCGGGTTTGATGCGGCTGTTTTCGCTGATGTAGCCGGTTGCGACGGCGCACACCATGCCAGCGACAAACGCGCCAATGACGTACGGCAAGCCAATCAGCCAGGCGATCACCACGCCGGGAAATACCGCGTGGCTCATCGCATCACCGAGTAACGACCAACCTTTTAGCACCAGAAATGCCGACAGCATCGCGCACGGCAGCGACAGTATTAAGGTGGTGATCAGCGCCATGTTCATGAATTCGAACTGGAAAGGACTCAACAATAACTCAGCCATTTACGCCGTCCTCCATGGTCTGACGCGCACGGCGGCGCGAAGCCAGCACACCATGTTTTGGCGCGAAGACAAAGGCCACTAAAAACACCAGCGTTTGCGCCACCACAATCACACCGCCGGTCGCGCCATCGAGGAAGTAGCTGCTCCATGCGCCGAGGAAACTGGTGACGCTGCCGATGGTCACGGCGATTAGCAACAGGCGCGGAAAACGATCGGTCAGCAAATAGGCGGTTGCACCGGGCGTCACCACCAGACAAATCACCATAAAGGCACCGACGGTTTGCAGCGCGGCGACGGTGGACGCCGAGAGCAGGGTAAAGAACAAAATCTTCAGCCGCAGGGTATTCAAACCGAGTGAACGCGCGTGGCTCTCGTCGAAGAAGGTCACCATCAGATCTTTCCACTTCAGCAGCAGAATGGTCAGGGTGATAAAGCCAATCGCGCCGAGCTGCCAGATATCAGCAGGCGCGACCGACAAAATATTGCCCAGCACGATGGTTTGAATATTCACCGACGTGGGATTGAGCGACACCAGAAACAGGCCGATGCCGAAAAACGACGAGAAGATCAGGCCAATAATGGCATCTTCTTTTAAGCGCGTGCGCTGATTGAGAAACAGCATGCTGCCCGCCGCCAGCCCGCCGGACAGAAACGCGCCGAGCGAAAAGGGCAATCCAAGCATATACGCGCCCGCCACGCCGGGCACAATCGAGTGCGACAGCGCATCACCGATCAGTGACCAGCCTTTCAGCATCAGGAAGCAGGAGAGAAAGGCGCAAATCGCGCCGACCAGCGCGGCGATCCACATCGCATTCAGCATGTATTGATAGCCAAACGGCTCAATAATCCACGACATGGTTCGCTCCCCGGTCAGGATTTTTGTCTTTCATCAGCTGCATCAACACTGCGTTACGCTCATGCAGCGCACCGTCAAAGGTCTGCGCCAGATTATCGGCGGTGAAAGTGTCATGCAGTAAGCCGCTCGCCAGCACGGTATTTTTCACCAGTACGCAGCGATCGCAGAAATCGGGGATGGCGTTGAGATCGTGGGTGGAAACCAGCATGGTGCGGCCTTCGTCGCGCAGCTCCTTCAGCAGGGTGATAATCGCGGCTTCGGTTTTGACGTCCACGCCGGTAAACGGCTCATCCAGCAGGATAATCTGACCGCTCTGCGCCAGCGCGCGCGCCAGAAAAACGCGTTTCTTCTGCCCGCCCGACAGCTCGCCAATCTGACGATGGCGATAAGCGCTCATTCCCACGCGTTCCAGCGCCTGGTCAACGCTCTGTTTATCGGCGGCACGCGGAATACGCAGCATGCCCATATAGCCGTAACGGCCCATCATCACCACATCTTCCACCAGTACCGGGAAGCTCCAGTCCACTTCCTCCGACTGCGGAACATAGGACACGATATTGTGTTTCAGCGCCTTATTGGCCGGCAAACCGGCCAGCGTTACCGCGCCCGAAGAGAGCGGCACAAATCCCATGATCGCTTTGAACAGCGTGGATTTGCCGGAGCCGTTGACGCCAATCAGCGCGGTGATGCTGCCCGCGGGCACGCTAAAAGAGGCTTTACGCAGCGCCGTGTGGCCGTTGCGGTAGGTCACACCCACATTCTCGACGATTAATCCTGCGGCTGGGTTCATTTCTGGCTTCCTTCTGTGATGCCTTTCACCACGGTTTCGGTGGTGACGCGCAGCAGATCCAGATAGGTCGGCACCGGACCCTCGCTGTTGCTCAGCGAATCGACGTACAACACGCCGCCGTAATGAATGCCGGCTTCACGCGCCACTTGCTGCGCGGGTTTGGCAGAGATGGTGCTTTCACTAAAGATGGCAGGAATTTGATGATCGCGCACCGCATCGATCACTTTACGCACCTGCTGCGGCGTACCTTGCTGATCGGCGTTAATCGGCCACAAATAGAGCTCTTTCAAAGCGAAATCGCGCGCCAGATAGGAGAAGGCACCTTCACTGGTCACCAGCCAGCGTTTATCGGCGGGCAGCTTGTCGATAGCGGCACGCATCGGCGCGATGGTTTGCTGAATCTGCGCTTTGTAGCGCTCAGCGTTGGCCTGATAAATCGCGGCATTGGCGGGATCGTATTTCTGCAGCGCGTTGCGGATGTTATCGACGTAGATCAGCGCATTATCCGGCGACATCCACGCATGCGGATTGGGTTTGCCATTGTACGGACCTTCCGTAATGCCCATCGGTTCAATGCCTTGCGTCACGGTCACCTGCGGCACATCGTTCAGACGCTGGTAAAACCGGCTGAACCACAGTTCCAGATTAAAGCCGTTTACCAAAATCAGATTGGCACCCTGCGCCCGACGAATATCGCCTGGCGTGGGTTGGTATTCGTGGATTTCTGCACCGGTTTTGGTAATCGACGTCACGTCCGCCGCATCGCCCGCGACGTTTTTCGCCATATCGGCGATCACCGTAAAGGTGGTCACCACTTTGAGTTTTTCAGCCGCTGACGCGGTAAACGCGCTGAGTGACAGCAGGACGGCAATCGCAGGCAAAAGGCGTTGAGTAAACATGATCATCTCCAGAGGAATATAGCCAATGCTATAATATATAGCTGATGCTATCTGTATGAGTCATTTTTGTTCACAACGCCAGTGCAAAGACAAAAATTTACGAAAGGGGAACGGAAAATAAAGGCAGGATTTTGTAGGGTGCACATTCATGCGCACCGGTCAGCAATTCACGTTTAGATAGGCAGCGCATCAGTCAGCTGGCGTCAAAAATCACATACAACTTGCGCATGGTGTTTTCAATTACCCAGGTGCCTTCGGTATTGGCTTCAAAGAACAACGAATCGCCGGGCTTGAAGTGCAGCGTCTCTTCGCCATCCGGCGTGAAAGAGCCGTTGCCGTTGAGGAAGTGCATGATTTCGGCCTGTTTCACCGAGCGGCGATAGGAGCCGACGCCGCATTCAAATATTCCCGTATCGATATCTTCTTTACCGGGAATTACTTTCTGAATACCGGATAACGCAATGCTGCCGGTGCCGGGCAAACCTTCGACGCTGCCCCAATCTTCCATCACTGCGATAGCGGCGGGTTGGGTGATTTTTTGGACTTTCATTATTTTCCTCTGAATTAAGTGTGGTGCGGTTGAGGATCCAGGTCGCCATGAATGGCGACCCTACGGCAGCAGGCGCAGGTGGTGGAAACCACGTTGCCCAGCACGCGGCGCAGGAAATCCTGCGTGCGAGGTTCCTGCGGTGAAAGCAGGATCTGATCGGCGGGGCCTTGTTCGACAATCTGTCCGCTGTGCAGGAAACAGACGCGGTCGGCGACTTCGCGCGCGAACTGCATCTCATGGGTGACCACAATCATCGTCATGCCTTCACGCGCCAGATTGCGCATCACCTGCAGCACTTCGCCCACCAGTTCCGGATCGAGCGCTGAGGTAGGTTCATCAAACAATATCGCTTTCGGTTGCAGCGCCAGCGTGCGGGCAATCGCTACGCGCTGCTGCTGACCGCCGGAAAGTTGCGTCGGCCACGCGTTGATCTTCTCCGCCAGCCCAACCATCGCCAGCAGATCTTTGGCGCGCTTCTCCGCCACATGCCGCGGTTCGCCATTAACGTGCATCGGGCCTTCCATCACGTTCTCCAACACGCTGCGATGCGGGAACAGGTTGAAGCGCTGAAACACCATGCCGATCTGACGACGCAGATCGTTGATGCTTTTATGTTTGTTATTAACGCGCTGGCCCAGCACGTTAATGTCGCCGCCTTCGTAAGTTTCGAGGCCGTTAATGCAGCGCAAAATGGTCGATTTCCCTGAACCGGACGGGCCGATCAAACAGACCACTTCGCCTTCGCTGACGTTAAAACTCACGCCTTTCAGCACTTCGACCGGGCCGAATTTTTTGTGCACATCACGAATCTCAATCATCTCAGGCTCCTTTAATCTGGCGTTTTTCCAGCTGCTTGGTCAGCGCCAGCAACGGCAGGCACAGCACCAGATAGAGCAGCGCCACCAGCGTATACACCGTGGTGTTATCGAACGTGGATGCAGCAATCAGCTGGCCCTGACGCGTCATTTCGGTGACGGCGATGGTGGAAGCCAGCGCGGAATCTTTCAGCATCATCACCAGCGTATTGCTGTAAGGCGGCAGGGCGACATGAAATGCCTGCGGCAGCACCACGCGGCGCATCGCTTTAGGAAAACTCATGCCCATTGAGCGCGCGGCTTCGAGCTGGCCGCGATCCACCGATTCAATGCCGGCGCGGAAAATCTCAGCGATATAGGTCGAAAAGCAGAAGGCGATCCCAATCACGCTGGCCTGAAATGACGACAGCGTGATGCCAATATCGGGGAAGACAAAATAGATATAAAACAGCACCACAATCATCGGCAGGCCGCGCGTAATATTAATTACCGTCGCAATCGGCCAGGAAATTATTTTCCACGGGCACATCTTCGCCGCGGCAAAAATCAGTCCCAATGGCGTGCTGATTATCAGGGACAAAATGGTGATGTAAATCGTCATTTCGGCCCCTTTTAACAGGAAGGGCAGATAAACGTGAATACTACTCCAATCCATGATAATCCCCTGCAGATAAATTTCATTATAATGAATATCCCCGATGGCGAATCACTGTCAATCATTACCCGCTGTTCAGAGATAGCTTTTACTTATTATCGCCATATGAACAGGCTATAGGTGAAATATTACATGTTATCAAAGGGGTTAATCGTTATTTGTGAAATCACGCATTGCGGTTAAATAAAACATTGACACCACCCGCACTAATTTCATTATATTGAAAATGACGTTCGCCCTTTTCATTTGATTCAGGAGTGAGTTATGTCTGCTAATCGTTCCCGGTTATTACTCGCGTGTCTTACGGCTGCATGTTGCCTTAATGCTCAAGCGGCGGCGCTGACCGCCGGTTCACCGCCCTCCAGTGCGCCCACCACTTTTCTCGATACTCAAAGCGGTAAAATTGAAGGCTTTATGCCGGATGTGGCAGCCGAAGTGGCGAAGCGCCAGCACCTCGACATTAATTACACCGCCATTCCGTTCTCCACGCTGATTCAATCGGTGATTGCCGGCAAAATCGACATGATTGTGGCGGGCATGACGCCCACCGAAGAGCGTGCCAAACGCATTACGTTTTCTCAGCCGGTGACCGCGTTTGGCGCAGGTTTAGTGGTGCGTGATGACAATAAAAAAACCTATAACTCGTGGCAGGATGTGAAAGGTGACATCGTCGGCACCATGGCGGGCACCGATTACACCCAAAGCCTGATGGCCAGCGGCATCGCCAAAGAGGTGAAGGTGTATGACAGTCCGGCGGATATGACGCGCGATTTATCTCTCGGGCGTATTGCGGCAGGCATGAATGATTATCCGATTCTGAAAGCGCAGGAAAAAGCCGGTGGCTTGAAAGGCATGCACGTTATTGACGGTTATAAACCCGAGCATGTTTCGCCGATGGCGTTTGGTGTGAAAAAGGGCAACGATCAATTAATGGTGCAGATTAATAGCGCGCTGACCGCGATGAAAGAAGATGGCACCTTGCAGACCATTAAAACCAAATGGGGCATGCCATAACCTTCGCTGCGGCATATTTTGCTGTCTCGCACCGGTAATTTCAGCGATAAACACAGTATCAGGGAAATAAACGCGGCGACTGCGCTGTGCGAAATTGGATAAAGTTATCTGCTGGAAGGGTAAAAAACCGATGAAGAGAGTGAGTATCAGTGACGAAGCAACGGGCGCGCAGGAAGCGGATATTGGATCGCGGCTGAAACGGATTCGCAAGGCGCGCAATATGACCATCACTGATCTGGCGCAGCTGGCGAATGTGTCCGCTGGCGCCATCAGCCAGATCGAGCGCAACCTGACCAATCCCACCGTGCGCGTGTTAGAGCAGCTGCGGCTGGTGTTGAAAGTGCCGCTTTCGGCCTTCCTGGAAGAGAATCAAACCAACCTGCGCGGCGCGGAACACTTTGTTCGTCGCGCGATTGAGCGGCCGCATTTTAATGTCGGCAAGCGCGGGATATCCAAGGAGATGCTGTCGCCGTCCGGCGATCACGATTTGCAGTTTATGTTCATCAATGTGCCGCCGGGCGTGCGTTCCGATGAGATGTTGATGGGCAAGGGCGAGAAGGCCGGTTTGGTGATGGAAGGTGAGTTGATGCTGGAGATTGATGGCGACAGCGCCATATTAACCGCGGGCGACAGCTTCCAGTTCCAGAGCCATTTACCGCATAACATTTTTAACCATAGCGCGAGTGAAGCCAGAGTGTTGTGGATCATGCACATTCCCTCTGAACATCATTTGTGATTTCGTCACCGACGTGGCGTGCAGGACTTGAGACGATGCGCATAAAAATCAATGCAGTAGCAGACAGTGAACGCTTTCCCGAATCCGTTGATGTGATTGTTATCGGCGGCGGCATTATTGGCACGTCGGTGAGTTACGAACTGGCAAAACAGGGCGTTTCAGTGGCGCTGTTTGAGAAGGGCGTGATCGGTGGCGAGCAATCCGGCCGCAACTGGGGCTGGGTTCGCCAGCAAAACCGCGATCTGTACGAACTGCCAATGGCGATGCGCAGTTTGCAGCGCTGGGACGAGTTGAGCAGCGAAATCGGCCTCGATCTCGGCTTCTCGCGTCAGGGCATTACTTACGGCACGCAGAGCGAAAGCGACCTGGCACGTTGGGAAGCGTGGGGCAAACAGGCGCAGCAAATTGGCTTCGTCAGCCATTTGATGACCGCGCAAGAGACGCGCGAGCGCATCGGCAATAATTCGCCGTGGGTGGGCGGCGTGTGGTCACCGAGCGATGGACGCGCAGAGCCGTCTCTGGCTGCTCCGGCGATTGCGACCGGCGCGAAAAATCTCGGCGCATCGATCCAGCAAAACTGTGCGGTGCGCGGCCTCGATGTGTCCGGCGGACGCGTCACCGGCGTCTGGACCGAGCGCGGCCTGGTGAAAGCCAACCGCGTAATCTGCTGCGGCGGCGCGTGGAGTTCGCGCTTCTGCAAGCAATATGGCATCGAACTGCCGAGCGCCAATATTCTGGGCACCGCGTTCAAAACCGCGGCGGCGCCTGAAGTGATCAAAGGCTGTCTCAGCACCGGCGGGTTGTGTATTCGCCGTCGTCAGGATGGCAGCTACACCGTGGCGCTCTCCGGACGCGGGCAGATTGATCTCGCGCCGCAAAATATCCGTTACGCCACCAAGTTCTATCCAATGTATCGCAGCAAGATCGCCAAGAAGCTCAAGATGCGCATCAACGGCTCGTTCTTCAACGGCCCGGAAGCCGCCGGTTCGTGGTCCAATCAAGGCGTGTCGCCGTTCGAGAAGATCCGCACCCTCGATCCGGCACCGGATAACGGCATTGTGCAGGAAGCGATGCAGGCGCTGGTGCAGCTTTATCCGGAGTTGAATGGCATTAAAGTGGATCACGCGTGGGGCGGCTGGATTGATACCACGCCGGATCTGGTGCCGGTGATCGATGAGATGACCAGCATGCCGGGCTTGTTTATCGCCTCCGGCTTTAGTGGTCACGGTTTTGGTATTGGGCCAGGCGCAGGCTTGCTGTGTGCGCAGATGGTAAATAACAAACCGCTGTTCACCGATATGAAGCCGTACAGCCTGGCGCGTTTCGCCAAAGGTCAGGCGATCCGTGAACCGCAGATGATGTAAATCTTGCTGAATTCAATCACTGCACATTTCGTAGCGGCGCGATTTATCGCGCAATAAATTGCGCCGCTACGATGCGTGCGCTCTGCTGTAAGGTGCACATTTATTCAACTATACACACCTCACAAAATCACACATCCAACCGATGAATCACGTTCACAAATTCATGTACGCCGCTGTTAATTTCCCGCAGGCTGCGTGACAACACGCTGATTTTATCCTGCTCGGTCACCACAAACTGTTTCACCTCACTGAGCTGCTGCTCCATCTGCGCAATCAGGCTGGCGTTATGTTCCACCACCTGGGTGATCTGCTTAGTCGCGCTGGAAGTAGATGCCGCCAAACGTCGTACTTCGCCCGCCACCACGCTGAATCCGCGTCCCGCTTCACCGGCGCGCGCTGACTCAATCGCCGCATTCAGCGCCAGAATATTGGTTTGCGAGGCAATCAGGTTGATGGTTTCCACCACCTCGCTAATGCTCTTCGCCGAGGCGTTGAGCTCGGCACCGATCGCCGTCGCCGCATTAACCTGCACCGCCACCAGACCGGAGTTGCGGATGGTTTCGTCCAGCACCTCATTGGCGTTATCAGTAATTTGTGAGGTCTCTTCAGACGTCGTCAGCGCGATGTCGGCGACGCGCTTGGCGGCTTCAACGCGCGCAGTAATATCCGAGGCGATTTTGATCACCTTGTACACCTTGCCATCCGCGTCATAAACCGGGTTGTAGCTGGCCTCAAGCCAGATGCGTTCGCCGCTGGCGGTTTTGCGTTCGAAGCGGCCGACAAAGTGCTGGCCTTTCGCCATCTTGCGCCAGAAGTCGGGATTTTCACGGTAGAAGTTATCGAAGCAGAAAATGCGATGATGCTGCCCTACAACCGCAGCCAGCTCGTATCCCATGTGCTTGAGGAAGTTACTGTTGGCCGTGAGGATTTGTCCGTCCGGCGTGAATTCAATCACCGCCATGGAAAGGTCCAGCGCGGTGATCACCGCTTCTTTGTGCTCCAGCTCCTGATGACGTTCTGTAATATCAGATGCTACCTTGATCACTTTGTAAACCTGGCCTTTGTCATCGCTCACCGGGAAATAGGTGGCGCTGAGATAGAAGCGCTGGCCGTGCTTATTGAAGCGCTCAAAAATGCCGGTCACCGATTCGCCCGATGCCAGCGTTTGCCAGAAGGCGAGATAACGTGAGGATTGGCTGTGTTGCGGGCTGCAGAAGATGCGGTGATGCTTCCCCTGAATCTCATTCAGCTGGTAGCCGGTGGTGGCAAGGAAGAGGTGATTGGCGGTGAGAATCTCGCCGTTAGGCGTAAATTCAATCCATGCCACATGCTGTTTGATCGCATTGATATCTTTTGCCACATCGCCACTTTTATAAAACGGCAAGGAAAGACTCGACTTTTTCACACCAAACATGGGAAGCCTCAGGCGATTATTGTGCTGTTGAACGTAATGCGTGCAGCGCAAAATTGGTCACGCCCAACATGCGTCACCTGAGCTGCCCGCAGATTCCCCTTCGCCGTACACTTAAGTGTCTCTTTGCGCCGCAGCGCCGCACGGGGTATGTAATTAACCTACCTGATGTTTTCGAAATGTACCGATCAGAGCGTAGTCGAACTCCGCAACACTAGTATCGGCGGCCTTATTTAAAGGTTTAATTTAAATGCATGTAAAAGGCCTGTTAATAAACTTAAGTTTATTTGCCGCTGCAAACTGGCATAACGCCACCTTCCTGACTAAACAGTTAAACGTCCTTGATATTTTCCTTACGCATTCCTGATGCGATGTTGCGGGTTCGCTTGATGCGCGGACCTTACCTTTTGCCGGTCAGACGCTGCATCTCTGGCCCATCACGGAGTTGATGATGAACAACCACAAATCTGCGCTTTCCGCTGTCGCCATCGCCACACTCACTGCGTTATTGACGCCGGTTCCCGCGCTGGCATGGGATAGCCTGACCGTGTTTGGCGATAGCCTGAGTGATAGCGGCAACGTGGGGCGCTTTACCTTCGATGGTGCACAACATCCTTTATATGACGAGATTCTTGCCGCGCATCTGGGCGAGGATTTACAGCGCTCAACGTTAGGCGGGAGCAATTATGCGCAGGGCGGCGCGGTTTCGGTACCCAAGCTCGATCCTGATTTAAACACCCAGGATCAACTGGCGGGTTATCTCGCTTCAACCGGCGGGCGCGCTGACAGCAATGGTTTGTACATTCATTGGGTTGGCGCCAACGACATCGCCGTTGCCGTCACTAATCCGTTAACCGCCAGTGAAACCATCAGCAACAGCGCCAATCAATCGGTGGCGCAGATTAAAACCCTGCTGGATGCCGGCGCGGGCGCGGTGATTGTGCCCACCGTGCCGCAGCTCGGCTCAACGCCCTATATGATCCAAACGGTGCTACGCGTGCTGGGAAGCGAAGCTACGCCGGCGATGGTGGCAGCGTTTCAGTCGCTGGATGGCGTGACCACGCCAGATAAAGCCGCGCGCCAGCAAGCGGTGCAGGATGCCTTCACGCAAGCGGCAGACGAAGTTTCGTCAGTTCCGGCGGTGCGTGACGCGCTGGCGCAGCAGCTCTACACCGCATGGCAGGAACTGAGCGAGCAGGTTACGGCGCTGTCCGACGGTTATAACCAGCAGGAAGAAGCGGGGCTGGCGAACTTGAATGGCAACATCGTGCGCGTCGATATCGCCGGGTTGTTCGATGAAGTGATTACCAACCCGACGCAATATGGCCTCAGCAACACCATCGGCATCGCTTGTCCGATTGGCACCTCAGCGGATGAGTGCCAATCCAGCACGCCGGGTTTCTCCTCGGCGCAGGATTATCTGTTTGCCGATCGTCTGCACCCGAGCCCAGCGGTGCACGCGATGATCGCCGATTACATCCAGTCGATTCTGGATGCGCCAGCGCAGGTGGCGGCGTTGTCACAATCGCCACTGATGATGGCGCGTGACACGCAAAACACGCTGGACGGACATTTGCAGCAACAGCGTCAACAGCCTGCCAGCGCCGGAAAGTTCACGGTATTTGGCGGCTATGCCGGACAACATGTCGATTATCAGGGCGACAGCTGGAGCGACGGCGATGCCAACACCACCAACTTAACGTTGGGTATCGGTTATCAGATCACCGACAACTGGCAAACCGGCGTACTGTTCTCCAACACCAATCAGCGTCAGGAACCGTCCTCCAACTACGACTACAAACTGCGTGGCAATCTGGTGGCGCTTTACAGCCAGCTGACGGTGTTCGATCAGGGCTGGATCAACGCCGATCTGCACTATGCCGATCTCGATTTCGACAGCATTGAGCGTGATATCCACATCGGCCCAGCCAAACGCACCGAGCAGGGTAGCACCAGCGGTAAATTGCTCGGCATGCGCGTGCAAACCGGCTGGACGCTGCCGATTACTGAAAATCTCAGCACCGGGCCGGTCGCCAGTTACGCGCTGGATTACGGTCGCGTCGGCGGCTACAGCGAGAACAGCGACAGCAGCACCGCGATGCGTTACTCCGATCAAACCACCCATTCACAGATTGGCTCAGTCGGCTGGCGCATTGACAGCAAACAGTGGGTGGTCAATCCGTGGGCGCAGGTGAGTTATAACCATCAGTTTGGCGATACCGATTCCACCGTGCGTGCAGGTTTGAAATCGACGCGCACGTCATTTGAGCGCAGCGTCGAGGCGCGCGATAAAAACTGGCTGGATCTGTCGGTGGGCGCCAACGTGCCGCTCGGCGAAACGGTGAATGCGTTTGCCGGGGTTTCAACCGTTGGCGGTAATAGCGATTACCATCAGGTGACCTGGAATGTCGGTGTGAACGCCACGTTCTAAGCGAACAGGCCAGTAACTAACGGTTACTGGCCTTTTATTAATCGTGCCGCTCAAAGCAATAATCTCTCTACGATAATTCCGTAAATCATCGTTTTGCCGCTGCGCTTTCTTTCACTAATCATGGCCTTGTCGTGAGAGGGATTATTGTCACGAGTAAAAGCCATTGTTTAGGCTGGACCTTATCAACACATTAATTATCAGTTACTTATACTCGTTGTGGCAGTTACTTTCTCTTATTGTTCTAGGGGTAAACCATGGCGAATACAAATCCACAAAATGCGGTCACGGCGGCAGCATCGGTTATTCAGTTGCGCGATGTCGCGGAACTAAAGGCGACAGAGCCTACGACCATCGGCGAACTCGCCACGGTGCTGGAATATACCCGCGGAACCAAAGCGGGCGGCGGCGTATTTCTCTACGACGCAACCGACTCAACTAGCCCGGACGATGGTGGATTAATTATTGTGACGGCGGGGAAAAAACGCTGGAAACGTGTCGTACTGGATTACAACTCAGTTACGGTATTGGATTTTGGCGCGGTGCCGGACGGGAAAACCGACTGCATCGAAGCAGTCAAGCGCATGTATACCTGGTCGCAACGCGTGTTGCCTTCAGCGGGAATTCGCTTTACCGCGGGCGTGTTCAGCATGTCGACGTTCGACATCTCTGATAAAGAGATCAATCGCTTCAAGGTCACCGGCGCATCGGTCAACTTCGGCTATTTCCCTACCACAACACTGGTTTTCAACTGGGAAACCAAACCGCGTGGCCAGCTGTTCTTTAAAGTGCAGGCGCGCTATGCGGAGATCTCGGGAATTGTTGTAAAAGGAATGAGTTCCAACAGCGGCGAAGATGGCGGTACCGCATTTAACACCGTGGGCTTTTACGCCAACACCATTATTGGCGGCCAGTTCTTACGAGTCAGCAGTATGGAGTTCCGCTATCTCGGCGGCAGAGCGTTGGATTTAATTGATACGCTGGATTGTAAAATCGACCAGTTTTATTCGCGCGGCTGTCAGGACAGCATCGTTTACGCTCGCTGGTCCGATCGCCAACAAGGCGCGTGGGATCACTCCACGGCAATTGAGCTGTCGAACTTCAACTTGCAAGGCAACACCAAGAAGCCGGTGCTGGATTTACCGCGCTGTACCCAATCCTTTATCCGCAACGGCTGGATTGAACACGCGGAATTTGCCGGCGATCTCACCAACGGGCAATGGGTGATTGAAGGGCTGGCGATTGAGTCCACTACCAATCCGCTAAAACTCGGTTATTGCCGCGCCACCATTATTCAGAAAAGTATTCATAACCAAAGCGCTGGATTTGATTACAGCACCGAAGGGATTGAGCCGTGGACGCTAATTGGTGAAGGCGATCGTGGCGTATTGGAATTCTCCGATTGGGGGATTATTGCGCAAGGTTCGCTAAGTTATGACTATATTTCCTCCCAGCACCATATGGATAACCGCACCGCCAACAATAAATGGTTTTACGTTGGTGAATTCAATTTCTCCGATGCGACGTCGCAGATTCACGTTCGTGTGGTAGGCACCGCGCAATATAATTCGCAAAGTGAAACCCAGGTCGACTACAGCAATCGCACGCCAGAAGGCGCAACGAATATCTATTTACAGGCGCGTGATGGTGGGAACACGATTGGTAGCTGGTACGGCGAAGGTTCCAGCCCGGTAGTGAAAGTCCATATTTCAGGTAACGGTGCCAGAACTAAGCTCTATGTGAAAATCGCTGCCTATACCGGATTCTCAACCGCGTTGGTAACGACCAATGGTAAAGACCGTTATCAGGCCGGATTGTGTTTTATCTTCCGTAAGAGTTTTACCGCCTGTACCACTGAAGAGAGCGCAACGCTGGATGCGGCACCGATTGTGGCATTTGAGCAGCACTGGATCGGTAACAAAGACGTTGGCTTCGGCTATAACAACAATAAAGAGTTGTTATTGCGTGGAACGGTGATTAAAGGGGAGGTCGAAGAGTATGAACCAGGAAAATATCGCACCCGGCGCTATTTAAAAGTGCGGGTTAATGGCGAAGCGTGGAGTATTCCATTAAACGACGCGGAAAAACCTTATATCTAACTAACAGCCAGCAACCTCGGTTGCTGGCGTAATTTATGACTAATTCACGCCCGAAATATGCACATCCGGCAAGGTATCCCGCACTTCCCAGCCGCGTAATTTGCCCGGATTCAATAAATTATGCGGATCGCAGGCGCGTTTCATTGCCACTACGTCGGCGCGCACCATGCCTTGCTTGCCGTCTTCAATATGAATCACGTGTGGATTATTTATCTTCACGCCGTTAGCGCGGTAAATATCCATAATTGCGTTAAGCCGTTCTTCATCGCGATAACGCACCAGCGGCAAGCCGCTACAGGTAATAGTGCCGTTCATATCGCGCAGAAATTCAATGTGCGACATCACCTCATCGGATAATTGCGCTTCCAGCGCTAACGCCTGCTGTTGATAGTTATCCGCCGCGTAAGCGGTTTGCAGATACGTCAGCGTCTTGTCGATTTTCAGCGCCTGCAGCGTGGTGTGATTCCAGCAGTATTCGATCAGCGAATGGCCGCTGTTTTCACCTTCGGCAAAATGTAGCGCGTTGCGGCCCGCATGTTGGATCAGCAGCGCAGGTAATAGCCCGTCACTTTCGCTGCCCACCACTGAAATCACGCCATGTTTGCCGGCCACATCGGCATCGGCCAGATCGCTGAAGTAATCAAGCACCGGCGCGGCGAACACTGCGATTTGGCGCTTTACCATGCCCGGCGAACGCGCCAGCGCATCGGCAAAGGCCATCGCTGTCGGGAAATCGTTGAAGATATCCAGACGTTCGATCCAGTCGTGGCGCGGTGCCAGCGCCAGTTCAATCTCCAGCACGATGCCGTTGCTGCCGTAAGCGTGATGCAGCAACAGCGCATCTGGCGCTTGCAGGGTGATAATGCGCGGCGTCTCTTCCATGGTCATCAGACGCACCGACAACACGTTGCCCGGCGCGGCCAGCGGACCGTAATTAATCGAACCTACGCCGCCAAATCCGCCACCAAACAGACCGCCGAGCGTCGCCAGTTTCCAGGTGGACGGCATGCAGCGCAGCTCCCAGCCGAGTGGACGCGTATGCGCTTCCAGATCGCCGAGCCGAATGCCCGCCTGCGCGCGCACCGTGCCGTGGCCGACGGCGGTCACGGCGTTGAGGCGCGTCATATCCACCATCAAGCCACCGTGCAGCGGAATCAGCTGACCGTAATTGCCGGTGCCACCGCCACGCAAGTTGAGCGGCACGCGCTGTTTGGTGCAGGCCGCGACGATCAGTGCCAGCTCCTGCTCGTCACGCGGACGCACCGCCAGCTCGGCGAACTTCTCTTCCAGCTGCGGTTTCAGTACCGGGCTAAACCAGTGGAAATCGCGCGACAGACGTTTAACCTTCGGCGCTTCTTTGATCCAGTCAAGTTCAGGCAACGCCGCGACCAGCGCCGCCAGTGCAGACTGGCGATCAGAATCAGACATGTTTATTTCCTATGTTAAAAGGTGTTGCTGCGCCGCACCTGATACATGCACATATCGTAGCGGCGCGATTTATCGCGCTGTTGCAGGCGCACCGTGCCAGCAATGCGCAATAAATTGCGCCGCTACGGTGCGTGCGTGTTTATTAATTGGGGCTCAATTCACTCTCATGCCATGCCGCCAGTACGCGGCGCGTCAGCCACGACATCAGCGCGAACAGCAGGAAACCGGCCAGTGAAATCAGCAGCAGCGCGGCAAACATCAGCGGAATATTAAGCTGATAACCGGCCTGCAAAATCTGGTACGCCAATCCGGTATCGGTGCCGCCGGTGCCGGCGACAAACTCTGCCACCACCGCGCCAATCAGCGACAAGCCGCTGGAGATGCGCAGCGCGCCGAAGAAGTACGGCAGCGCCGAAGGAATACGCAGGCGCAGCAGAATCTGCATGCGTGACGCATGGTTGAGGCGGAAATAGCTCAGCAATCCTGGCGACACGCTGCGCAGACCTTGTGTGGTATTGGAAATTATTGGAAACACTGCCATCAAGGTGGCGCACACCACCAACGACAACGTGGTGTCTTTTACCCAGATAATGATCAGCGGCGCGATAGCGACAATCGGCGTCACCTGCAGGAACACGATGTAGGGAAAGAGGGCGGTTTCAATAAAGCGATTTTGCACCAGCAGAAACGCCACAACTGAGCCAATCACAATCGCCACCGCGAAGGAAATCACGGTGATTTTCAGGGTGTAGAGCAACGACATAAACAGCGTCGGGAAGTTCTGCACCAGACTTTGCGCCACCACTAACGGCGAGGGCACCAGAAACACCGGTACTTTGAAGGTGGTGACCAAAAACTGCCACAGCAGCAGCATGGCGACCGCGACAATGGCGGGGAACAGCCACTGCTGAAATTGACGATGGGCCGCTAACGGTTTCATCATTGACTCTCCTTGCTCGCCGCCAGCAGGCCGCGTTGCAGCTGTTGCGCATAGTGCGTGAAATCCTGGCTGACGCGGAACTCATCGTCGCGCGGCAATGACGTTTCAATGCGGATGTCATCCACCACGCGTCCGGGGCGCGCCGCCATCATGATCACCCGCTGCGACAGGAATACCGCTTCCTGAATTGAGTGGGTGACAAACACCACCGTCAGCTTCTGCTCCTGCCACAAATCCAGCAGATCGCTGTCCAGCTTGTTGCGGGTGATCTCATCCAGCGCGCCAAACGGCTCATCCATCAGCAGCACTTTCGGGCGCGTGACCAGGCCGCGCGCTATCGACACGCGCATCTGCATGCCGCCGGAAAGCTCGCGTGGCAGCACGTGACCAAACTGGCCGAGGCCGACCAGCTCAAGGATTTCGCGCACGCGGGTGTCCGCTTCGGCACGCGGCACGCCTGCCAAATCGAGCGGCAGACGCACGTTTTTGTGCACGTTGCTCCACGGCATCAGCGTCGCTTCCTGGAACACAAACGACAGCGGCAGCTCACGCTGATTTTCTCGACGATCGCGGCGAAACAGCATTAACTTGCCATCGGTGGGCTCAATCAACCCGGCGATCATTTTCAGCAAGGTACTTTTGCCGCAGCCGGACGGGCCGAGCAGCGAGACAAATTCGCCCTGACGAATGGTGAGATCGACCGGCAGCAGCGCGCGCGTGCCGTTGGGGTAGATTTTCTCCGCTGACAGCACCTCAATCGCCGGTGGCGCCGCAGAACGCGGCACCGCTTGCGCATCGGGATTCAGCAGCGTCAGATGGCTGGCGCTATTCATGGCAGAACCTTGACGTCTTGGATGAATTTCAGCGTGTAGCTGCCGTCAAACGGCACTTTGGCCGCATCGATCAGCTTGGTATCGACCAGTAGCTGCCAGGTTTGCTTGAGGCGCGCTTCGGTCATGATGCCGATGCCACCGGTTTGCGCATCGCCGCCGGTCAGCATCTGGTATTTCTTCATCTGCGCAATGCCGAAAGCGATCTGTTCATCGCTCATCTGCGGGTTCTCTTTCTTGATCAGCACGTTGGCGGCGCTTGGATCTTGCAGATAATTCTTCCAGCCCTGCATCGACGCCTTCACAAACGCTGCCACTGCTGCCGGACGTTTCTCGATGGTCGATTTCATGCACACGATGCTGTTGCCGTACGGCGGATAGCCCCAATCGCTGATCGGATAAACATTGGCCTGCGCATTGGCTTTCTGCACCGCAAAAGGCTCGGAGGTGATATAGCCTTGCTGCACCAGATTTTTATCGGCGAGGAACGGCTGAATGCTGAAGGTGTACGGACGCACGCGGGCATTTTTCAGGTTCAGCGCGCTCTGCGCCCACGGCCAATATGAGGTGTAGGCTTCCGCCGCCAGCAGGAAGGTTTTGCCCTGCAAATCAGCCTGATTTTTCACATCCGGATGGGTGAGAAAGGCAATCGCCGAGTGCTGGAAGGTGGTGGCAACCGGCATCGCCTGCACGCCTTGCTGCCAGATTTCCAGCGCCTGCATGTTATCGCTGATGATGCAGTCGGCCTGACCGGCCGCCATCAGCTGCATGGTATGCACCTGCGGACCGCCCATTTTGATGGTGACGTCGAGGCCGGCATCGCGATAGAGATTCTGCGCCTGCGCCTGATAGAAACCGCCGTGTTCGGCCTGCGCATACCAGTTGGTCATAAAGGTGAATTTCTCCGCCGCCATGCTCGGGGCCGAGAGTGCCAGCGCAAGCGCGGCAACAGTGCTCAATGTTTTGTTCATCGTTATTCCCTAGCGAGGTGTTAAAAAGGCGGCTGCGTCGTGGTGATCTAATACTTTGCCTTGCCACTGGCCGGTGCCCCACGCCGGTTCGGCGCGGGTTACCCACGTCATCTGGTGCACTTCGGTGATCACCTGCGCCCAGCTTTCTGCCAGCGAATCGAGGATGGCCGCGCCTTGCTCGGGCGTGGATGGCAAAGGATCGCCAATCACACCGCTTGGGCCGAAATCGTAGGATGCCCATGCCGCCAGCGGTTTGTTGGTCGAAAGCGTCGGGCAGGGGAATTCCGGCGGATAATTAGCGACCGCTTTGTCCATCTGCACGGTATCGGGTGCCAGCGCCAGCATCAGCGCGGTTTCCGCATGTCCGGCGTGCATCGCCATCTGCCGCTCTTTGTCGTCCATAAAGCTTTCCGCGCAGTTCGGCACTTTGAAGGTGTCTTGCATGATGATGATCATGTCGCCGTGGCGCAGACGCAGTTCGCGCGCCGCCATCTGCAACGGCTGCGGCTGGCCGCCGTGACCGTTGACCATTAGGAATTTGCGGAAACCGGCGCGATAGAGTGATTCGCCAATCTCCAGAATGGTGTGCAGCAGGGTTTCGCCGGTCAGCGTCAGCGTGCCGGGAAAATGCAGATGCTCATCCGATTTGCCGTAGGTGATCGGCGGAATGGCGTAAGCCGGAATTTCCGCGGGTAAGCGCGCCAGTGCATGGCCGACCACGCCAGATGAGATCACGCTATCCACCGCGCACGGTAGATGCGGGCCGTGCTGCTCAATCGCGCCGGTTGGCAACACGATCACGGTGTTGGCTTTATTTTCCAGCGTGGCGATGTCGGTCCAGCTCAGGTACGGCAAAAAGCGGTTTGCCGGAATATAACCATGTAACATTTCAACTCCTCGTGTTATTGCGGCAACCACGCCGTGGCTTCAACTTCAATCAAGACGTCCGGACTCGGCAGCATTTCGCTCACCTGCACCACGGTAGAAACCGGCGGCGCATCGGGGAAAAATTGCTTACGCACCCGGCTGTAGTGTGGAAAATGGTCGAGATTGCGGAAGTACTGCACCAGTTTGAAGACATCGCTCATCTGGCCGCCGGCGCTTTCGATGGTGGCGCGGATGCTCTCCAGCACGTACCAGCTCTGCGCCAGAATCGGTCCCTCTTTAATGTCAGTGGAGAACTCGCCGGTGCGGCCAAGCAGCTGTTGCGCCGCGGCGGGAATGTCGTCGTAGCCGCGCACAATGGTGGCGGTTTGCGGATTCACCGGGATAATGCCGGAGAGGAAAATGAAGTCACCCGCGCGTCGCCACGCGGCATATTTCGCCAGCGGTTTTCCCGCTCCTTCATCAAGCGCCATCTGTTGTTTCTCCATAACGCACCCCCATTTTCAGCCGATAGCGCTGACGTTGACGCAACGGCCAGCTCGCCACATCGGCATGCGGAAAAATCACTAAATCATTGGCCAGCAGCGCGCGGCGTTGGCAGATCAGCGCGGAGGCCTGATCAAACGCCGCGCCCAGTTGCAGGCTCAGCAAACCGCTGAACAGCGTATCGAGCGGGTCGTAACTGCCAAACGGACAGAACGCGTCCTGCACGTTGTCAGCACCGAGCAGCAGCGGCATGCCCAGCGCCTGCGCCTCTTTCACCAGCGTTAAACCGCGCAGACGCGGCGTGCGGCCGGGCACCGCATCCTGCAGCAGCAGGTTGGTGAGCGGCAGCGCAATCAATGTCACATTGTGTTGCGCCAGCACGGCAAGAATCTGTTGCGCATCCTCCTGCTGCGACAGCGCGCAGCTGTGGCTGCAGGTGATCGCGCCGCTAAACGGGTGCTGTTGCAAATAGTGCGCCAGCCAGCGCAATCCCTGAGCTTCGACGTTAAGTTCTTCATCAATATGCAGATCGATATCCAGCTGCCACAGTTCGGCGGCCTGCATCAGATGCTGAAACGCCTGCGCATCCCAGTTGCTGCTGTGAATAAAGCCGCCTAACAGCGCGCCGGGCCCGCTGGTCGCAACCTGCGCGGCAATATGCTGCGCATCGCTGGCGTCGGCAAAGAAGGTGAGCGGCGCGAGGGCCACGCGCTCAATGCTGCACAGCGGATGGTGCAGATCGCCAATCACTTGCCACGCTAATGGTGCATCGACGGAGAACCAGTCGATATGGGTGCGCAGCAAACCGACGCCGGCTTCTACCGCCCAGCGCAGCGCCTGGCTGGCGCGCTGCTGCAAATCTGCTGCGTTCCAGTGCGCGCGGTCCTGATGCATGGCGGCAATCGCGGCCAGCAAACCGGGCTGTTGCGCCGGACTGCGCTGGATAGTGAAGGTTTTATCCAGATGCGCGTGCGGCTCGATAAACGCGGGCAGCACCAGCGCGCCGTTGAGCGGCAGATAATCAGCGGGTGCTGCTGCATGGTCGGGTTCGAATTGCAGGCCCGCGGCGTGGAAATTTAAGGTCGCCAGATGAGGTTGATTGTTGGCTTCAGGCCAGTTTTCTGGCAGCAGCCAGCGGGGTAAACGTGCGCCGGTCGCACCCGGATAGCCGCTCATAGATCCAGTACCAATAAAGGTGAACGCGCGCGCGAGCAGCACAGCACGATGCAATCATTGGCCGCGCGCTCATGGTGGCTCAGCACATCATCACGGTGATCCGGCTCGCCCGCTAACACGCCGGTGATGCAGGCACCGCACATGCCTTGTTCGCAGGAGAGTTCAATCTCAATCCCTGCCTCTTCAAGCACTTCAGCGATAGTTTGTTGCTCACCTACGGCAAAGCGTGCGCCGGAAGAGGCGATCTCCACTTCGAACGCACCGCCAACCGCCAGCGTCGTTGTGGGTTGGAAGCGCTCGCTGTGCAGCTGTGCTTCCGCCCAGCCATGTTGCAACGCCAGCTGCTGCAAATGATGCATAAAACCCGCCGGGCCGCAGAACACTAGCGCAGCGTTGTCGGGCTGGGTGAGAGCTTCGGGAACGTGCTGGCGCAGGCTGTCGCCTTCGCTGCTGTAATGAATGACGGCGCGCGCGCCGAGATTGTTCAGGCGTTGGCTGAAAGCCAGTTGGTCGGCGCGTTTCAGGTAAAGGTGCAGGGTGAAATCCGCCTGACGCGCCGCCAATGCTTCGGCCATCACCAGCAGCGGCGTCAAGCCGATGCCGGCGGCAAACAGCAGCGTGCGCGGCACGTGCGGCAGCGGAAAGTGGTTGCGTGGCGCGGATATCTCTAGCTTATCGCCGATGGTCAACTGCTGATGCAGCCAGCGCGATCCGCCGGTTGAACACTCATCCAGGCGCACGCAGATTTCATAGTGATCGGCTGGCGCAGAGCAGAGCGAATACTGGCGTTTACCGCCGTCGGGAATGAGCACATCAATATGCGCGCCGGGCGTGAAGGCGGGCAGCGGCTGCCCGTTGCAACTCGCCAGCGTCAGTAACACATTGCCTGCACCGTTGAACTGCTTTGCGATGACGGTGACGGCGAGAGGAGTGAATTTCATCATCTTTCTGCCTGAACAGGGATGTCATCGGCTGCGAGGCCGCGCAAACCCTTGTTTTTCTCATGGCAGCGATTATTATTTTGCCCATGTGTAAGCGTCCATCTGTTTAATTCGCATGATGCGTTGCAAAAAAGAGAGCACCCCTAATGTTCGCCTTCTCCCGATTTCTGCTCTATTTCACTGAGGTGGCCCGCCAGGGTTCGCTGCGCAAGGCTTCTGAGGTGCTGCATGTCTCGGCATCGTCGATCGATCGGCAGATTCTGCGCGTGGAGGAACAGCTGGATATGCCGCTGTTTGAGCGCCATCCATCAGGATTACGTATGACTGCGGCGGGTGAGATCCTGCTTAATGCGGCGAAAAACTGGCAGCGGGATTTTGGCCGCGTTTGTACGCAGCTGGATGATTTGCGCGGATTACGTCATGGGCATGTGCATATCGCCACCATTGATGCGATTAATCGCGGCTTCTTTTCATCGATTTTGCAGCGCATTCGCAGCGACTATCCCGGCATCTCCTTCACGCTGACCACCATGAGCAACATCCATATCGCCAATGCGCTGACCTCAGGCGATGCGGATTTCGGCATCATGCTCAATCCGCAGAGTTCGCGCGAGCTGCTGGTGAAGTCGTTTGCCGATTTACGTCTGGGTATTGTGGTGAGCAGCCAACATCCGCTGGCAAATCTGGAGTCGATCCGCTTCAGCCACTGCGAATCCTGGCCGTTTATCGTGCCCGCCGCACCGCTGATGCTGGCCGATCCGCTGGAAGCGTTGATCAACAGTTCGGGCATTAAGATCAACGAAGTGGCGCGTACCAATAATATTCATATGCTGCGTTCGCTGGTGCGCGATGATGTGGGGATTAGCCTGATGTGCTGGCTGGATATCGTTGATGAGTATCGGCGTGGCGAACTGAAGTTTATCCCGCTGATCGATACGGTGCTGAAACCGTTTACTTTGTCGCTGTGTGTTGCGCCGCAGCGCCAGCTTTCGATTGCGGCTTCGATGATGCTGCGCGAGCTGGAGTCGTTTTTTGCGCTGATGCAGAGTGAGGAGCTGCTGGCTTAGGCTGGTGCGGTTTAAAACCAGGTGCGCATAAATGCGCACCCTACGGCATATGTAGATACCGTCTTGCCA